>CAZXBE010000001.1:0-64513 GCA_964638565.1 uncultured Chitinophagaceae bacterium
AAACCCTTTTATTCAACATCTATGTAATACTAATTTTTCGGTTTAATGTAATATAGCTTTTAGATGAACACTATGATTTGTTCTTTCGATCGTAGGGAGAAATCCCTTATTACACAAGAAATTTATTATTTTGAGAGATGCCTCACTACGTTTGGCATGACAAGACAGCTATAGTAATTTAACAATGCCGCTTTTAGAAAGGTATTACATCTTTATAAGATTAGCTGCAAATTGCCTGGCCTCCCCATCACTTTCAAAATATTCTTCTACTGTTGGGTTTGCTATAAAGGAAATATTTTGCATAGTACGTTCTATTACATCGGTCATATCTAAAAAACCTATGCGATTGCGTAAAAAAGCAAAAATGGCTATCTCATTAGCGGCATTAAGTACACAAGGTAAATTACCTCCCTTAAATAAAGCCTCAGTGGCTAAAACTAAATTTCGAAATGTTTTAGTATCTGGTTCCTCAAATACTAATTGGCTAACTTTTCGAAAATCTAATCTTGGATAATTGTTGGTTATTCGATGAGGAAATCCCAATGCATATTGAATAGGCAGTTTCATGTCTGGTAAACCCAATTGAGCTTTTATGCTTCCATCTGAAAATTGAACCATAGAATGCACAATGCTTTGAGGATGTACCAATACTTGAATTTGTTTTGGTTGCAAATTAAATAACCATTTTGCTTCAATCATTTCGAGTCCTTTATTCATTAACGTAGCGGAATCTATACTGATTTTTGCCCCCATTTTCCAAGTAGGATGTTGCAATGCATGATCGCGACGCACATTTAAAAGAAAATTGGGCTTTTTGCCTAAAAAAGGCCCTCCTGATGCGGTAAGGATAACCTTTTCAATAGGATTGTATGATTCTCCAACAAGGCACTGAAAAATAGCGGAGTGTTCTGAATCAACTGGAATAATAGGTACTTTTTTTTCTGCAGCCATACGAAACGCAATATCGCCAGCTACAACTAACGTTTCTTTGTTGGCTAATGCAATTGTTTTACCTGTTTCAATAGCCTTCAAGGTGGGTTGAAGACCAGCAAAGCCTACAATAGCTGCCAGTATTATATCATATACATCTAATGCAGCAACGTCTTCTAATGCTTTTGCGCCAGCAAATACTTTTATATTATGTGGAATAAGTGCTTCTTTTACGAGAAGATATTTTTTTTCATCACCAATAACAACAATATTGGGATTAAAATGCAACGCTTGTTGTATCAGTAATTCATGGTTATTTTGCGCAGTCAAAACTTCTACGCTAAAACGATCTGTATTAGCGGTAATAACTTCTAGTGTTTGTGTTCCTATAGAACCCGTGGAGCCAAATATAGCAATACGTCGTTTAGTAGTCATTTAAAATTAAAGTTAAGCGTTATGAATTAAAAAATAAACAATCTTATATTCTAGTTAAGAAGATATGCTTAAAAATTCATAAAGCAAATTCCGTATGCGTACCTATTTTTTTGCCATTTTTGCTGCTCATCTGACCGCCATTGCTGCATTTACAATTCCACCGCCTTTACACAAAGTTGACATCAAAGCCTGTTTTTTTGAAAGTATAAAAAATAGATTTATACGCTTTTAATCTACTGTATATGTCGTTCTTTTAATGTTGCTCCATATCTGCCACATCTGTAGGGCAGACGTGTCCAAGCTGCCCATGTGCATTTGAGCCCGTTATTTGCATCAATAATGAAGCATGTTAATAGTTCATTATCATTGATTCCATATTTTCCAACTCTCTTCGGCTTGTATACATAACATATCATACCCATTTTGTGTAATAGCTCCTTGTCTTTTTGCACACTGTAAAAACAGTGTTTCTATAGGGTTATAAACAAGATCAAAACAATAATGTTGTGGCGTTAATGCTTTATAAGGTATATCGGGTAACTCATTCGTTTTTGGGAAAGTACCTAAGGGCGTAGTTTGAATAATAATAGTAAATAGTTGAAGCGTTTCTGGTGTAATATTTTCGTAGGCAATAGTACACGCCGTTTTATTTCGAGATACCAATTGATAAGCAATATTCAATTCTTTTAATACATATTGAACGGCTTGAGAAGCACCACCAGTACCTAATATGAGCGCTTTTGTATGATGTGATTGTTTTTTTTGAAGAAAAGATGTTTTAAATCCTACCACATCTGTATTATAGGCTATCGTTTTTTTATTTTTAAAATGAATACAATTGCATGCTCCTATTTGTTGAACCAACGGAGAATGTTCATCAACGTAAAATAGAATGGATTCCTTATAAGGAATTGTAACATTACAACCTATTAAATCAACATATTCCGTTTGAAGCGTAGTAAATTGTTGAACATTTGGTAGGGTAAAGTTGACATATATACAATCTGTAACTTTTTCTTTTTCGAATTTAGTATTAAAATATGTTTCTGAAAAAGAGTGTGTTAATGGATAACCAATCAACCCAAACAATCGCATTACAATTTTTCTTTTTTTAAATATAAATGAAACGTGTCTCCTCGTAAACCTATGCGCATAGCTTCCAAAGGAATAACTTCCGAGGGGGCAATATTTCCTAAATTCACATTACAGCCTAATAGTTCTAAGAAGTATAGCTGTTGAGCTTTTTGAGGTGCTTCCCAAATAATACGCTCACCAGGTATTTGTGTTAAGATTTCTTGCACTAAGCCCTCTCTTACTTCGCCACTGCCTCTATAAATACCCACATTGCCTGCTTCTCTGGCTTCTGCTATTACATACGATGCTCCGGCATTTAATTCTGCCTTCATCAGCTCTATCCATTTATAAGGAGGAATAATATGAGCAGCATCTTTACTACCCACCTCGCTTAATACGGTGCCATATTGTTTTAATTTTTCAATATGACCGCATTTTTCCGTATGCGGAATGCTTATAGAACCATCACTTACTTCCATATACGTTATATTATACTCTTTGCAAAGGGTTCTATAATCTTCAAATTGATTTCGTATAAGAAATGCCTCAAACAATGTTCCTCCAAAATATACAGGAATATTAAATGATTGGTAGACTTCTATTTTTTCTCGTAGATTCGGTGTCACAAAAGCTGTTCCAAAACCAAATTTTACGATGTCTACATGAGGATGTGATACATTTAAAAAATTTTTTACTTCTTGCACACTTAATCCTTTATCCATAACCATTGTTAAGCCCGACTGACGAGGTTTTTGACTTCTTTCGGGAATTTGGGAGAGTTTAAAATGCATACTATTTCATTTAAGAGAGCGGTAAAAGTACGGAACAAAATGAATTTTGAATAAAATAAGCTATAAGCAGCAAGCTATTATCCACAAGTAAAAAATAATTGCATTTGCTCTAATCTTGTATTTAAAAGCTTGTAGCTTTTTTTTACTTTTGATTCAATACGGCATCATGTCTATAATAACGATCACATCCGATATTGGGGAACAAGACTACCTTGTAGGAGCTATAAAAGGGAAACTATTGCAAGTGAATCAGGCATTTCAATTGATAGACATTGCACATGCACTACCACCATTTAACTATTCGCAGGCAGCTTACATATGTAGAAATGCTATTCAACATTTTCCTAAACATACGTTCCATATCGTATGGGTTAGCTTGTTTGATACTCTATCAAAACAACTGCTGCTTTCATACCATAAAGGTCAGTATATTATTTGCGCTGATAATGGACTGCTAATGATGATACTAGAAGAAAAGCCGGAACAAGTGATAGGAATTCCCTTGCCTGATACCATTAAAAAAACAGCATTGCATTATAGCGTGGTTATAGGAAAAGCAATACAACAAATTTGCGACGGTGTTGCATTAGATAAAATTGGAAATGTAGATACATCAATTATAGAAAAAAATCCACTAAAACCTTTGTTTGGTAAAGATTGGATAGAAGGACAAATTATTTTTATCGATCATTTTGAAAATGTAATTATCAACATTACAAAGAAAATGTTTGAAAAACATAGAAAAGGTCGTCGATTTTCTATTGTATTTAAACGAAATGAAGTAATTGATACCATAGCAGAAACGTATATGCATGTAGAAGAAGGAGAGAAACTAGCTATGTTTAATGCTGCTGGGTATTTAGAAATTGCTATCAATAAAGGTAATGCTGCCGGGCTTTTTGGATTAAAGGGATACAATGAATTGCAAGCTAAAAATCAATATTTACAGAACCAATTATTTTATCAAACAGTAAAAATTTATTTCGAGTAAAAAAATGTTGGTTGAGGGCATATTGGATTAACATGGATCATTGATTACTCCTTTTGATGGATGGCGTTTTGAATAGAAAAAAATGGATTATGAAATGGATTATTCGATTTCTTCAAATACTATATGCTATCTACGCTTTTATATGGTTTGTAGCATTAATGTTGATTGTTTTTATAATAAGCTTGGCCTTACCGATATGTAGTCCAACAAAAAGATCTAACATCCTGTATGTATTATGTAGAATATGGGCTACAATATGGTTAGCCGTTGTAGGGATACGACATAAACGAATATATGTCTCTCCTCATAACAAAAAAAAATCATACATTTTTGTGGCTAATCATAGTTCTTATATAGATATTGTACAAATTATGATGGCTCTTCGACAACCAGTACGAATATTGGCAAAATCTGAAATGGCTCGTATTCCTATATTTGGAAATATCTATAAAAACGCTACCATAATGGTTGATCGTAAAAATGCTGAAACCAGAGCCCATAGCATAAAAAGACTTGTTCAGGTTTTGAAAATGGGAATATCCATTTTTATTTTTCCGGAAGGAACATTTAATGAAGATGCTGCGAAACCATTAAAGCATTTTTATGATGGTGCTTTTAAAATAGCTATCGAAACGCAAACGCCCATCAAACCTGTTATTTTTCCGGATGCGGTTGATAGGTTGCATTATCGACATATTACAGCACTTACTCCTGGTAAACTAAGAACTATTTATTTAGAAGAAATACCAGTTAATAACTATACTATAAACGATATTGCTGCATTAAAACAACATTTAAAAGATGTAATGGAAAAAGGGCTACGTACACATAGGATGTATAAATAATGCGTACATTTGGAGAGGGAATTTTTTATATGAAACACATATTATTTTTAAGTTTTTTATTCATTATTGTTGCTTGCAAAAAAGAATATTCAGTAGAGAATCCCCCAGCACCAATACCTCTTCCGGATATAACAGGCATTTGGGTTGGCAAGCTCTATTCTGTAAACACGCCTGATTCTATGGATTATTGCTGGCGAGTTAATAAAGACAGTATTTTTGTTTATGATCATGCAATAGCACCAAAGCTAATACCATCTTTAAAAGGTGTATGGAGTTTGAATGGAACTGCATTCAAGTATACTGCTTTTACTACTTTTGGTGAATCTAGATTTAACGATTCAGCAATTTTATCGGATAAATTTACAAAAATGATAGGAACAGAAGGACTAAATTTATCATATAGGGGCTGGGGAACATTTGTTATGAATAAAAAGTAACAATTATACTTTTGAAGATTTAAGTACTAATATTTTAAATATTTCTAAAGATTGCCTCATTATCAAATTGGCATATTTTCACGCTAATTATGTTGTTATATGCTGATATCATCATACCCCTTGCACTGCCCCAAAATTTTACTTGGTCAATTCCAGAGGCATGGGCTGATAAACAACTTATCGGTTGTCGAGTAGAAGTATTGTTAGGTAAAAGTAAGCGCTATGCTGGTATTGTTAAACGGTTACACCATAATACTCCAAATACATTTCAACCTAAACCTATCATAAGCATTATAGATGAAAAACCGTTAGTGTATGAAAAACAATTACAGTTATGGGAATGGATAGCACAATATTATATGTGCACAGAAGGAGAGGTTATGCAAGCTGCTCTGCCAGCCCATTTTAGATTATCTAGCGAAACCATACTATTCTATAATGAAGACATTGGAATAGACGCACAACACCTAAATGATCATGCTTTTTTAGTAGCAGAAGCGCTTCATGTAAAAAAAGAATTAAAGCTAACAGAAGTACAACAAATACTGGATAATAAAAATGTATATGCTACTATAAAAAAGTTAATCGATGCACAAATATGCTTTGCATACGAATCTTTAAACAAAAAATATAAAGAGAAAAAAGACATCTTTATAAGGTTACAACCTAAGTATAATAATGAAACAGCATTAGCCTCCTTGCTCAACGCCAATTGGAGTAAGGCTCCCAAACAATTAGAACTATTACTTGCTTTTATTCATTTACATACTATAAAATCTAATATCACTCAAAAACAATTGCTTACCAAAGCTGGTGCTACAGCGGCTCAACTAAAATCCTTAATAGATAAAAATATATTAATAGCTGAAAAGCGTTCTGTTGATCGGTTACCCAATCTTCCTCCATTATCCATTATTAATTATCAACTATCAAGTGCCCAACAATTAGCCTATCAACAAATACAAGAAGCATTCAAAACAAAAATGGTGTGTTTGTTACATGGCATAACTGCTAGTGGTAAAACACAACTATATATTAAATTAATAGAAGAACAACTAGCCCAAGGAAACCAAGTAGTATATATGTTGCCTGAAATAGCACTTACAGGTCAAATTATACGACGCTTACAAAAACATTTTGGCGGAAATATTGCAGTATATCATTCTAAATTTAACCTTAATGAACGGGTAGAGTTATGGGATAAAGTAAAAACGGGAGAAATAAAAATTATACTAGGAGCTCGTTCTTCATTATTTCTTCCATTTCAAAACATATCACTTATTATTATTGATGAAGAGCACGATTCGTCTTTTAAGCAGCAAGACCCTTCCCCACGTTATCATGCAAGAGATGCGGCTATTTATTATGCATCATTACACAATGCAAAAGTATTATTGGGAAGTGCTACACCATCTATAGAAAGTTATTATAATGCACAACAAGGAAAATATGGCTTAGTAGAATTGGCAGAACGATTTGGTGATGCACAATTACCAGAAATAGAAATTGTTGATACCAAAATATTTACGACCAAACAACAACCCAAGGTAATATTATCACCTCCGTTGCTTGATAATATTGCAACTATGTTGCAAAAAAAACAACAAATTATTTTATTCCAAAATCGTCGTGGATATACATTACATCAAATATGTAGCATTTGTGGTTGGATACCTCATTGCGAACATTGCGATGTAACGCTTACGTACCACAAAACTAAAAATCAATTACAATGCCACTATTGTGGTACTTCGTATAAATTAATATACACCTGTGCTGCATGTGGTAGCCATAAATTTGTACAGCACAGTTTTGGTACAGAAAAAATAGAAGAATCATTAACAGAACATTTTCCACAAGCTCGTATTGCTCGTATGGATATAGATAGTGTACGAGGGAAATATGATCATGAAAAACTAATACAACTATTCGAACAACATCGTATTGATATTTTGGTGGGTACACAAATGGTTGTTAAAGGCTTTGATTTTGAAAAGGTAGGCCTAGTAGGTATTATAGATGCAGATGCGTTACTGAGTTTTGCTAATTTTAGAGTAAATGAACGAGCGTTTCAATTAATACAGCAGGTAAGTGGTAGGGCTGGTAGAAAAGATACTCATGGAAAAGTATTGATACAAACAGCTCGCCCAACAAACCCTATATTAATATTTGCACAGCAGCATCAGTATAATGCTTTTATAGAAGAAGAACTGACCAATAGAAAACAATTTAATTATCCACCATTTACAAGAATAATAATGTTGCATTGCAAACATAAACATCAAACAATGGCAGAGCAAGCGGCACACTTAATGGCTCAGTTTTTATCAACATATAAGGAGTATATTGCGGGGCCGGCAGAGCCTGTAGTGAACCGCATTCAAAACAATTATATTTATGAATTGATGATTAAGCTTCCAAAAAATGCAACATTGTTGCAAAAAATTAGACAAGATATACAAAATGCTATAGTGTTCGTACACAACCAACAGGGATTTTCTACCGTGCATATAGTGCCGGATATGGATGCTTATTAATAGATTAAGAAATAACAAATATCTTTTACATTATAATCATATAATAGCATGTCAAAAGCTTTTTTTATGTACTTTTTATTTTCAACTCAAAGAATGTGAATTTAGATACAATTATAGAAAGGAATATATATAAACTCATACTTAATATCTTAAGAAAATATCTTCTTAACTTATTTTGACCCAAAACTTATTTAAAATTGTATAATGGAAAGTAGTAAGGGAGAAATCGTAATATATCAAACTAATAATGGCACTGAAGTAAAAGTGCAGTTTGAAAAAGAAACAGTTTGGCTATCTCAACGATTAATGGCAGAACTATTTGAAAAAGATAGCGATACTATTGGGTTTCATATTAAAAGTATTTTTAAGGAAGAAGAATTGAGTGAAGAAGAAACTACCGAGTATTTTTCGGTAGTTCAAAAAGAGGGTAAAAAACAGGTAAATAGAAAGATTAAATTTTATAACCTCGATGTAATCCTTTCTGTTGGTTATCGTGTTAATTCTAAACGCGGTACTCAATTTCGAAAGTGGGCTACTCAGAGACTTAAAGACCATTTAGTAAAAGGATATACTATAAATAAACAGAGATTGCAGCAGCTTTCCATTAATATGCAAGATTTACAAAAAGCAGTACAACTAATACAGCAATCAAGTAATAGTAGCAACATCAAACTTAAAGAAGCAAAAGGTTTATTATACGTTTTAAGCCAATATACACAGTCCTTTATTTTACTAAATCAGTATGATAGCCAGACATTAAAATTAGAACAGCTTAGTGAAAATATTACCTATGAAATAAAATATACTGAGGCAAAAGCTGCTATCTTAGAACTTAAAAGACGACTAATAAATAAAAAAGAAGCATCTAATCTATTCGGAAATGAAAAGGATGAAAGTTTTTCTGGTATTTTGAATAGTGTTATTCAAACTTTTGATGGAAAATACCTTTATCCTTCAATTGAAGAACAAGCTGCTCATTTACTTTATTTTCTTATAAAAAGCCACCCTTTCTCCGATGGTAATAAACGCATTGGGGCATTTTTATTTGTATGGTTTCTAGAAAAAAATAAACATCGATTTAAAAAAAATGGAGAATTAAAAATTAATGCTAATACGCTAACAGCATTAGCACTTTTAGTAGCCCAAAGTAATCCAATAGAAAAGGAAGTGATGATAAAATTAATTATCAATCTTATAAAAAATTAGAAGTGTTTTTACAACAAAATATTTCCTTACAACCATTTAACACATTTCATATAAGCCAAAATGCACCATGGTTTGGGCGTTTTAATAGCATAGAGGAATTACAACAATTATTAAATAATTCATCTATACAATATTTACCTAAACTGATATTGGGTGGTGGAAGTAATATTCTTTTTACCAAACAATTTGAAGGGGTTATATTAAAAAATGAAATAAAAGGAATACAAAAACTAAAAGAAGATGAAGACTATGTATATCTACAAGTAGGCGCAGGAGAGAACTGGCATCAATTTGTACAATACTGTGTGCAACATAATTATGGAGGAGTAGAAAATGTATCTTTAATACCTGGTTGTGTAGGAGCAGCTCCTATACAAAATATTGGAGCCTATGGTGTAGAAGTAAAAGATGTTATTGAATCGGTAGAAGCTTATGATATGAATAAAAAAAAGGTTGTAAGCATATCTAACAAAGAATGCATTTTTGACTATAGAGATAGTATTTTTAAACATCAATTTAAACATACGCATATTATTACTTCAGTAATATTTCGCTTATATAAAAAACCCGTTTTTAATATTCAATATGGAGCTATTAAAGCTGAATTAGAGAAAATGCAAGTGCAGCATTTATCTATACAGGCTATTAGTGATGCTATTATTCATATTCGACAAAGTAAACTTCCAGATCCTGCTGTATTGGGTAATGCAGGCAGTTTTTTTAAAAATCCAACTATTGATACAATTTATTTTGAAATGCTTAAACAACAACACCCAACTATTGTTGGATATATACAATCCAATAATAAAATAAAACTGGCAGCAGGTTGGTTAATAGAGCAATGTGGATTTAAAGGTTTCCGAAAAGGCAACGTGGGGTGTCACGAAAAACAAGCTTTAGTTATCGTAAATTATGGACAGGCTAGTGGACGAGAGATATATGATTTTTCACAAAACATTATACAAACTGTTCAACAAAAATTCGGAGTATTATTGGAAGGAGAAGTGAATATAGTGTAGCAAAAGATAACATATGATCTTTTAATTTTTATTTTTACATTTGCCCTTATCAATTATGGTTATCAATTTAGGCGAAAAACATTCCTTAGTCACCAATTGGGTAAGTGAATTACGAGATACACAAGTACAAAAAGACCGAATGCGTTTTCGTAAAAACATAGAACGCATAGGTGAAGTAATTGCTTATGAAATAAGCAAACAATTACCTTCAAAAACAGTAGATGTTCAAACTCCACTTGGTATAGCCCCAAGTGCTGTCTTACAACAACAACCTGTTTTGGCAACTATTTTACGTGCTGGATTGCCGCTGCATCAGGGATTGCTTAATTATTTTGATAAGGCAGATAATGCCTTTATATCAGCTTATCGCAAACACCATGCAGATGGGACCTTTGACATAAGCTTAGAGTATCTTTCTTGCCCTTCTATCAAAGATCGGGTATTAATTATTTCTGATCCTATGTTAGCTACCGGCGCGTCTTTGGTTAAAACATTAGAGCATATACGTCAAGAAGAACCCCCATCAGCTATTCATATTGTAACAGTGATTGCTTGCAAAGTAGGTATTGAATTTGTTCAACGCCATGAGCCGAAAGCTACCATTTGGTGTGGCTCAATGGATGAAGAACTTACCGCAAAAGGCTATATCGTACCAGGGTTAGGCGATGCAGGAGATTTAGCTTTTGGAAGCAAACTTCAACAATAATGTATAAAATTATTAACTGTTGTTATAATCTACAGATGAATATATTTAATTTTCTTTGTGATTGATAGCTTGAAGCTTTTGACTGTTCACTTTTCTACTTTTGCTCCTAATATTTATGAAACGGGTATTCCCTCTCATTATTGTATTGATTACTCTTTCACTTGTAGGCATTATTGCATTGCAGTTTTCTTGGTTTAAGAACATGCTCGAATTAAAAAAAGAACAGTTGTTAGAGCGTGTAGATAAAGCTTTGTCTGATGTTTCTAGGCAAATTGCATACAAAGAAAGGTTGTCTTCTACTTATCCAAAAGATGAATTTGATAAACTATTGCGAAGCGGTATGTCTATGTTTGGCTTGTATAAGCCTCCTTCTATCGTACAACGGTTTAATATTTCTGAGTTAAATGAGAAAATACAAAAAGTGCTTCAAGAGCATGACTTAAAAAATTTAAAGTATGAATTTGCTATTATAAACAACACACATTTAATGACATTTGAATTACAAACAAATGCATTTAACAAAGTATCAAATGATACGATCAATAATAAAATTCGAGTGATTCCTATTGAGCCTGTTGCAAACGAGTGGGAGGGGCTAGCTTCAACAGAGCAAATCGTATTTGTTATACCTAATTTTACAAGGCAAGTATATAGATCTCTTTTTTGGATGATTTGTATGGCTATTGTATTTACTATTATTATTATTGCAGCTTTCTTTTTAACGGTGCGTACTATGTTGCGTCAAAAGAAAATAAGTGAAATAAAAACAGACTTCATCAATAATATGACCCATGAATTTAAAACACCTTTAGCAACCATATCTTTAGCAATTGACGCTTTGAGGAACGAAAAAGTATTACAAAATAAAGAGCAACTACAATATTTTGGAAATATTATTAAGGAAGAAAATAAACGAATGAACAACCATGTAGAAACTATTTTACAAGCCGCTCTTTTAGAAAAAGGAGAACTAGAATTTAATCTTAAACCACATCATGCACATGTGTTTATACAACGTGCGTTAGATAATTTTGATCTTCAATTACAACAAAAAAAAGCAATAGTGAATGTTCATTTTTCTGCTAAGAATGATTGGATAGAAGCGGATGAAGTACATATGATTAATGTTATTAACAATATCATTGATAATGCCATCAAATATTCTAAAAAGCAATTGACGTTTAATATAGAAACCAAAAACATTGGTAAACAATTCATTATATGTATGGAAGACAATGGTATAGGCATGAGTCGAGAAACAATTAAACGCATTTTTGAAAAATTTTATCGAGCACATACAGGCAACGTACATAATGTAAAAGGTTTTGGCTTGGGAATGAACTATGTTAAAACCATAGTACAAGCACATAAGGGACATATTAAAGTAGAAAGCTTATTAGACAAGGGAAGTACTTTTATTATAGAAATACCAATAGCAATAAACCATACATGATTTAGAAAAATGGTGCATAGTTTGCATCATCAACACGGTGCTTCTAGTTACGCATCAATAAGCAACCATCACCATAACTTAAGAATCTAAAATGGTTCCTTAAAGCATGATTATATATTTTTCTCCAACCCTCCCCTACAAAAGCTGCTACCAATAATAAAAGTGTTGATTGTGGTTGATGAAAATTAGTAATCAATCCTTTAATCAATTTAAAAGTATAACCCGGAGCAATTAAAATTTGTGTTCTGGTAACTAATCTATCCATATCTTTTTCTACTAAATACCTCAAAATATTTAGCAATGCCTTGGTTATTGTAAATTTTTTAGATATGCTATTTTCATAAGGAAACCATTGATGTAATATAAAACGTTGCATATCTATATTAGGATCGTTTTCTATAATCCACCCGAACCAATACAAACTTTCTAACGTACGTAAAGATGTGGTGCCTACAGCAATAATTACTTTTCCATTCACTACATTGTCTATTAATAATTCAATAGTTGCTTTAGAAATATCTATATACTCTGCATGCATAACATGATCTTCCATGTATGTAGCCTTTACAGGTTTAAAAGTACCTGCACCAACATGTAACGTTACTTCTAATAATTGAATATTTTTTTTAGCTAATGTGTTAAGTATGTCAGCTGTAAAATGTAGTCCAGCCGTAGGCGTGGCTACAGAGCCTTTGTTAGAAGCATAAACGGTTTGATATCGTTCTACATCAATTATTTCAGCTTGCCTGTTTAAATAAGGCGGCAAAGGAATATTTCCTATCAATTCTAAAACTTCTGCAAATGTTTTTGTTTGTGGCATCCAACTAAAGCAAATAGTGTAACTATCTTTTTCCTGAGCTATTTTTTCTGCATATAATGTTATAGACGAAATATTATTTACAGCCTGTAATATTCCTGTTTTCCATTTAGAAGCACCGCCAATTAAACATTTCCAATATACCTTGTCCTGTTGCAACATAGCAGTAGTAATATCTCCATATCGATCATCTGGTTCTAAACAAAAAATTTCTATGAGTGTTCCAGTAGATTTTTTAAAATAAAGTCTAGCCTGAATTACATGTGTATTGTTAAAAACCAATACACTACCACTTGGTAATTCAGTATCAATGTACTGATAACTATTTTCTGTTATTATTCCATTTCGATATACGAGCAATTTAGAATCATGCCGATTAGACAATGGGTATTGAGCAATACAATCCTCAGGTAAATGATACGTATAATCCTTTATGGAAAGATGTTTGGGATGAATAAACATGATTACAATAAGAGATATTTTTCACAACAAAGCGCTTAAATCCAAAATAATGCGAAAATAGTGTTTAGTATTTTATATCCTATTTTTAATCTATTTCCACAGCAATCCACAGTTATTCACATTAACTTCTTTTAATTCAAGATCTAAAATTCATTTAATCCTTATCTATACAGCTATTTAAGGTTGTGCATAAATTGCTTATTCTATTTTTACGTATTTAAGTGGGAAAAAGTGTTATTTTGTGGTGAAAATAATAAAATCAATACAGCGTTGTAATGAACGATTTTCTGGGAGAATATGAATCAACCTTGGATGCAAAGGGACGTTTTCTTTTACCTGTAGGTTTTAAAAAGCAGTTATTGGGTAAAAAGGGAAGCTCCCAGTTTATCATTAATAGAGGATTTGAAAAATGTTTGTCTTTATACCCAATACACAGTTGGGAACCTATTTTTAATAAAATAAATACCCTCAATGACTTTGATCCTGAGGTAAGGGCATTTAGGCGTTACTTCTTAAATGGAGCAACATCGTTGGGATTGGATACAGCAGGCCGGTTGCTCATCCCAAAAAGTTTAATGGAATATGCCAATTTATCAAAAGATATTGTTTTAAGCGCTGCTATCAATAAAATAGAAATTTGGGGTAAACAACAATATCAACAGCTCTTTGAAAATTTTTCACCAAGTGTATTTAGCGATTTAGCAAAGAATGTCATGAATAATAAGGACTAAAATAATGGCGTACCACATTCCTGTTTTATTGAAAGAAACCATTGAGGCGTTACAAATAAAACCTGATGGCATCTATGTGGATTGCACCATGGGAGGAGCTGGACATACAAAGGCTATATTAAATAAGTTGGGACCAAAGGGAAAACTAATCGTATTTGATCAAGATAAAGATTCGGCTAAAAACGTACCAGACGATGATCGGGTAATTTTCATTGATCATAATTTTAAACATATAAAACGATTTTTAAAATTATATAAAGTGACAGAAGTTGACGGTCTTTTGGCAGATTTGGGAGTTTCAAGCCATCAATTTGATGAAGCATCCAGAGGCTTTTCTATTCGGTATGATGCGATGTTAGATATGCGTATGGATCAAAGACAAACAACAACTGCTTATGATATTGTACAAACGTATACCGAACAACAATTGCATAAATTATTTGAACAATATGGAGAAGTTACCAATGCCAAAACACTAGCTAAAACAATTGTACAAATAAGACATACACAATCTTTAAAAACCATAAACAATTTTAAACAAGCCATTAATGCCATAGTAAAAGGGAATCCAAATAAATACTTTGCACAGGTTTTTCAAGCGTTGCGTATAGAAGTTAATAATGAAATGGAATCGTTAGAAGCTTTGCTAAAAGAACTTCCTAGCATATTAAAATTAGGGGGAAGAGTTGTATTTATAACCTTTCACTCCATAGAAGATAGAATAGTAAAAAATTATTTTAAGCAAGGAAAAATACAAAAAAATAACGAAAGTGATTGGATACAAAATGAAAAGGAAAAACATTTTTTAAAAGTAATTACCAAAAAGCCCATTGAGGCAAGCGAAGCAGAATTAAAATACAATACAAGGGCAAGAAGTGCAAAATTGAGAGTAGCAGAAAAAATAGGGAAGATTTTAAATATACGTAATTAACAGATGACTAATACAAGAGACTGGCGTAAGCTATTCAAATATCAATGGATTGCAAAAAATACATCCTACTTTTTATTCTTAGCGATACTAGCTATTATATATATAGCAAACGGGCATTGGGCAGATAAAACCATTCGCAATATAAATGCCAATGCACGAGACTTAAAAAACATGCAGCACGAATATAAAAGTTTAAAAACTGAATTAATGTTTCAAAGTAAAGAAAGCGAATTAGCTAAAGCTGTACAGCCACTGGGTTTAAAACCATTAATGCAACCAGCGGTTAAATTAATACATAAATGATGAATTGAAGTTGTATGCTAAATGTTGCATGTTGAATGAAGGAAATTATAGCATTAATAAATAATCATACAACATTTAACATACAACACATAACATAATTTTTTCATTCGCACACCAAAAATACGCACATTTAAAAAGTGGATATTAAAAAGGACATATTGTGGCGGGTATATCTAATATTTTTAACACTATTAGTATTCGGTTGTATAGTATTAGGCAAAGCCATTTATATACAACAAGTACAGGGAAAATATTGGCGCAGCATGTCCGACAGCCTTCATGTACGGTACGAAGCGCTGCATGCAGAAAGAGGAACTATATACAGTGAAGATGGTAATATGCTCAGCACATCCATACCCGAATTTGATGTGTATATAGATTTTGCGGCCGATGGCTTACGAGAAAAAAATGGTAAGCGATTTACAGAAAATCTAGATTCCTTATCCATCAATTTGGCTAATCTTTTTAAAGATAAAAAAACGGATGACTATAAAAAAGAATTGCAAAATGCGTATAACAAAGAAGATCGATATTATCTATTACAACGCAAAATTAACTTTCAACAATACATAACATTATCAAACTTCCCGCTAGTACGAATGGGTAGGAATAAAAGTGGTTTTATTATAAGCATGCACACCAAACGGCTCAATCCATTTAAACTATTGGCTAACAGAACCATTGGCTTATCTAGAGAAAATGCACAAAATGTAGGCCTCGAACAAACGTACGATAGCCTATTAAAAGGCAGTACAGGAAAGCGTTTGGTGAGATATATGGCAGGTGGCTCATTGGTGCCTGTAGAAGGATCAGAAATAGATCCAGAAGATGGAAAAGACATCGTAACCACCATTGATGTAAACATTCAAGACATAGCAGAAAATGCATTAATGCGTATGATGCAAGACAATCAAGCCGAACACGGCACTTGTATAGTAATGGAAGTAAAAACAGGAAAAATAAAAGCTATTGCCAATTTAGGTAGAATATCCGATGGAAATTATTGGGAAAATTATAACTATGCTATTACTGCATCAGAGCCCGGATCTACATTTAAATTAGCCACATTACTTGCTGTATTAGAAGATAAGCATGCCCAATTAAACAGCTCTGTAAACCTAGAAGGTGGTGTGTGGCATGTTGCAGGCAGAACGGTGTACGATAGTGAAAAACATGGTCGCTATGACGTAACCGTACAGCAAGCATTTGAACTAAGCTCTAACGTAGGCATGGCCAAATTAGCATGGATGTATTATAATGACCATCCTTCAAAATTTATTGATCATTTAAAACATTTACACCTCAATCAGTTGTCTGGATTAGGTTTGAGAGGTGAAACACATCCTATTATATTTACACCAGAAAGTAAATATTGGAGTAAAACCACTTTGCCTTGGATGGCTTTTGGCTACAACGTAATGGTAAGTCCCTTGCAAACTTTAATGTTATATAATGCTGTAGCCAACAATGGTAAAATGATGAAACCCTATCTAGTAAACACTATTATGCAAGATGGAAAAATTATTCGCCAGTTCAATCCAGAAATAATAGAAGAAAAAATTTGCAGCAGCGAAACCTTACAGCAACTTAAAACTTGTTTAGAAGGGGTTGTACTGCATGGCACGGCAAAAAATTTAAAAGATTCCAATTATAGTATTGCCGGAAAAACAGGAACAGCACTTGTAGCCAATGGCAAACGTGGATATGCAGATCATATTTATCAATCCTCGTTCGCAGGATATTTTCCTGCAGATAATCCGCAGTATAGCTGTATTGTAGTTATAAAAAATAAATCTCATGCAGCTAAATTTTATGGTGCATTAGTAGCAGGTCCTGTATTTAAAGCCATCGCCGATCGGCTATATGCTACACAAGTAAATAGCCCGGCATCAAACATAGCAACGGCAATAAAAGATAGCAGCAATAACTATAATTATGTAAGTATAGCGTCTAATCTTAAAAAGATATTACAACAAATGCATATTGTTTACCGTGATTCTGCAAAAGCTTCAAACATAGCACAGTTAAGCTATACAGGTCAGCAATATGCAATTAAAAAAATCCATAACAATACTAACACCATGCCTTCCTTACAGGGTATGGGTTTTAAAGATGCTTTGTATGTATTAGAAAATATGGGGGTAAAAATAATGGCAAGAGGAAGAGGAAAAGTATCTGCGCAATCCATAACAGCAGGTACAGTAGTTCGTAAGAATGAAGTGGTATATGTGCAGCTGAATTAAATAATGGGTAAAAGAAAATATTTATAGTCTTGTCAAAAAAAGATGTCAGGGTGAGCGTAGTCGAACCCGTTTAAATAGAAAGAAGAAAAAATATGGAATCAACTTATTGCCACTATTAAACTTCATTGCAATGAAGGGCACGCTGCGTTTGTTGTAGCAATATTAAGCTTAAGGTTTAGAACTAAATAGATACAAAATGGATATAATGAATTATACAGAATCAAATAATAAAAATGAATTCAATAACGACTCAAACACAATTTTTTTATTAACTATTAAACCAAATAATAATGAAATATACATTTATTAGTCTGTTATTTTTATTATTTACTACCACTGTAATTTCGCAAACTATTTCTCCAGCTGAAGATTCTGAAAGATGCCCAGATCTAGGCTATCCTAACGGCGCAGGATATTTCTACACAATTACATTCCCAGATACTGCAAAATTTTATTCGCTATCTAATTTTAAACATTGCAAAATAGATTGGTATACAAACGAAATTAGTAAAAAGCCATTTGAAGCCACAGTATACATTCAGTTCGAAGACCAAAGTGCGGAGAAAACAACAATTCAAATTTTTAAATTAGGTAGCTCATCGCCTGTAAAAACGCTAGACTTTACCCACATCAAATCTATAGCAGATCGCACTATAGAAAATAATCTGCCTATTTTAAATGCTAGTAATTGCAGCAAGAACTACCTTTTCTTGATTTTTACTCAAATGCGCTTTCGTACGACAGGAAGTAGGGATATATTTGATGACTATGGAGCATATCTACCCGTTTATGAATACCAACTGCCTAAAGGTTGGAAAATAACTAGTGGATATCTTGAACCTAGTACTATACCAGGGTTAGTATGGGGTTCTAATAATATTGTTTTAGAGACGAGTTTACTAGGCATAAATGAAGTGGTAAAAGTAAGAGTTGTAAATGCCCATTGTGGAGAGCCATACAAAAGGAGTCAGTGGAAAACTATTCCTATAATCCGCCCTGCTCTAAAACCAGTTATCAACGGCAGTAACAGTGTAACCATAAACTGTGGAGATATTAGCACAAGAACCGTCAGCATTACCAACGCCACCGGTTTAACCTGTGCCACTTACGAATGGAATCTTATAGGCCGCAACTGGTCAGATACTAACGGAAACCCTATTACCACAATTATTACAACCACCGAACCCAAACTAAACATCAAACCAACTTTTAACGGAACAGAACCTAAAAATATTGTGGTAAAAATAAAAGCAGGAACAGAAGAGTTGGTGGATAGTGTACTAGTTGTAAATACCAACATAACACCCACTATTTCTGGAGATGGTGTAATTTGTAGTTCTGCCACATACAATATTGCAACTACTTCAACAATAAACTGGTCTGTAAGCCCTTCGGGTATCGTTAACCTATCCACTATTGGCAATCAAGCCACGCTTACAAGAATAGGAACCAGCAACAATCAAATAAAACTTACAGGAACGTTTATTAAATGCGGTTCCACAACACCTATTACAATAAATAAAGATATTTATATTGGTGCTCCTGCAATAACAACAGACTACAAGCCAAATTACAATTACCTTAACGTTGATTTAATTGGTGATAAAGGAATAAACATAGATATTCAAGGCATCACCTCAACTCTTTGGGAAAGGATATCTTCTACCAATGGTGGAACTTTTGGTGGAAGTGGTTTTTCTGGATTTGGGCATGGACCAAATTATATTTGGACAGTAACTTGCAAAATTGATGCTACGAACCAATGCGGTACTACCACTATTGAAAGACTTTTTTGTGTTCCTGCTCCACTACCCTGCGATGATAAGCCGATACTACAAAAAAAAGCTACCAACATATATTCTAAAGTTACTCTTCCATGCCTAACTAAAAACAAAGAAATAACAGCATACAAAAGTGCTGTACTGTTCGATTACCAAGGCAATATTATCAAACAATTTAATAGCGGTTACGACATTGATGTAAATGGTATAAAACCAGGTATCTATATTTTACAAATGGATTTAGGGAAGGAAAAAGTTGTAGATAAAATTATCGTAGAATAAGCATCTTACAATCCTATTCTGCAGCAGAATAGGTTAAAAAATAAGGTTAAGGTTATCTTTTATGAAGTTGCGATAAAGTTTACTTAAAAACAACATTGCCTATTCAAACATATAAAAAGTATAAAAAATTGTACATCTAGCTATACAAAAAATACAAGAAACTGTATAGCTGAGTATATAAAATAAAAACAAATTATAAATGACAACAGCTTCTCCACAACAACAATTAAAAAAACTTGCCAACCCCAAAAAAGCAATTGGTGTAGCTCGCTTTTTTAAAACGGGCAAGGGGGAGTATGGAGAAGGAGATGTATTCTTAGGCATTACCGTTCCACAAATTCGATTAATAGCGAAAAAATGTGCAGACTTAACATTAAAGGAAATACAAAAATTATTACAATCTAAAATACACGAAGAGCGATTATTAGCATTAATCATTTTAGTAAATCAGTTTAAAAAAGCAGATGAGGGTAATCAGAAACAAATTTTTGATTTGTATTTAAGCAACACAAAATATATAAACAATTGGGACTTGGTAGATTGCTCAGCCGAATATATTGTAGGAGGATATTTGATGAATCGATCCAAAAATATTTTAAAACTATTAGCACAATCAAACTTGCTATGGGAACGTCGGATAGCCATTATGGCCACTTTTCATTTTATCAAACAAAAACAACATGAACATACATTTACTATAGCTAAAATATTAGTAAAAGATGAGCACGATTTAATACATAAAGCAGTTGGCTGGATGTTGAGAGAAGTAGGCAAAAGAATTTCTGAAGCTATTGAAGAAGCGTTCCTACAACAACACTATCAACAAATGCCCAGAACGATGTTGCGTTATGCAATAGAAAGGTTTGATGAAAAAAAGAGAAAAAAGTATTTAAACGGTTCAATATAAAAATGGATACAATTGGATACAAAATAGATATATCCAAAAAATAATAAATTACTAATGACCAGTTACCAATAACTAATTACAATTGACCACCCTTCAAATCATATTATATAAAGTAAAACTACTTGCAGTAAAAGGTAATACCAACTTGCCTGTAAGTAGCATACATATTGACTCTCGAGAAGTTCAAGCAGGTAGTGTATTTGTAGCTATTAAAGGTGTTGCAACAGATAGACATCAATTTATTGAAACGGCTATACAAAAAGGAGCCATCGTCATTGTATGTGAGCAATTCCCTGCTACCATACATAATAATATTACGTATATAAAAGTAGCCAACGCGCAAGAAGCGGTTGCATATATGGCGCATCAATTTTATGGTGAGCCTTCTACAAAAATAAAATTAGTGGGTGTCACCGGCACCAATGGTAAAACCACTATTGCTACACTATTATACCAATTGTTTACAGCGTTAGGATATACTTGCGGATTAATATCAACCGTACAAAATCATGTTGGTAAAAAAATAGTGCCATCAACCCATACTACACCAGATGCTATTCAACTCAATGCTTTGCTACAACAAATGCTACAAGCCGGTTGTACGCACGTATTTATGGAATGCAGCTCACATGCTATACATCAACATCGTATAACAGCACTACAATTTATAGGTGCATTGTTTAGCAACATCACACACGATCATTTAGATTATCACAAAACATTTAATGAATACATACGAGTAAAAAAATCATTTTTTGATCACTTGCCTTCAACTGCTTTTGCTATTTCGAATGTAGATGATAAACGTGGAGCAGTAATGTTACAAAATACAGCAGCAAAAAAATATTATTACAGTTTAAAAACGGTAGCTGATTTTAAAGGAAAAATATTAGATAATAGTTTACATGGTTTGAGTATGACGGTCAGTGATGCAGAAGTGCATTTTAGAATGATTGGAGATTTTAATGCGTATAATTTATTAGCCGTTTATGGAGCTGCTGTTTGTTTGGGGGAAGATAAGAAAGAAGTATTGCGTATACTTAGTACGCTTACCGGTGCAGAAGGGCGTTTCGATTATATCCTATCATCTAAACAAAAAATAATAGCGATTATAGATTATGCACATACACCTGATGCATTAAAGAACGTGTTATCTACCATCCAAACATTACGTAAAAATGCAGAACGTATTATAACAGTGGTAGGTTGTGGTGGAGATAGAGATACAACTAAACGGCCTATTATGGCTGAGGTTGCTACTGCGTTAAGCGATCAAGTTTTTATTACGTCTGATAATCCACGAAGTGAAAACCCACAGGTGATTATACAAAATATGCAAGCAGGGTTAAATAGTGCAGGCAAGCGTAAAGCCATTGCTATTACAGATCGTAAAGAAGCCATTAAAGCAGCTGTACAATTTGCACAAACTGGGGATATTATATTGATAGCAGGTAAGGGTCACGAAAAATATCAAGAAATAAAAGGCGTAAAATATGCTTTTGATGATAAAGAAGTAGTTAGAGAAATGTTTGCATTGATGGACAAATAAATACGTCTATTATAGATGTTAATAAACAATACCATATTAAAAGAAATGCAAACAGTAATTCAAAATAATTATTCATTAGCGCATTCATAATTCGCACATTAAAATATGTTCTATCATTTATTCACCTGGCTAAAACAAGAATTCAATATCAGCGGTGCTGGATTGTTTCAATTCATTACGTTTAGAGCAGCGTTGTCAGTAATACTATCATTAATAATATCAGCTGTTATTGGCAAACGCATTATTCGTTATTTACAAAAAAAGCAAATTGGCGAAACGGTTAGAGATTTGGGTTTGGCAGGGGAACAAATCAAAAAAGGAACACCAACCATGGGTGGTATCATTATTTTATTAGCCATTCTAATTCCTACTTTATTATTAACCAATCTTACCAATACCTACGTGTTGCTAATGATTATAGCAACCGTTTGGTTAGGCACTATTGGTTTTATTGATGATTATATAAAAGTGTTCAAAAAAAATAAAGAAGGCTTAGCCGGAAGATTTAAAATATTAGGTCAAGTAGGTCTAGGAATTATTGTAGGCGCCACATTATATTTTAATAAAAATGTAGTTGTGCAAAGAGAGTTAATAGGTAATCTTAAACCTAATGAAAGAGTAGTAAATGAAGTAATAAAAAAAATTGATGGAAAAGAAAAACGATATGTAAATGTAAAAACACCTATTACTACTATCCCGTTTAGTAAAAATCATGAATTTAATTATGCAAAACTGTTACCTAAAAGTTGGGAAGATTATACCTACATCTTATACATTGTTGTTGTAATATTTATTATAACAGCAGTTTCTAATGGCGCTAATATTACAGATGGTTTAGATGGTTTAGCAACGGGGGTGTCAGCTATTATTGGTATTTGTTTAGCCATCTTTGCCTATGCAAGTGGTAATATAATTTTTGCAGATTACCTCAATGTAATGTACATACCTAATTTAGGAGAAGTCTCCATTTTTATTGCTGCATTTATTGGAGCTTGCGTAGGCTTTTTATGGTATAATGCTTATCCGGCACAAGTTTTTATGGGTGATACAGGAAGTTTAGCATTGGGAGGAATTATTGGTGCATTGGCTATTATTGTACGTAAAGAATTATTAATTCCTATTTTTTGTGGCGTGTTTTTGGTAGAAAATTTAAGTGTAATGATACAAGTAGCTTATTTCAAATACACCAAACGAAAATTTGGAGAAGGGCGTCGTATTTTTTTAATGAGTCCTTTGCATCATCATTATCAAAAATTGGGATATCATGAAAGTAAAATTGCCGTGCGTTTTTGGATCGTAAGCATTTTATGTATGGTGATGGCGATTATAACCCTAAAAATTAGATAACAACACGTTTTATGTTCAATTTTAAATAAAGAAAAATAATACAACATATAGCGTTTAACATTCAATATAGATTTAGAAAACAATAAAAATGAAAAGACTAGTTATACTCGGAGCAGGCGAAAGCGGAATAGGCGCAGCTTTGCTGGCCAAACAGCAAGGGTATGATGTATTTGTATCTGATGGAAGCGCTATAAAAGATCATTATAAAAAGAAATTAATAGATCATAGTATTCCATTTGAAGACAACAAACACACCGAAGAAAAAATTTTGCAAGCTGATGAAATTGTAAAAAGCCCGGGCATCCCAGAAAAAAATGAATTGATTAAAAAAATAAGACTAAAAAAGATTCCCATAATTAGCGAAATAGAATTAGCCTACCGATATAAAAGAGAGAGTAAAATAATAGCCATAACAGGAAGTAATGGAAAAAGCACTACCACAGCATTAATTTATCATATCTGCAAAACAGCAGCATTGGATTGCGCTTTGGTAGGAAATATAGGCTACTCTTTTGCGAAACAAGTAGCTGAAAATCCAAAACCATTTTATGTTTTAGAAGTTAGTAGTTTTCAGTTAGATGACATTCAAACGTTTAAACCGGATGTTGCTGTTCTATTAAATATTACAGAAGATCACCTAGATAGATATGAATATCAATTTGAAAAATATATAGAATCTAAATTTAAAATTACGCAATGCCAAACAAGCGAAGATGTTTTTATTTATTGCATGGACGATGATATTACAATACAAAATATTTCAAAGCATTTTATTAGAGCTATTCAATATCCCCTTACTATGAAACAGGAAGTTTCATGGGGTGGATATATAAACAATCATAACATGAAGATCATAACTCCTACAGAAAAATTTGAGATGAGTATCAATGATTTTGCTTTACAAGGAAAGCACAATCAATACAATGCTATGGCAGCAAGTGTTGCAGCCAGTTCTATTGGTGTTCGAAAAGAAAAAATAAGAGAAGCAATCTCTACATTTCAAAGCCTTGAACATCGCATGGAACAAGTTGCTACGATTAGAGGAGTAGAATTTATAAATGATAGCAAGGCTACAAACATTAATAGTACTTGGTATGCATTGGAAAGTATTAAAAAGCCTACCATTCTTATTTTAGGAGGAGTTGATAAAGGAAATGATTACACCTTAATAAAAAACTTAGTACAAGAAAAAGTAAAAGCAATTGTATGCTTAGGAATCGATAATGCCAAAATTTATGCCGCCTTTAAAGATATAGTACTAAACATTGTAGATACTAAAAATGCTGTAGATGCTGTACAACAGGCTTTTCAATTTGCTACTAAAGGAGATATTGTTTTATTGTCTCCTGCTTGTTCCAGCTTCGATTTATTTAAGAATTATGAAGACAGAGGAAGGCAATTTAAAAAAGCAGTTAAAGAATTGTAAGAAAGCAGGTCCTCCGAACCTCCCCTTTGGGGATGTCTCAAGAGTCGCCTAACATCAAAATGAAAAAGTTTATCATTAAATAATGAACCACACTCAAAACATAAATACTGTTTCTAATTTCCCCCCTTTGGGGAAGTTAAGGAGCGCTGCCAAAGGAGATAAAGTCATTTGGGCTATTGTTGTGCTATTGGTTTTAATGTCTTTATTAGTAGTATACAGCGCCACCAGTTCATTGGCCTATAAAATGTATAAGGGCAATACATCCGTTTATTTATTTAAACAAGTTGCATTTACTATAGTTGGTGTATGCATTATTTATTTTGCCCATCGGGTAAACTATGCGGTATATTCTAAAGTATCCTTAATTCTTTTCTTACTCGCTATTCCATTATTGATTTATACGTTATTTTTTGGCACTAATTTAAATGAAGCCAATCGATGGATAAAACTACCAGTAATACATATGACTTTCCAAACATCTGATATGGCTAAGTTGGCATTGTTCATGTATTTATCTAGACAATTAAGCAAAAAGCAGCACGTTATAAAAGATTTTAAAAAAGGGTTTTTACCTGTCATAATTCCTGTAGCTATTGTGTGCTTGTTAATTGCCCCAGCAAACTTATCTACTGCGTTATTAGTGGGTGCAATTAGTTTATTATTATTATTTATTGGTAGGGTTAGTGTGAAGCATATTTTACTTACAATAGTTATAGCAGCCATTCCTATTATTATATTAGTAAGTATTGCCATGGCTACATATAAAGGCAATAATAATGCTGCTACGCAAAATCAATCTGTTTCAACCAATGTAAAATCAGTTGGCCGTATAGGTACATGGATTAAACGAGTGCAAGATTTTATATACGCTAAAAATGATGCAGCTCCATATCAAATACAACAAGCAAAAATAGCTATTGCTAAAGGAGGAGTGCTAGGAAAAGGTCCAGGGAACAGCGAACAACGTAATTTTTTACCACATCCTTACTCAGATTTTATTTATGCTATTATTATTGAAGAATATGGCTTAGCAGGAGCTGCTTTTATTTTATTTATATATATGATTTTTTTATTTAGATGCATTCAAATTTTTAGAAAATGCCCGTACGCATTTGGCGCATTCTTAGCATTGGGATTAAGTTTTACATTGGTTATCCAAGCTTTAGCTAATATGGCTGTAAATGTAAATTTATTTCCGGTTACAGGCGTAACACTCCCATTATTAAGTATGGGCGGAAGTTCGTTTATGTTTACTTGTTTAGCTATTGGTATTATATTAAGTGTATCTAAAAATGTGGAAGAGGAAAGGAATTTTTCAGCTTCTTCATTGCAAGCAAAAGAAATTGAAAAAATGAATAATGATTGATGAAAGAAATTTATTATAAAACGTTTATGTTAAAGTATTATATACATACCATAGTGATTGTTTTTTGTGCAGGTGCTTGTGGGCAGCAAACAACAAGCTATACAAACAAAAACGTACACAAATCCGGAAGTATGGTTTGTACAAGATTTAATTCCCCCAAAGGATTCGTAAGATTAAAATATGAATCGAATAGCTTTGAATCATTTTTGCAAAACTTCCCATTAAAATCAATAAATGCACAAGTACATTTATACAATGGTGCAGTAAAGAAAAATCAAAATGTACACGAAGCTGTATTAGATATTGATGTTGGAAAGCAAGATTTACAACAATGTGCAGATGCTGTAATGCGTTTACGAGCAGAATATTTATATAAAACAAAAAACTATACGGACTTGCATTTCAATTTTGTAGATGGCTTTAAAGCAGAATATGCTAAATGGATACAAGGCAACACCATTGCCTTTAATAATGGAAAGCCCTATTGGAAAACATCTAGTAACGCATCCAATACATACGAAAGCTTTAGAAAATTTATGGATATAGTATTTGGTTATGCAGGAACATTATCCTTAGCACAAGAATTAAAACAACAAGAATTGAAAAATATAAAACCAGGAGATGTATTTATACGTGGTGGAAGTCCTGGCCATGCTGTAATTGTTGTGGATGTTGCTCAAAATAAAAAAGGAAAAAAATGTTTTATGCTTGCACAAAGCTATATGCCAGCCCAGGAAATTCATATTTTAAAAAATTATAATGATGAAAATATAAGCCCTTGGTATGGAGAAGATTTTGGAGAAATTTTATTAACACCAGAATATACTTTTAAAAAAGGAGAATTGAAAAAGTTTTGAATTTTTGATGAATAACAACAAATCATATCGAATAATCATTGCTGGCGGTGGCACAGGTGGACATATATTTCCAGCCATAGCCATAGCCAATGCTATTAAACGGTTACAGCATGATATAGAAATTTTATTTATAGGTGCAAAAGGTAAAATGGAAATGGAAAAAATTCCTCAAGCAGGATATAATATAAGAGGAATAGATATTGTAGGGTTTAACAGAAGTTCCTTGCTAAAAAATATTGCGCTACCATTTAAGTTGATTAAAAGCTTTTTTCAAGTAAAAAAAATAATAAAAGAATTTAAACCCAATGCTGTTATAGGTGTAGGAGGATACTCAAGCTTTCCTGTATTGCGCTATGCACAAAGCAAAAGCATTCCAACATTTATACATGAGAGTAATTCCTTTGCAGGCAAAAGCAATATTTTATTAGGAAAAAAAGCTACCAAAATTTTTGTAGCTAGTGATGGTATGGAAAAATTCTTTCCTGCAAAGAAAATTATAAAAACAGGAAATCCAGTACGAGCAAGCATTATAGAAAGCAAAATAACAAAAAATGAAGCAGTAGATTTTTTTAGATTAACCAATAATAAACCTGTTGTATTAATTGTAGGTGGAAGCTTGGGTGCTAAATCTATTAACGAAGCCCTTAACAATAGAATAGATGATTTGTTAAAAAACAATATTCAATTGATTTGGCAAACGGGTAAAAGTTTTTCAGAAGAAGCACAACAACAAATCAAACAAAAAAAAGATATTTGGATAGGAACATTTATTGATAAAATGGAATATGCCTACACCGCTGCAGATATAGTAGTATCAAGAGCTGGAGCTATGGCTGTTGCTGAATTATGCATAATAGGCAAACCGGTGATATTTGTACCCTTTCCTTTTGCAGCAGAAGATCATCAAACGGTAAATGCAACAACACTAGTAAATAAAAATGCAGCAATAATGATTGCAAATAAAGATGTACAAACAAAATTGATAGACGAGATATTGAATTTGATAAGTCAACCAATAGTACAAAAAACATTAAGTGAACATATACGTAAACTAGCTATAACAAGTGCAGATGAGCGTATTGCAAAAGAAGTATTACAACTAATAAAATAATGCATTCAACCAAACAACATATCAACATGTCAACCATACACAGCGTATACTTCATCGGTATTGGTGGAATAGGTATGAGCGCTATTGCTCGATATTTTTTACTAAAAGAAGTGCAAGTATTTGGATATGACAAAACAGAAACTTCATTCACACAACAATTAGTAAAAGAAGGAATTAAAATACAATACCAAGATGATATTAATAGTATCCCAAAAGAAATAGATGTAGTAATATATACACCTGCTATTCCAGCAGATAATAACATCTTACAATATTATAAAACCAATAACTATACTTTAGTAAAACGTAGTGATGTGTTACAAGCCATCACAGCCGATACGTATAATATTTGTGTTGCAGGAACACATGGAAAAACAACTATAACCACTATGGTTGCGCATATATTAAGAGATACAGAATATGGCTGTACTGCTTTTCTCGGAGGAATTTCCAGCAATTACCAAACTAACTTTTGGTCAACTACGCAAAAGCATTGCGTAGTTGAAGCAGATGAATACGATCGTTCATTTTTTAAACTAAATCCTGATATAGCTGTTATAACTGCCATGGATCCAGATCATTTGGATATTTATGGTACAACAGAAAATATGGAACAAGCGTTTATTGATTTTACTAAATGTATAAAACCTAATGGATTATTAATCAACAAATATGGTTTACACAGAAACAATGATTTTCAAACTAAAAATCATATCACTTATAGCTTACAAAATGAGGCAGCTGATGTATATGCCAAAAATATTATTATTCATAACGGATCATATCAGTACGATGTAGTTGTAAATCTTGAAAAACTAGGTAAGTCAAAAATAATGGTAGAAAATATGATTCTACACATGGGTGGCATGCATAATGTTGAAAATACAATAGCAGCCATAGCTGTAGCTTTATATTTAGGTATTGATGAAGAAAAAATAAAAAATGCCATTGCCAATTTTAAAGGAGTAAAACGGCGCTTTGAGTATGTATTAAAAAACAATCAGCATATATTAATTGATGATTATGCGCATCATCCAGCAGAATTAAAAGCTTTAATAAAAGGCGCTAAAACATTATATCCTAACAAACAATGCACTATTGTATTTCAACCACATTTATTTACACGTACTCGAGATTTAGCTGATGCATTTGCAGAAAGTTTATCTCTTGCAGATGAAATAATTTTATTGCCGATTTATCCGGCAAGAGAATTGCCTATATCAGGTGTAACGAGTCAATTAATATTGGATAAAATACAACAGGATAATAAGAAATTATTAATCAAAGAAGAATTCATAGATTGGGTAAAAAAGCAAAAGCCAGAACTATTGCTCATGGCTGGTGCTGGCGATATTGATGCATTGGTAGAACCAGTTAAAGAACAATTAATAAAATGAGGAAGATTGCATTAGTAAAAAATAAGGAGGTAGATATAAAACGAGTAATGTTGTACCAAGACGAAGATGGTATATATTTATTTGGGTATGATAAATTAGAAGATTGTGGTGGCTTATGGGATCAATGGTATGAGACAATAGAAGAAGTATATAAAGTGTGTGAGGAAGAATATGGAATACAATTTCAAGATTGGGTATTGATTGATGATCCTTTGAAAGATTGTCAGCATGATTGGATTGAGCCAGTTAGAATAAAAGGTCGTGATAAGGGAATCCCAGAATGGGGGAAACTCGAAAAATTAGTAAATGGAGTTTGGGTAGAAATTAATTAATATATAAGTGCATAACTGGATAAAAAAAATAACATTCGTTTTATGGCTCCTGTTTGGAGTAGCTATAACTATTACATTAGTAGCAGCTATACGTAAAAAAGATCAATCCATCTGCAAAACCATCACTATACAAATAGAACAAACAAATGGACATATTTTTTTAAGCGAAAAGGAAATAGAACAATTATTAGTAGGGAACAGTGCATCCACCATTATAAACAAACCCTTACAGCATATTGATTTGCGAGCATTAGAAAATATACTCTTAGCCAATATATGGATTCAAAAAGCCAATTTGTTCTTTGATAATAATAATGTATTAAACATACACGTTACAGAACGTACACCTATAGCCAGAGTGTTTGATATGTGGGGAAAATCGTTTTACATAGACAGTAGCTCTACGCAGTTGCCATTAGTGCAAAACATACATATACAATTACCTGTATTTACCAATTTTCCATTCAATAGTAACAAGCTCACAAAACAAGATAGCATGCTCTTACATCAAATAAAAGATATAAGTGCTTGCATACTCGCAGACTCATTTTGGATGGCTCAAATACAACAAATTGATATAACCCCAGAGCGCAATTTTGAAATGATACCTACCATAGGCAATCATCTAATTGTATTTGGTGATGCCATCAATTATAAAAATAAATTTACAAGATTGAAAACATTTTACGAAAAAGCTTGGGCTAAAGTAGGCTTAGAAAAGTATGTAATATTAGATCTTAGATTTGATAGGCAAATTATAGCAACTCGTAAAGGCGCTGGTACTATTGGTATCGATACTGCCCAAGCCAAATTATGGATGCAAGAGTTAATGAAGAAAAATACTCAACAAACAGATAGTGTAGGTTTTAGCTTCCCCCACCTTAGGCGCAGAACCAGATGGGGCTGATAGTACACACATTGCAACCATTATAGATCACCCTCCAACAGATAGTATAAAACTAGATAGTGACAGCATAACTAAAAAAATATCCATAACAAATAAAAAAAATAATATGAACAAACAAAAAATAGCAAATAATAAACCAGTAATCAAGAAACCTAAAGTACCTTTGTAAGATGTTATGAGCCATTATTTTTTTTTCACCACTTAATTATTTTTTATGAAACAATTATTTAGCATTTCCATCGTTTTAACAATACTTATCGCTTGTAACAAAAAAGTCTCCCCTAGTCCTGCAACCATTAAAGACAGTATAGTAGGTATATGGTCGGGTAGATACGGCACAAACAGAAACAATCCTACTGCAGGGAGTATATGGTGTGCAGAAATAAAAGCTAATGATTCTATTATTGTTTATGATCTCGACTCCCTCCCAAATTCTAGTAGTATGTATATCGCAAGAGGGAAATGGTCAATTACAGAAAAGAATCTATTAGCTTCTTGGCAATATGCAAATGGTGATAAATACAGCTCTAGAGCATCAGTTAGTAATCAAAACAAAAGCATGGATGGAAATTTTTTTTTAACTAATAATTCTACGAGAAAAGATTCATTTTTCTTCAACAAACTACCAAAATAACTACACCCAATTATGCATAACAACGAAATGCCCATTATTGTAGGGCTCGATATCGGAACTACTAAAATAGCGGCTATTGCTGGTCGTAAAAACGAATATGGAAAACTAGAGATATTGGGTTTTGGAAAAGCAAGCTCTAGCGGTGTGCAGCATGGTCAAGTATTAAATATTGATCAAACCATTAAAGCCATACAACAGGCTTTAGAAAACTGTTATGCCTCCAACCCAAACCTTGAAATAAAAGAAGTATATGTAGGTATTGCAGGCCATCATATTAAAAGCTTACAAACCCGTGGAGATATAGTTAGACAAAACACTGAAGAAGAAATTTGCCAGTTAGAAATTGATCAATTAATTAATGATCAATACAAAACCTATATCCCTGCAGGAGATCAAATTATTGATGTTATTGCACAAGAATTTACTGTTGATAATTTTCAAAACATTCCAAACCCTATTGGATACAGCGGTGTAAAAGTGGGCGCTAACTTTCACATCATCACTGGCGATAGAAATGCTATTCGCAATATTAACCGTGCAGTTGAAAAAAGTGGCTTACACACCAAAGATTTAGTATTACAACCTTTAGCATCTGCCGCAGCAGTAATGTGCGAACATGATATGGAAGCAGGTGTTGCTATTGTAGATATTGGTGGTGGAACATCTGATTTAGCCGTATTCTATGAAGGTATATTAAAACATACGGCCGTTATTCCTTTTGGTGGAGAAAATATTACCAACGATATTAAAAATGGTTTAGGCGTATTAAAAACACAAGCAGAACAAATGAAGGTGCAATTTGGTAGTGCTTTATCCGATGAAGCAAAAGCAAATGCATTTATTACTATACCGGGTTTACGTGGTTTACCAGCTAAAGAAATTAGTGCAAAAAATTTATCTCATATCATACAAGCTCGTATGAGTGAAATTTTAGATTTTGTAAGCTATCATTTAAAACAAGTAGGACTGGATAATAAAATGTTGAATGGAGGCATTGTACTTACTGGTGGAGGAGCACAACTAAAACACCTTATACAATTAACCGAATATGCAACGGGTTTAAATGCACGTATTGGTTATCCGAATGAACACTTAGCTTCTGGGCATATTGAAGAACTAGCAAAACCGGTGTATGCAACTTGTATTGGTTTAATATTGAAAGGATACAGCGATTATGAACACAATCGAAAAGCATTTGAAAAAAACCATATCACATTAGATGTGCCAGAAGGCTTAAAAAAACTTGTAGAAAATAATGCTGAAACTGAACGAAGAACTATTGCAGACCGTACTCGTAATAAAAAAGGAGTAAAAGATTTTTGGGGTAAATTTAAAGACGGCATTGTGGATTTATTTAAAGAAGAAGAGGATGTGAAGTTGTAATTAGAAATTTTAAATTAGGAATTAGAAATGACCAAAGCTCTGGTTCGTGTCCCCACGAACCAACAATAAGATGATATAAAAATGAATGAAGCATTATTTACATATAAAAGAAAATCGCATATTGAAATAGGTGAAATATATTTTTGGACAGCCACTATTAATCAATGGCAACAACTGTTACGGGAAGAAGCATATAAAAAAGTTATTATAAACTCTTTAGAATATTTGAGCAATGCAGAAAAAGTAAATGTGTTTGCATTTGTCATCATGCCCAATCATATTCATTTAATATGGAGGATTAATGCAATGAATGGTAAAGAACAATCACAACATTCGTTTTTAAAAAACACGGCACATGAATTTAAAAAAATGTTGTGTAGTGATGATGAAAACAAATTGAAAACGTATGCAGTAGTAGCTGATAACAAAAGGTATGAATTTTGGCAAAGAGATGCATTAGCCATTCCTTTGTACACAAAAAATATTGCCTTGCAAAAATTAAATTATATCCATAACAATCCACTGGCAGAGCGTTGGCAGTTAGCCAAAGATCCATGTGCATATGCATACTCATCAGCAAAATATTATGAAATGGATATAAAAGAGTATACTTTTTTAAAAGATTTAAGAGATGAATTTTAAAATACAATTGGTTCGTGAGGACACGAACCAAGTCAATAGCAAGGATTTGAACTCATCAAAAATATAGCTTAAGTGATGCAAATAATTATTTACATAGTAAATATACTTAGCATGAATAATACTCATAATTTTAATTACTAATTCTCCTTTTACTAATAACTCCATTAAATTCTCTCATTATGATTCATTTCGATTTACCCAAACAACAATCCTCCATCATAAAAGTAATTGGTGTAGGTGGTGGCGGCAGCAATGCTGTCAACTTCATGTTTAGTGATAATATTGACGGCGTTGATTTTATTATTTGTAATACTGATGCGCAAGCCCTTGCCCAAAGCCCTGTGCCTAATAAAATTCAGTTAGGGCCACACTTAACACAAGGTTTAGGCGCCGGCGCCAATCCTGAAATTGGTAAACAAGCCACCGAAGAATCATTAGATGAGATAAAAAGAATTTTAGAAGTCAATACCAAAATGGCGTTTATTACTGCAGGTATGGGCGGTGGCACAGGCACGGGCGGAGCGCCCATTATGGCACAAATTTGCCGCGACTTAGGTATTTTAACTGTAGGCATTGTTACCACTCCCTTTGGCTTTGAAGGCCCTAAACGCCATGCACAAGCAGAAGCGGGAATCAATATCTTAAAAGAATATGTAGATACTTTATTAGTTATTAGTAATGATAAATTACGAGTACAATTTGGTAACCTCAAAATGAAAGAGGCTTTTTCGAAAGCAGATAATGTATTAGCTACAGCCGCAAAATGTATTACCGATGTAATTAGTAGTCAAGGACAAATTAATGTAGACTTTGCCGATGTATGCACTGTAATGCGCAATGGTGGAGTAGCCATTTTAGGTAGCGCTGCTATAAGTGGCGAAAACCGTGCACATCGTGCTATTGAAGAAGCTTTAAACTCTCCATTACTAAACGACAATGATATTCGGGGCGCTCGTTGGATATTAATTAACATTAATTCTGCCGAAGGCGAACATGAGTTTACAATGGATGAAGTAGATATTATCCAAAGTTATTTACGTAATCAGGCAGGTGAAGATACCGATGTAATATTGGGCATGGGGTATGATAATAATTTAGAAGATAAAATTAGTATAACCCTTGTTGCAACAGGATTTCAATATAAAGACCCCTTTGCAAAAAAATTAACCCAAACAGTAGTTAAAGATAAAAAAGAGGAAAAAATAGTAATGACTTTGGGCATAGAAGGAGAAGAAAAAAAATTATATAATCAATCTACACTACCTTTTGTTGAAAAAAATAAGGAAGAAACTTTGGAAACGAAAATAGTTTCCTTTATTTCCGAACAGAAACAACATGTAACGGATGCTACAGACGAACAGAAGCCAATAAAAATGATTATAGAAGAAGAGATAGATCATCAGGCTTCCATTACTTCTGGAGGCTATCTTACACGTCCTGTTCAAATTTATGAAGAAGTGAAGAGGCAGGAAGATAAAATAGTACAACCTGTTAAAGAAGAAATGCCTTCCATAGAAATGACAATGGTTATTAAAGAAGACGTAGAAGTAAACCAAACGACTACAACCATTCAAGTAGTACCAGAAGAAATTATTATTAATGATGAAATAGAAGAACAAAAAAGAAAAGCTGCTGAACGCATTCAAAAACTTCGAAACTTATCATTCAATATTAATGGCAACGATCCAAACAATGAGTTTGAAACGGTTCCAGCATACATTCGTAAAAACTTAGAGTTATATAATACTACTAATAGTGTAGAAAATTTTTACAGTAATTATCAAGTTAAAACAGATGAAAACAATCAAACACAAATTAGCACATTGAATTCTTTTTTAGATGGAAAAAAGCCAGATTAAGTAATGTGCTAAAGTAAAATACTTGTCATGCTGAGCATAGTCGAAGCATGACATTTTTATTAAAAGTTATACTATATTTCATGCCAACTATTTCTCAGTCTTTCGACACATTAATCCAAATAATGGATGAGTTACGAGAAAAATGTCCTTGGGATAAAAAACAAACTATACAAACGCTTAGAAGCCTTACTATAGAAGAAACCTATGAATTAGTAGATGCCATCACACAAAAAAATTGGCAACATATAAAAGAAGAATTAGGTGATGTTTTATTACATATTGTATTTTATGCTTGCATAGCAAAAGAGGAAAGACAATTTACTATTAATGAAGTTATACAAACCCTTTGCAATAAATTAATCCATCGCCATCCTCATATTTATGGTAATGTTGAGGCCAATACAGAAGAAGAAGTAAAACGCAATTGGGAAAAGTTAAAATTAAAAGAAGGTAAAACTTCCATATTGGGCGGTGTTCCAAAAGCTTTACCTGCTATGGTAAAAGCTACTCGTATTCAAGAAAAAGTAAAACAAGTAGGGTTTGAATGGAGCAATACTAAAGAGGTATGGAATAAAGTAGAAGAAGAAATAAAAGAACTACAAGAAGCTATTATCGAAAATGATCAAACACATATAGAAGAAGAGTGGGGTGATGTAGTATTTAGTCTAATTAATTACGCTCGATTTCTAAAAGTAGATCCGGAAATGGCGCTGGAAAAAATCAATCAAAAATTTATACAGCGATTTACAGCTATGGAAAATTTGGCAAAGCAGCAAAATAAACGGTTAGAAAATATGTCCCTCGCAGAAATGGATGCTCTGTGGGTAGAGATTAAAAATAGCATAGCCCATAGTCATTAAAATTGAATAAATGCATCTACTTGATCATACATGTCTTGTAGGGTTAGTGTATTTATAATTTGCATATGTTCGTTCATCAAATTTTCCACCTTTGATAAATAAATATTTTGAGGCAATATGGTTAAACCTATATAATGTAAAACACTCATTAGATGTTCTATACCCCGCAAATTGCCTGCTCGGCCAGAAGCTACGCCTACTAAAGCTGCTTTTTTATTTTTCCAAACTTCTCTAGGTAGTAAATCTATTAATACCTTAAGCACACCCGGAAAGCTTCCATTATATTCAGGAACAATGAAAAGTAATTTTAACGAGGGTAATAAAATATTCTCCCCAAGTTGAATAATGATTTCTTTATCGCTTAAAGGATCAAATTTTTCTAACGACACGAGTTGGGCTTCAATACCTCTTTCTTGTAAAATTTTTTTGTATTGATGAGCAACATGTAGAGATTTACTACCTTTTCTATTGGTTGCAGAAATAATGGTGTACATAATGTAATTTATAAAATCTGCTAATATAGAATAGTTATGTGGATACCATGCATTTTAATGTGGAATAATAAGTATCTTCATCCCAGATGATTAAGTTAATTTTGCAGGCTAGTTATATAGTTAAATATCAAATTAAATGGCAAGGATAATTGGTGTAACAAATCAAAAAGGAGGAGTAGGTAAAACAACAACAGCTATCAACCTAGCCGCAAGCTTTGCTGTGTTGGAATACAAAACGTTACTAGTTGATGCAGATCCTCAAGCAAATAGTACTACCGGCGTTGGCTTTGATTTACATAATATTAATATCAGCTTATACGATGTGATGATTAACAAAGCTGCTGTTGGAGATGTTGTTTTAAAATCGGCAATCCCCAATTTAGATATTATTCCATCACACATCGATTTGGTAGGGGCAGAGATTGAGATGATTAATTATCCCAACCGTGAAATGGTTTTGAAAAATATACTAGATCCTATTCGAGATAAATATGATTTTATTGTGGTGGACTGCTTACCCTCTTTAGGATTAATTACAGTGAATGTGCTTACTGCGGCAGATGCGGTGGTTGTACCTGTACAGTGCGAATTTTTTGCTCTTGAGGGGTTAGGAAAGCTTTTAAATACAATTAAAATAGTACAAAACAGATTAAATCCGCAGTTGTTGGTAGAAGGCATTTTGATGACAATGTATGATGGTCGGTTACGCCTATGTAATCAAGTAGTAAATGAGGTTAGGCGACATTTTGAAGAAATGGTTTTCAATACAGTCATTCATCGAAATACTCGCCTAAGTGAGGCTCCAAGTTTTGGTAAACCAGCTATCTTATATGATGCAGAAAGTAAAGGAGCTATCAATTATTTAAATCTTGCTAAAGAAATTTTACAAAAAAATAATCTCACTAAAATAAAGCAACAAAAACGTATTTTAACTCATAAGTAAATATGACAACGTCTCATAAAAAAGATGCTATAGGAAAAGGTATTCGATCATTACTTCAAAATATTGATACTGATTTACAAACCACAACAAATACATTAAAATCAACGGGCGATGTGTTCGTAGATGTGAATCATATCCCCATTCATAAAATTCGAATCAATCCCAAACAGCCTCGCAAAGATTTTGATATCAAAGCTTTGCAAGAATTGGCTGATTCTATTAAGTTGCATGGAATTATACAACCCATTACCGTTAGTATTTTACCCAATGGTACATATCAGCTTATTTCCGGAGAGCGTCGCTGGAGAGCGTCCAAAATTGCTAATTTAAAGGATATACCTGTTTATATTCGTAAAGCTAATGATCAAGAATTGTTAGAACTAGCGTTATTAGAAAATGTGCAGCGAGAAAATTTAAATGCTATAGAAATTGCATTAAGTTATAAACGATTAATGGATGAATTACATTTTAATCAAGAACAAGTAGCAGAGAGAATGGGTAAGGAGCGTACAACAGTTGCTAATTATATTCGGTTGCTGAAACTCCCTCCAGATATACAAATAGCTGTTCGTAATGGAGAGATAAGTATGGGTCATGCAAGAGCACTTATCAATATAGAGGCCGTAGATCAACAATTGTTTATTTTTAAAGAAATTATACAAAAAAAATTATCTGTTCGTCAAACAGAGGTTTTAGCACGTACGCTAAGCAAAAAAAAGAATACAGTTCAAAAACACACACCCCATTCCCTTCCTGCTGCATATAAACGAATAGAAGATAATTTAGCCTCTTACTTTGGTACTAAAGTAAAATTAAAACATGCTAAAAACGGAAATGGAGATATTACTATAGAGTATTATTCCATTGAGGAGTTAAATAATATTTTGAGTCTAATGAATATTCAATGTGATTAAAAAAATTGATGCAAAAGATCATATATTATATTGGATGTGTAATGTTCTTTTTATGCTGCAAACAAGTAAGCGCACAGCAGGATAGTGGTACTGTTCAAAAAAATTCTGTTTTTGTGAGCATTGATTCATCTAGCACGCCATCTTCTAGCGCTATAAAAAATACTTCTTTTATAACCATGTATAATCCGCGAAAAGCGACTATGCACTCCCTTATATTACCGGGATGGGGGCAGGCGTATAATCATCAGTATTGGAAAATACCCTTTGTATATGCAGCCATAGGAACAACAGTAGGTCTTTTTATATATAATTTTAAAAACTATAAAAGAACTAAGTATGCTTACACGGTGGCATATAATATCCAAAATAGAACAGATATGATAGGATCGCCAACCTATAATGCTGTGGACGATAATTTAAAACCTTTTTTAGCTTTTCCGGAGGCTTTACGTGCTTATAGAAATAGCTTTAGACAAAGTATGGACTATTCTGTTTTATTTTTTTTATTGGCTTGGGGATTAAATGTACTTGATGCTACGGTATCAGCACATTTAAAAACGTTTGATGTTAGTGATGATTTAAGTCTACAAATTGTGCCGGGTTACAGCAATACTGCGAATACGACAGGGGTGAGCTTAGTAGTAAATATTAAATAGAAAAACGCATTCAAATTAAGTAATTTACTATTTCAACGAACTATAATGATACAACTGTAAACGACCGGTATTTTTTACTTGTATAATAGTGGAATCTTTTACACCGTAAGAATTAGATAACGATAACGTAATTTTATTTTCTCCTGGTTGTAATGGAATACGAGCCACATGTATTTCGGCTGGTAATGATTGCCAATTTCTCGTATCTGCTTGCTCAGACAAAAAATTATACAATTGCAAAGCAGTTGCAGCAACTGAACGCCAGTTCTCACTCTTTTTGTTTATTGTACTATCAGGGGATGTTTTTTTTGATGTTGAAGTAGTATTATTTTTTTCTTCTTTTCCTCTAACTAACTCTTCCACTAATTTTTTTACAACCAATCTTGATAATGCCGAAGATAATTCTTTTAAAAACCTTTGTCGTAATGTTTCTGTGGCTAATACATTAATATCCTGGGCTTTTTCAATAGCAATACTTTTACCATTGATCGTAATTTGCTGATTAGTATAGTATGCATGCTGAGTAATATACTTTGGAAGAGCAATGCGAAATGTTCTTAAATTGCTGGAAGAAAGCTGCTCTGCGGTTATACCTGCGCTAAAATCAAATGGAATGTTCATCGAATTCGTTTCATCTGTAAAAAAGAAATTACCTCCTAATCCTTTAGAAAGAAAAAAGGAAAGGTCTTGTTGTTTTTTAATAGGCACTCTTCCTTTTTCTACAAATACAAGCAGCTCACCTCCTTTTGCTGTATCTGAAGGTTGATAAGTGGTATTAAATAATTTTTCAAAGCGAGTTACTTCATCCGTAAATCCATTTATATGTGCTGTTCGCAATACATCATATTCTAATTGTTTGGGAATAGATACGCCATACCAACTTTTGTTAGGAACACTTAGATAGGTTTCTGCTGCGTTGCGATAAGCAATAAACGCATTATTCATATCCCCTGCACTTTCATAAATAATGCCTTGCAGCATAAAGGAAAATGCATCTTTTGAATAACGATTTATTTTATCACCATATTTATTTTCTTGTTCATTGGCTTGTATGGTTATACGACGGGCTTCTACTAAAGCGTCTTCCGTTTTTCCTAATTGCAAGTAGTTAATAGCTTTGTAATAATGCAACATAAACTTTTCAAAAGCTTCGGGTTGGTATTGTTGCATCATGGGATTGGTGATGGTTCCAATAGCAATATCGCCTATGTTACTTTTAGTATCTTCTGCTAAATTATCTGCTTCGTTAAAAAAACTATTACTTGTATCATATTGATGTAGAAGTTGTGCTATACGACCTTTTTCAACCAAGTATAAAAAATGGTTGCGTTTTTTTTGTAATAAACGTACATTGTCTAAAGCTTTATCAGCCATGGTATAATTACCACTGGTCATATAATCATAATAGCCCGAAATACGTGCATTATATGAAGCACAGCTTAATAAAAAAGGCATTAACACGAATACTGCTAATGCCCTTTTAAACATATTAATAGGTATCCCCATATCGTTTATTCAGTACGTATTAAAAAATAAGAGTAGTACTAATTTTTAATGTATTTAGCAATTTTTTTATCTCCTATCCAAACTACCTCATTGGTTTCAATATTAGTTAACTCTAAATTTATTTGATAGTAAACTATTTTTTTACGCCCTTGAGAATCTACTATTGAATTAATATCGCCTTGTAAAATGTAATCGGCACCGTTTTCTAAACCAAATTTTTTCATACTGCTGGTAGATGCGTTGGTTTGTTGATCTGCTTTTTCAGCTCTTAGTTCTTCTCTTTTTTTACCTCCTTGTACTAGCCTCACCTTGCTTGTTTTTATAAAAGATTGTTCTACATCTTTCATAAATGTTTCTGCTTCAATATGTTCATGACTTTTATTTTGAACAAATCCTACAATAACAGTAGGTTTTTGGCTGTTATTTTTTTCTAAATAATCTCCAAGCCATTTAGCTTTTAGGATATCGCCAATCATATCTTCGGCTACAAAACGAGAATCTGTATTGTTCCAACGGCCACTAAGATCTACTTGTTCGCTAGGATCGATACGAGTTACTTTGTGTGCGCAAGAGGTTAAAATAAGAACAAAGGCAAAAAGAGATGTGCTTGTAAGCATTTTGATCGATTTCATGTGAACTTTTTTGATGATTGTTAGTAAAAAGATGTTGCAAATTTAAGTGTTAATACCAGAATGTCCAATTGCCCGTACGATAACCCATATCTGGTGTAAAGGAATTCCAATTATTATAGTAAGGAGAATTCCAGTTGCTGTTTCCTCCCCAATTGTTCCAATAGTAAGGGTTTCGAGCCCTTTCTAAACGTAATTGCTGACGAAAATTTTTACGGGCTTCTTTTCGATCTTGTTTGGCCTGCATGTAATCAATTGCTTTATAAGTGTTTTGAATAGTTGTTCCTTGAAATTTTAGTAAGGAATCTGCCAATCGAGTGTAATGATCTTGACTGATTTTGTAATTTATATTTTGATTGGGTACTTCTTGCGCTTTGCTAGAGGTTTTTATAATCGTTGTAGCGATTAAAACAATGAATAATTTTTTCATAACTATATGTATTTTGTTGCTTTGACAAGGTTTCGATAGCAAATGTTTATTAATTTTTCTTAATTTTTTGTTAAAGAGAGCACTATTTTTTAGTATGCTTTCTTTCAATTGTTTGGGCTTTCTCAAAATCTAGTATTACTCCATTAAGGCAATAACGCAAGCCAGTTGGTGGCGGACCATCATTAAATACATGACCAAGGTGTGCATTGCACCGCCCACATTGTATTTCTGTGCGCTTCATTCCGTGAGAGTGGTCTGGGGTATATAGAATACTTGTTTTGCTAATAGGTTCATAAAAGCTTGGCCAACCGCATCCACTTTCGAATTTGGTATTACTTGTAAATAAAGCATTTCCGCAGGCCAAACAGTAATAAGTGCCTACTTCTTTAAAATTTTCGTATTTACTGCTCCAGGCAGGCTCTGTTCCTTTTTCTCGAGCTATGGTGTATACTTCTGTAGGAAGTATTTTTTTCCATTCCTGGTTGCTTAGGTTTACCTTTTCTGTGGCTGTTTTGGAATAGATGGTATTCTTTTTTTGGGTAGGCATAGTGTCTGTATTGGTATTTTTTTGCGAAAAACTACATACATTATTTAACAGTATAACGAGGGTAACATATAATAGCTTTGGCATAAAATATTTATTTGACTTAAATTACTCTTTGATTTATTGTACTATAAAAAGTATGATGAATAAAAAGCAGTAGAATGTTAATTTTATAAAATGATAATAGAAAAACAAATTAGCTGCTCCCATTGCTGGAGCATAAAGGTAGTAAAGAATGACAAAAAGGATAATCGTACACGAAATATATTATGCAAAAGATGTGGTAAACAATTCCAATATGCGTATCTATATTGGGATGTTGATAAATATAATAGAGATAAAGTAATTAGGCTGCTTTTAAGAGGTTCTGGTGTCAGGGATTATGCTATAAGTATTTAGGGATAAGCACCCATACTGTTTTGAATACCTTGTCTAAAGAAGCAGATAAGCTTTGTGTAAAGGCTAAGTATCAGCACTATCATAAAGTACAAATTGATGCACAATGGAGTTATGTTGGATTAAAAAACGAAAATATAGTTAATTTATGCTTGTAGCTACGAAAATCAAGCAATCATAAGCTTTACTTTAGGTAAGCGTAATAATCAAACTATTTATTTATCACAGAAATTTTAACCCATCATACATTTTATAACACAACCCAACTTTTTTATGATTTATTCGTTTAAAGATTTTATTCCGGTTATTAACCCAACTGCGTTTATACACCCACAGGCTGCTGTAACAGGCAATGTAATTATTGGGAAAAATGTGTATGTTGGTCCAGGAGCAGCTATTAGAGGAGATTGGGGGAGTATTGTTATTGAAGATGGATGCAACGTGCAAGAAAACTGTACTATCCATATGTTTCCTGGCATAACTGTATTGTTGAAAGAAAATGCGCATATTGGGCATGGCGCTATCATACACGGCGCTACTATTGGAAGAAATTGTTTAATAGGTATGAATAGTGTCATTATGGATAATGTAGACATTGGTGATGAATGTATTATAGGTGCATTAACACTTATAGTTGCAGAAGAAAAAATTCCGAACCGAAGTGTGGTAGTTGGAAATCCTGGAAAAATTATTAAGCAAGTGAGTGAGGATATGCTAGTATGGAAAACAGAAGGCACAAAATTATATCAATCACTACCTGAAACAATGCAAGCGGGCTGGAGACTTTGTGAGGCATTACACGAAATGCCTCACAATAGGCCATTTCAAGATACCGTATATAAAACCTGGAAAGAAAAAAAAGACTAATTTGTGTGTTGTATAAACCGTTGAATCATAAAACCCAACACATCTATTTGAACTTGCTCAATAGGATGGCGTGTATTAGGTAAAATAGCCATTTGAGCATTCGGAAGTTTTTCATAAACACCGACTGTTTCTCGTAGTGTAACCATTTTGTCCCTATCTCCCAATATAATAAGCACAGGTGTTACAATAGAGGTATAATCATTCGAATGAAGGGGGTTAATCTCTCCCATATTCAATAACATATCTGCTGTTTTATTAAGAACAAGACCCCATTTATGTGAAGTATGCCTGTTTTGTAGCACCTGAGCAAAAGCAGGAATTTTTTGCTCGATAATGGCCGGTTGCAATTGTTTTACTTCTTTGGTGGCTATATCATTATCCCAATAAAATTTTGTGCCCAGTGTAATTATTTTTTTTACCAAATGAGGATAGTATTTTGCCATGTATAATGCAACATATCCTCCCATACTATATCCAAAAATATTTACCTGATTTAACTCTACACTCTGCACGTAATTCACTACTTGCTCTGCAAACAACGATATAGAAAAAGGCTCTTCTGGAAAATCGTCTCCTCCATGTCCATAAAAATTAAATGCATGAACATGAAAGTGTTTGCTAAGTATATTTTGTAAAGATAAAAACTGATCTTTCGAACCAATAGCACCATGCAATAAAACAAGATGTTCCATATTTGCCGATCTTAAAAAGATTCTATTATTTTTATTTAGCTCTTTCTACAACAGGCTGCTGTTTCGAGTGAGTAAGCCCATACATAATGCCAAAAAAAACAGCACTAAATGCAAGTGTAGCTAATACACTGGTTTTATAAAAAGGAAGGCCATCCACATAACATTCCAACAATGTAGATCTTTGATATCCCCAACCTGTAAACCATACTATTGCGTTAGATAATAAAAAATATGCAGTGGGTGCAGCAAGAGCTCCAATAAAAATGCGAGATATTTTATAATTTTTAATGAAAAAACCAAATATGGTTAATGAAGTGAACAGCACATAATACATCCACTGATCTTCATAAAATCCGGGTGTGTTGTTGTATCCCATTTTATATAAGCCTTCATAAAAAACATCCGATAAAAACATCGACAACAACGGTAAGGCAAAAGCCCATGCTTTACGACGTATCATAGCGCCTGCCAATAATGCAATAGCAAATTGAGGAGCAAACCCATCTGGACGATTCGGTATAACACGGTATATAATGGAAGCTGCTAACATTAATACAAAAGCAACAATGATTGATTTTTTATAATTCATACATCAAAATTTTATATTGCGAATATAATAAAGTCTTTTTTACTATGATGTAATAACAGCTACAATTATTCCTTAGGTACAAAGGCCTTGTATACTACGCAATGGCTTTGCGTAGTTATGTTATAGTTTGTATCAGCAGCAATAGCAAAACTGTCGCCTTTAGTAAATATTTGTTTCTCTTCAACTTCTATTTGAAGGCTTCCATCTATGACAATGCCTATCTCAAACGATTGACTGTATTGAGTTATAGAAGAACCGGCAGATAATAAAATAGCAGACAAGCAAAAATCGGGCACAGGGCAATGGTATATTTTTTCTTGTGTATGTCCATTACCAATAAAAATATGTGGTGTTATACCTTCAAATATAATATGTTGGATAAGTTCTTTTACATCAACATATTTTGGTGTAAGCCCGCCTCTAAGTACATTGTCTGAATTGGCCATCAATTCTACATTTACACCTTCTAAATACGCATGTGGCAATCCCGCCCCTTGAAAAATAGCTTCGCCGGGTTTTAATTGTAGTAAATTAAAAAAGTAAATAGAAAATATACCTCTATCTACATTTTGATATGGATGCGTGTTATTGATTATTGCACGAGCTGCCCAAAAATCAGGATTATGTTTATTTAATTTTTGTTGTTGATATAGTGGAACGATTTTTTGCAAAAGAGGCTGTAACATTTTATCTACTTCATCTTGGTGCATTTCCATTATGTATGTATATAATGTTTTATAATCATTCTTTTTAAAAATGGATATAAGCGGATGAAATGCTTCTATCTTTTGCAACGTTTGTTGCAATAATGATGGAGTTTTAAAACCATGCAGTAAACAAAATGGTGATAATGCTACCATCATTTCGGGTTTGTGATTTTTATCTTTATAATTTCTGTTAGATGCATTTATAGGTATGCCTAATTTTTCTTCTCTTTCAAAACCCTCTTGAGCAGCGGTTTTAGTAGGATGTACTTGAATAGACAACATCTCTCTAACATCCAATATTTTAAATAAATAAGGTAGTTGGTTGGTTGATGGGTTGAGTAGTTGATTGGGTGACTTGCTCAATGCTGTAGGATTTTGTTGTAAAAAATGAGTTAGCAATTCCCATTGACCATTTACTTCTATTTGCGAAATAGCGCTAGGATGTATGCCCATCCAGTATTCTGCAAAAGGTTGATGGTTTGTGTTGTTAATGTTGAGCAATGATGGAATGTATGTGTAACCACCCCAAGCATAATGTTGTACTTGTCCTTTTAAACGGTAAATTTTTTGATTACTCACGTTGCAATGTTAAAATAAAATATACATTAGCAATATAGTTTATAAATTTATATTTGTGCATACCCATTTAACCACAGGTATTGTTGGAGAAAAATTAGCGTGTACTTTTTTTGAACAAAAAGAATTTGTAATACTGCATACCAACTGGCGGTACGGACGTTGCGAGGTAGATATTATTGCTTCTAAAAAGAACGTACTTCATTTTATTGAAGTAAAAACAAGATCCAATAAAGATTTTGGATTACCAGAAGAAAGCATACACGAAAAAAAAATGAATAATCTTAAACAAGCTGCAGAGGCATTTTTACATAAATATTCCGAATGGAAATATATTCAGTTTGATGTTTTGTCTATTATTATTGATGCCAATAATAACCATGAGTATTACTGGATAGAAGATATATATATTTAATACCCTCTTACAGATGCTCTATAAAATATTGACTAATTTTTTCCATTAAATGCGCTCGATCTTCTCCCTGTACATTATGTTCATGGCCTGGGTAAATAAAATAATCGAGCTGCACGCCTTTTTCAACCGCTTTTTTAAGATACATAATAGAATGCTGCCAAACTACTGTGTTATCATCTGTTCCGTGTATCAACAATAATTTGCCTTTTAAGTTTTGAACATAATTCAACAAATTATTATTGTTATATCCTTCTGGATTTTGTTGTGGAGTATCCATATATCTTTCTGTGTACATTGCTTCATAATATGACCAATCTATTACTGGCCCACCAGCAACAGCAACTTTAAAAACGCCTGGATGTCTGGTCATTAATGAAGTAGTCATAAAACCACCAAAGCTCCATCCATGAATGCCCATTCTTGCAGTATCTACGTATGGTAATGTTTTTAAGTAATTAACACCAACCAACTGATCTTCCATTTCTGCTGTTCCCAATTGCCTAAAAGTAGCTTGTTCAAAATTTTTACCTCTGTTTTCACTTCCTCTATTATCCAATGTAAATACTATAAAACCTTTCTGTGCCATATAATGGAACCAAAGATTAGCGCCACCTAACCAATTATTAAGAACCATTTGAGCATGTGAACCTCCATATAAATAAACTAAAACTGGGTATTTTTTAGTGGGGTCGAATTGCGGTGGCGTAATCATTCTACAATACAAATTAGTTCCCTGATTATTTTTTATACTGAATAGTTTTAATTGTCCAATATTATAGTCTTGTAATGGATTAGCAGAATACAACAATGTTGATTGTTTTTGTTTTTTTAAATCAAGTATAAATATATTTCTGGGTATAGTGGTGTTAGAAAAATAATCTATAACTGCGGTTCCCTCTTCGTTTATACGGCAAGTATGATATCCATTTCCATTGGTAAGTTTTGTTATTTTGGCTGATTTTACATTCACTTCATAAAAATCTTTATTCATAGGGTTTTCTGCATTAGCATGAAAAAATACATTTTCGCTTGTAGCATCAAACCCATTATAATCCAATACTTCCCATGCGCCTTTGGTTAGTTGCCGAATCATTTTTCCACTTACATCATGCAAATACAAATGATTATGTCCATCTCTCATGCTTTGCCAAATAAATTGCGTTGGATTATTTTTTACAAACATCATAGGATGTTGTGGTTCAACATATTTTTCATCTTTTTCTTCAAATAAAGTTTTAATAAACGATCCGGTTAAGGCATCATATTGGTTAAGCTTCATGTGATTTTGATCTCTATTCAATACGGCGATATACATAAATTTTTCGTCGGGACTCCATGCAATATTGGTAAGGTATTGCTCTTTAGGTTCTCCCGTTTGCATATAAACGGTTTTGCCTGAGATCATGTCATAAACGCCCAGTGTTACTTCATGACTTTTTTCTCCTGCAAAAGGATATTTAATATTGTTGTTTGCTGCGGGTTTTTCCGACCAATTAATAATAGGATAAGAAGTTACCATGGTTTGATCCATTTTATAAAAAGCAAGTTTATTATTATTGGGTGACCAGAAAAGGCCTTTTACAATACCGAATTCATTTCGATGTACTACAGTTCCACAAACTATATCTTTATTGCTTTCATTAGTTACCTCAATTTCTTTACCATTGTTATAAATAAATACATTGTTTTGTTTGGTAAAAGCATACAAATTAGGACGATTCGTTTTTTCTATATTTTCTGCATCATTAGGTATATGATTTATACCTAATTTAAAAATTTTTTTTGTTATGATATTATATTCATAAAGCATTGAATCAATAGCAAACGCTAGTATATCTTTATTTTTCCAATTCATTGTTTGCATCGGTGTTTCTTTTTGTATATCAGCTTTTTGCAATGCTTCTTTAAGTTGATGCTGCGTAAAAATTATTTTTTTATTTCCATTAGCCATTGAAAAAGATTGAAGTACCACTTCATTGTTTACGGTATCTACATAACTCACATCATTTGTACCTTTGATAAATTTTAATCCAGATAAATTTTTAGGGGCTAAACTGGTTTGTGCTTTAAGTACTGCATCTTCTATAGTAAGTTGTTTGTTTTGACTTAACGCAGTAAATGAAATGATTATGAATAGAGATGAAAATATTTTTTTCATATTGAATAAAAATTAATGCTTTGCCAAAACATCCGCTATATGTAACGTTTGTAAAGGATATTTTTTATGTTGAATATAACCGTTTAAATGCATTAAACAACTCATATCCGTAGATATAATATATTCAGCACCTGTTGCTAAAGCATGGTTTATTTTTTGATCGGCCATAGCAATAGATATAGGTTCAAACTTAACAGCAAAAGTTCCTCCAAATCCGCAGCATACGCTGGTTTCTTCCATTTCAATCAATTCCAATCCTTTTACCTGTTGCAACAATGTACGAGGGGCTTCTTTAATATTACATTCTCTCAATGCTGCACAACTATCGTGATATGTGGCTTTCCCATTTAACGTAGCGCCCACATCTGTTACGTTTAATACTTCAGTTAAAAATTCAGAAAATTCATATATACGTCCGGAAATATTTTGTATGCCTTCTAAAAAAAGATTCTCCTTCCCTTTTGAGGAAGGCTGGGATGAGGCTAGTTTTTTATAATAATTTTTTACAAATCCCACACAAGAAGCGCTAGGTGCTACGATATAATCACTACCCTCAAAATCTTGTAAAAATTTTTCACAAACTTTTTTGGCATCTTTCCAATAACCTGCATTGAAAGCAGGCTGTCCACAGCAGGTTTGCTTTTCATTATATTGAACAGTGCATCCAACTTTTTTTAATACTTTAATCATGTTAAAACCTGTTTGTGGAAACAGCTGATCAATAAAGCAAGGTATGAAGAGTTGGATAGTCATTTAATAAATTATTGGTTCAACAATTGTTTTAACGCCATCATCTTCAAAGTCGTTATAGCAGCTTCTTCACCTTTATGGCCATGTTTGCCACCGATACGATTTAAGGCTTGCTGTTCATTGTTTACCGTCAATACACCAAAAATAGTAGGTATAGGTAATGCTAAATTTAATTGCACAATACCATCTGTTACTGCTTTACATACATAATCGAAGTGAGGGGTATCTCCTTTTATAACGGCACCTAATGCTATAAATGCATGAGGTGTGTTTTGTTGTTGATGCATTTCCCAATAACAACGTATGCCAAAAGCTATTTCAAATGCACCAGGAACAGTTATTGTTTTTATACTTCCTATCTTATGTTGTTGTAAAATAGTTTTTGCTCCTTCTTCTAATTGATTTACTATATTGGCATTCCATTCTGTTTTTACTATAACAACACAGGCATCCTGTGGTTGTAAGATGCCTGTAGTGTTGTTGGATATTTTGTTTTCACTCATGTTAATTAATGGATAATGAATGGTTGATAATGGATAAAAGAAATAAAAAATATTAATTGTTCATTATCAATTATTCATTATAAGACTCCCAATCGCGCTAAATATTTATCTACTTGAAATCCTTTTTCTGATTTAGGATATTTTGTTTTCACTTCTTGATACAACTCAACAGCTTCTTTATTCTTGTTCATTGTTTCTAATAATTGAGCAGCTCTAAATAAATATTCGGAAGCATTGTATTCATCTTTTTCAAAATGATGGGCTGCTTTTTTATAATAGTCTACTGCTTTATCTTTTTTATTTAATTCTGAATAGGCATCTGCTAATCTAGCGTAGGCCAAAGCTTGTACTTGTTGGGCATCTGTATCAAAATCTTCTAATTGTTTAACAGCATTATTAAAATCGCCTAATTGTAAATAGCAAATGCCTGCATATAGTTTAGCATTGTTTGCTGCATTGGTTCCGCTATATTTTTTAATAATATCTTTAAATCCAGGTTCTCCAGATCGACCGTCTAAAGCCAGTTTAAAAGAATCTTTTCTAAAATAATTTTCAGCCTTAAATATAGCTTCAGCAGCCTTTGTTTCTTTAGGTTCTACTACCCATTTTTTATATAGCAAAAACCCTCCAAATACTACTATAATAGCTGTACTCACATATATAATAGGTTTGCTATACCGTGTTAAAAAAGGAATAGAAGTTGTTGAAGTAGGCGTACTTATTGTATTTTGTGTTTGCGTATCGGAGGACATATTATGGTGATTATTGTAATGTAGTATAAATTTAATCGGTTATAAACGGATATCCCTCTTCTGCATACACATCTTTCAGTAATTCACTTTCATCAGGGAAAGAAGAGGTTTCTGCAAATTGTACAGCAGCTTCTATAGTTGTGCTTACCCTTTTTTTAATGACTTGTATATCTGCCTCTGTTGCATAATTATTTTGCTGTATGGTATGCAATACCGTTTCTATAGGATCTTTTTCTTTGTATTCTTCTAATTCTTCTTTGGTTCTATACTTTTGCGGATCGGATACGGAATGTCCTTTGTACCGATACGTTTTTATTTCTAATAAAGTAGGGCCATCTCCCTCTCTAGCCCGTTTTACTGAACGGGCAATGGCTTCATGAACTGCTTCAGGACTCATACCATCTACACTATCAGCAGGCATTTCATAAGCATCAGCCAATTTATAAATGTCTACTACATTAGAACTACGAGCCACTGATGTACCCATAGCATAATAATTATTTTCACAAATAAATATTACTGGTAATTTCCAAAGCATAGCTAGGTTGAAAACCTCATGTAGTATACCTTGGCGAGCAGCACCATCACCAAAAAAGGTAAGCGTTACATGGTCTGTTCCTTTATATTTTTCTGCAAAGGCCAAACCAGCTCCTGTTCCTATTTGTGCACCCACTATACCATGTCCACCGTAAAAATTCACCTCTTTACCAAAAAAATGCATACTCCCTCCTTTGCCTTTAGCACAGCCAGTTGCCTTTCCATATAACTCTGCCATACAAGCATTGGCGGAAATACCTTTAGCCAATGCTAGCCCATGATCTCTATAACCGGTTATAAAAATATCTTCTGGTTTAGTAGCCGTCATACAGCCTGCAGCAATGGCTTCTTGGCCAATATATGCATGAAAAAAGCCTCGAATTTTTCCAGCCATTTTATACATTTCTTCGGCTTTTAGTTCGAAACTGCGTATGAGAAGCATTAATTCATACCAGTATAAGTAAGTCTCTTTTGAAAATTTAGATGCCACGTAAAAAATACTTTTGATCGGCAAAGATAATAGTAATTTTGAATGTGGATGTTTCCTAAAAAAATACGTTTATTTCTGTTCTAACTAATTACATTGTTACATCTTAGCCATATATCACTTACAAATTTTAAAAATTATACAAACTATACCTTAAACTTCAACGCAAGTATAATGGGTATTTGCGGGCCAAATGGTATTGGAAAAACGAATTTATTGGATAGTATTTATTACCTATGTTTTGCTAAAAGTTATTTTAGCAATGTAGATACCTGGAATATACAACAAGGCAAAACAGGATTTAGGATTGATGGGCATTTTAACCAATTAGACGCTACATATCAAGTAAGTTGTGTGTTGCGTGAAAATGGTAAAAAAGAAATAGAAGTAAATAATGAGTGTTATGGTAAAATGTCTCAACACCTAGGTCGCTTTCCATGTATTATGATTGTGCCGGATGATATTGCTCTCATCAATGACCACAGTGATATACGAAGAAAGTTTTTAGATAACTTGCTATCACAGTTAGATAATAATTATTTACACCAACTTATTGCCTACAATAAATATTTGCAGCAGCGAAATGGGTTACTAAAAAAATCAGGAAATAACGCTCCTGTCAATATAGAACTTTTGACTATTTATAACCATCAATTGGCACATCATGGGCAACCTATTTATGAGAGGAGGAAGCTTTTTTTAGATCAATTCATACCATTGGTAATAAAAACATATAACGATATAACAGATTTTCGTGAAGAAAAATCGATAGCGTTAACGTATGAAAGCGATTTGCACATACATCCCATATTAACATTGCTTGAACAACGCTTCTCTAAAGATTTGCTTTTACAACGTACCACAGTGGGTGTGCATAGAGACGATATATTGTTATCTTTCAATGACCAACCCTTTAAAACAGTGGCTTCTCAAGGGCAAAAAAAGAGCTTGCTCTTTGCACTAAAGTTAGCCGCTTTTGAAATGTTAAAAACAATTAAAGGATTTGCTCCTATATTGTTATTGGATGATGTATTTGAGAAATTAGATGAGCAACGTATACAAAATTTATTACGATGTGTTTTCTTACGTAATGCGCAACTTTTTATTACAGATACGCATGTTGAGCGATTACAAAAAATATCAGACACCTTGCAAAAACCTTTACAACTAGTACCATTAGCTTAAAAACCACATATGGCAGAAATATCTCTTGCAGAAGCGCTTAAACAATTTTTAGAACAACGTAAGTTACAAGGTAAAGTATATGCTTTGCAAATTGAAGAAATATGGGAAACGCTTATGGGTAAAACCATTGCACAATATACCAGCGAGATTAAAATTTTGGGTCATACGTTATTCATTATAACACATATAGCTCCATTGAAACAAGAATTACTGTATCAAAAAAACCTTATTATAAAAAGAGTAAATGAGGCTTTGGGGAGAGACGTAATAAAGGATTTGATTATTCAATAAAAAAGCAAAGGAAGCCTTAGAAAAGGCCTCCTTTTTCAACCCTAAACTCTTAAAAAAAAATTAAATGAGTGCGCAATATTACCACATTTTTTTAAAAAAAATTAATGTTTTGAGATTTGATTAAATTATGACGGTTTAATGACAATTTGATCAAATTCAACATAAAGAGTAAAGGGAAGTTTTGCCTATTTTATTTAAGGGACATGCACCAAAACGTCTATTTTCTATAATAAACGATTGTTATTCAATGTCTTCTGCATCGAATCGATCAATTGAGTGAAGACCATTTAACAACTTTAATCTATTCACAAGTTCATCTAATTCATCTTTATCGTGCACAAAAATTTTTATTAATCCTTCGAACAAGCCATCTTTTGATTCAATAGTTAGAGCTGCAATATTTAATCGAAGTTCTCCGGATATAATATTTGTTATTTTATTTACAATGCCCACATCATCTATGCCAATAATACGTAAGCCCGTTAGAAAAGAAATTTCTTTGTTTTTAGCCCATTTTGTTTTGACTATTTTATGTTCATAATTTGCTAACAATTGAGTTGCATTAGGGCAGTTTGTTCTATGTATTTTCAATCCATCCGTAGCGGTTATAAAGCCAAAAACATCATCGCCTGGTATAGGTTTACAGCATTGTGCCAAGGTATACACGATCTTATCACTGCTTTCTCCAAAAATAATGAGCTCTGCATCTTTCCCAATTAAAGATTTTTGTTGATCTATTGTTTTTACGTCGGTAACTATTTTTTGAGGCTTGGGGGCATCAATTTTATCTCCAACAACTACAAAAGTTTTTAATTCTTTCAAATCGATGCGCTTTACCGCAATATTGTACAATAAATCTAATTGAGATGAAACCTTATAAAAGGCGGTAAGCTCATCTATATTATGTTGATTGAGTTTGGCATTAATTGCTTCTAATTTTCTTTGTAATATATATTTCCCTTCTTCCGCTACTAAACGTTTTTGTTCTTTAAGCGCATCCTTAATTTTATTTCGTGCTCTTGCTGTAACTGCAATGCTTAACCAATCTTCTGTTGGCTTCTGTTTATTGGAGGTTATTATTTCTATCTGATCTCCACTATTTAATTTATGATTTAATGGAACAAGTTTATGATTCACTTTAGCACCAATACATTTAGCACCAACAGCACTATGAATATAAAAAGCAAAATCAATGGCCGTAGATCCAATGGGTAGCATTTTTACATCTCCTTTAGGGGTGTATACATAAATTTCTTCAGTTAAAAAATTAGTTTTAAAGTCATGTAAAAAATCGATGGAATCTGTATCCTGATTGGCCAATATTTCTCGTATTTGATGAAACCATTTATCAAAACGACTTTCATCCTGTGTATCTTCTTTGTATTTCCAATGTGCAGCCAGGCCTTTTTCTGCAATCTCATTCATGCGATGTGTTCGAATTTGTACTTCTACCCATTTGCCTTGAGGTCCCATTACAGTAGTATGCAGTGCCTCATAACCATTACTCTTAGGATTACTAAGCCAATCTCTTAATCGTTTAGGAGAGGGGTTATACATATCTGTAATGATAGAATACACTTTCCAACAATCTTCTTTTTCACGTTCAATAGGGGATTTTAAAATAATTCGAATAGCAAATAAATCATACACTTCTTCAAAACTCACTCCTTTTTTTCTCATCTTATTCCAAATGGAATGTATGGACTTAGGCCTTCCGTATATGTCAGCTTGAAAATCAGATTTTTCAATCTTCTCCTTAATAGGCCTAATAAATTCGTTGATATATTTATTTCTTTCTCGTTTAGTCTCAGCCAGTTTTTTAGCTATTTCTTTATATGGATCTGGTTCTAAATATTTCATAGCCAAATCTTCCATCTCTGTTTTTATGGAATATAAGCCCATACGATGAGCTAAAGGGGCATACACATACACTGTTTCCGAGGCAACCTTAAGTTTTTTATCTGAACGCATGCTGTCTAACGTGCGCATGTTATGCAATCGATCAGCCAATTTAATTAATATTACCCGAGGATCATCGGTTAACGTAAGTAACATTTTTTTAAAATTCTCTGCTTGTTGAGACAGATTGGAATCCATTATAGTGGCTATTTTGGTAAGGCCATCTACAATACGACCTATTTCATTTCCAAACTCTCTTTGAATATCCTCTAGGGTTATCTCCGTATCTTCTACTGTATCATGTAACAAGGCACAAATAGTAGAACGTATGCCAAGACCTACTTCTTCTACACAAATACGAGCTACTGCTAATGGGTGTAAAATATAGGGTTCTCCGCTTTTGCGTCGCATTGTTTTATGCGCATCTGCAGCCATTTCAAATGCGTGACGTATTAGTGCTTTATCTTTCTTATTTAATTTATTTTTTAACGCTCTTAGTAAAGCTCGATATTGACGAAGAATTTCTTTTTTTTCCTGCTCTTCGCTTGCAGTATACTTGATATTTTCTATGGCATTCATACTATACGAATGTACAAAAATGTAAAACCATTCCTTTTTTGCAATAAAAAAATTACTTTTGCGCTTGTCTTTGTAAAATTTAGTTGCGGATGTGGCGAAATTGGTAGACGCATTAGACTTAGGATCTAACGCCGCAAGGCATGGGGGTTCGAGTCCCTCCATCCGCACAAAAGCTGGTTCGTAGTAGTGTATGCACTAGATGTATCATAGAAAAATAGAAATGCTCTGTTAGCAGCTATTGGATTACAATTTTTTATATGACTCTATTAAGAAGAACATCCATGGGAAAATCAAAGCCATCCTATTTTATGGCCATTTTAGGAGTCACCCTTGTGCTTGTGATTGTTGGTGTGTTAGGTTGGTTGGTAATGAATGCGCAAAAGTTAGGGCAATACTTCAAAGAAAATATTGAGGTACGTGTATATCTACGAGAAAATATACCTAGTAAAGATAGTGCTACGTTGTTAAGTTATATAAAAACTAGACCTTATGTAAAAGAGTATCAATATGTAACAAAGGAATTGGCTAAAAAGAAATTCTTGTCTGACGGGAACGGCGATTGGAACAATGTTTTGGAAGCCAACCCACTACCTGCAAGTATAGATTTTAAATTGAAAAATCAATATGTAACCGATGAGTTTTTATCTGAGATCAAAAAAAATTTGGAAAAAAATACTGCCGTAAATGATGTGCAATATCCACAATCGTTGGTAACCCAAGTGAACAATAATGTAAACAAAATAGGATTGATATTATTAGGTATAGCTATTATATTGTGTATTTTGGTAATATTTTTAATTGATAATACCATTCGCTTAGCAATGTTTAGTAATCGTTTTTTAATTAAGACCATGCAAATGGTAGGCGCTACTCGATGGTTTATTGCAAAACCAATGGATGTTAGAGCCATTATAAATGGAGCCATATCTGCTGTTATTGCTATTGCATGTATATTGGGGTTAATGATGGTGGCAGAAAATCAGTTACCTGAATTGAAAGCTTTACATGATATGACTATGTTCATCTTATTATGTATAGGATTATTGTTATTTGGAATTTTTATTTCCCTATTTAGTACTCATCGAAGCATTATGAAATATTTGAAAATGAAATTGGATGATTTATATTAAAATATAAAAATAACATGGATACAAACTCTTCTTCATCATTATTTGCAAAACGAAATTATATTTGGATGTTGATAGGCTTCATCACCATAGCGATAGGAATGCTGTTAATGGCAGGAGGTAAAAGCAATGATCCGAATATATTTGACGCCAATAAAATATACAGTACTACTCGTATAACCATTGCACCTATTGTTATTTTAATTGGATTATGTATCGAAGTATATGCTATTTTTACAAGACCAAAAAGTATAACTCAGCAAATCCTTATAAAAAAGTAGTATCTATCTTTTAACTAAAACCACACTTATATGAACATTCAAAAAGCATTAAAAAAATCACTGCTTCTAACTGCTACCATTACTTTTTTTGTAGCATGTACGAATCCAGGAAAAGAAATAAAGATTAATGGAAATAATAAAGTGTACATAAAAGAAGGCGCTACGGATGAAAATGCAAAACAACTGGGCGATTATTTAATGAAAGTAAATTATTTCCCAAATGATGGTAAAGAACGTGCAGTACAAATACGAAAGGAGAGTAATAAATATATAGTTAGTTTTGTTGTGGATACGGCTTATTATAAACAACATTCTGAAGTGGCAGAAGTTTTCAAATCTTATGAAGCAGACATTTCTAATGTATTTGGAGGAACCCCAGTTGAAGTAAAAGCTGTTGACCCAGCACTAAAAGAAATTAAACATTAATACGTAATATTCGTATAATTATTTTCACACTATCGCAAAAAGCATTCTCTTTTATTATAGAGAATGCTTTTTTATTACTCAAATAATTATTATGCCAGTTACACCAAAGCGTGTTGTAAATGCTTGGGCCATGTATGATTGGGCTAATAGTGCTTATAACTTGGTTATTACATCAACCATCTTTCCAATGTATTATGTTGCTATTACCACAAAAAAAAATACAGATAGCAATGTATATTTTTTTGGACATCAATTTATAAATACTAGTCTATCTAACTATTGTGTGGCAGCAGCTTATTTAATTATTGTTATTCTTTCTCCTATTCTTTCATCAATTGCAGATTATAAGGGAAATAAGAAAGCATTTATGCAATTTTTCTGTTATATAGGAGGCCTCTCTTGCTGTGGATTATATTTTTTAGCTCCTCAGCTAGGTATATATGGACATTCAAATGGCTTTGATTATGGTGTAATGGAAATGGGTATGATATGTTTTATGCTAGCTGCCATTGGATATTGTGGAAGTTTAGTATTTTATAATGCCTATTTACCCGAAATTGCCGAAAAAGCTGATCAAGATAAAATAAGTGCAAAAGGATTTGCTTATGGATATGTTGGTAGTGTTGTTGCTCAATTAATATGTTTGGTAGTAGTACTAAAACCAACTCTATTTGGCATAACAGATCCTTTTTTACCTTCACGCATTTCATTTATAATAGTAGGAGTATGGTGGATAGGGTTTGCTCAAATTCCGTTTAAAATATTACCTAAAGGAATACCAGTAAAACAAACGAATCAATATTCTATTTGGAAAATTGGTTTTGTGAAGCTAAAGCAAGTATGGAAACAAGTTAAACAAATGCCTGTGCTTAAAAGATACTTACGTTCGTTCTTCTTTTATAGCATGGGCTTACAAACAGTTATGCTTGTAGCCGCTATTTATGGTTCAAAAGAACTAGAATTATCTTCACAAACACTTATCGTTACCATACTTATTATACAACTAGTAGCTATACTAGGCTCCTACCTTATGTCTAAACTGTCATCAACGTATGGCAATTTATATGTACTAGCATCATGCATTCTTATTTGGATAATTATTTGTATTGCTGGATATTTTATTCAAAAAAAATCAGATGTACAGTTTTATATATTAGGGGGAGTAGTCGGTTTGGTAATGGGTGGAATTCAATCATTAAGTAGATCTACTTATTCAAAATTAATGCCTGTTACCAAGGATACTGCATCCTTTTTTAGTTATTACGATGTAACAGAAAAATTAGCTATCGTAATAGGTATGTTTAGTTTTGGATTTATAGAAGAAATAGCTAAAACGATGCGTAATTCCGTATTAATATTAGCAATTTATTTTTTTATCGCTTTTATTTTAATGATACCAACTATTGTAAAACATAACAATTACTCTACTGGTAGTGTCCAAAACTAATTTTTAAATTCTTCGTTTTTTAACCAATTCATTAACACTATTGTTTATTTTTAACGCAACATGAAACTCTATACAATCAATACTGGCTACTTTAAACTTGATGGTGGCGCTATGTTTGGCGTAGTTCCAAAAACGATGTGGAATAAACTCAATCCAGCAGATGAACATAATTTGTGTACTTGGGCTATGCGTTGTTTATTAATTGAAGATGGAAATAAATTAATATTGATCGATAACGGCATTGGGGATAAACAAGATGAAAAATTTTTTGGTCATTACCATTTACATGGAGAAGATACGCTGGATAAATCTTTAGCAAAACATGGTTTTTCAAAAGCAGATATCACAGATGTATTTCTCACTCATTTACATTTTGATCATTGTGGTGGAAGTATTATTAGGAAAGAAGATAAATTAATCCCTGCTTTTCCTAATGCTATTTACTGGAGTAATGAACAACACTGGAAATGGGCTACTGAACCTAATGATAGAGAGAAAGCCTCTTTTCTAAAAGAAAATATTTTACCTATACAAGAAAGTGGGCAATTAAAATTTATTGATATAAAAAAAGAAGCAATCATAAATAACACTTCTATTGTAGATTCGCTAAAAACTAGGTCTGTTTATGGCCATACCGATGCAATGATGCTTCCACAAATTAACTACAAAGAACACACTATTGTATATATGGCTGACTTACTACCTTCTACAGCTCATATCCCTATACCTTATGTAATGGCCTATGATATGTTTCCATTAACCACACTCCACGAAAAAAAATCATTTTTACAAGAGGCGCAACAAAATAATTACGTCTTATTTTTTGAACACGATCCTAAAATAGAATGTTGCACATTACAACAAACCGATAAAGGAATACGGGTGAACGACAGTATGAAACTTACGGAAATATAAATTTGTTCTATAGATTAACTATTAAACGACCATGCCTGAAATTTTGAGTTTAATACCTCCATTTTCTCAATGTCAAGAGGAAATTTTTTCTAAAGAAAAGGATACGTGTGCTATTTCTAAAATCTCACCTTATTAAATCTCTTTGGGAAATACCATTCAACCACCGCCTTTGGCGGGATAGGAAAGCCACTACAGCCTGCCGTGGCGAGTGTTTACAAGCTCTACTACCATGTTGTGCATATTAGAGTAGGTGAAAAGCATATCAAACGAGCGTCTTGGCGATCACGCCAACGGCGTGAGAAGACATCTGCATTTAGAATAAGAACCATTATGGATTTGTATACCTGTATTCAATACAAGAAAATTAAAATTATATTAAACCAATTCCCTATATTTGCTTATCCTTAATAAAAACTTAAGGAGGCTGTACCTACAAAAAACACCAGTGTTAAGCGTTTAGCAAGTAAAAAAAGATCAGATAATCATTGCGTTGTATTTGTTCTTTTATAAGAACATGTTGTTGTTTACTCTAGTTAAGTATTTTATTTTCTGATTTTAAAAAAAGTATTTAAACCGATGTTACAAAAAACTACACGGCTGTTCACAGCCACCGTTTTACTGGGTATGGTTACTATTGTGGCTTGCCAAAAGCAAGGAGATGTACAAACACAGCAACCTAAAAACATATCCTTAAATACTATTACAGCAAGCAGGGTAGATGGTATAGATTATAAAATACCCAAAGATACTGCTGTAAAATGGGGCGAACGGTTTAGAGCATTAAATGCAAGAGCGTTTAACAACCAAATGCCAACAGCGCTTACCTTGCCCATAGGCGGTATACAGCAATTATTAGACGAGGCAGCAGCCCATAATACGGAACTAGGCGGTATACGGTTATATTTAAGCGTGAATGGTAAAGGCGGCATTACAGCCATGTATGTACCGGTAGATAAAGACAAAAAAGAAGATATTCTCTATTATAATAATGAGGCGAATACCGCTGAATTCGATGCTCCTGGTACTAAAATACAAGCTTATGATAGTGTTGATCCTTCTAGTATTAAGTTGGAGATAAAATAATTTCAAACTAATTGTATTATCCAAATGTATCAGTTAATAAAACTTACACAATGCATCCTATAACAATATCCATTCTATCTTGGGCGGGTCAGTTTGTTGTAATTTTTTCTCTCTTTACTTCACTTACAACTAGGGGTAGGCTTCCTACCCCACTCAAAATAATGAGGCTGCACTTGTTATTTGCATTTTTACTTCAAGCAAGCATAACAACTTGTTATCTATTATATTTTATCCAACGTTTCCAAATACTCTGTAATGCCTATTAATATTGCCTTTTAATTTTTTCTGTGGATAAATCAAAGCAAATAAAAGTAACCAAAACACACATTTGTTGTACCAATTGTTGTACCTTTGTATCAAGTTGCACCCCTTTGAAATAGCAGTGTTTACAATACTTTCATCGGTTTGCACCACTTTGTAAATATAGTACAACAACAATTAAAAAATACTTTTATGGCTTCAGTTAAATTGGTACTTCGTACACACCAAGAAGATGCAACAGGTCACAGCCCTTTATACATCAGGGTTATTAAAGACAGAAAAACAAAATTTATCACAGCTGGCGTAAAGCTCAAGCAAAACGAATGGGATGATGAAAAGCAAAGAGTAAAAAAGAACCATCCCAATAGTGCCAGAATGAATGCAGCTTTAATGCAAAAGTTAGCAGATGCAGAAGGGCAAGTAGCAGACCTTGAACGCAAAAGAAAATCGGTTTCTATCAAAAAATTAAAAGATGCCATCAAAGGAAAAGAAATACCAAACTTCTTTGAATATGCTTATGCAAGAATTGAAAAAACAAAAGGCAATGTTTCATATCGTACCTATGATAGCTACTTCAATTATGTAAAAAAGTTTGAAACATTCCTGGGCAGCAAGGATGTTTATTTTGATGATATTACAGTTACCAAGCTAAATGATTATGTGGCTTATATGGGCAATGTTTCAAAGAATGGTGCAACCACACAACACTACTCACTCAAAATACTTTCTATTATCTTCAAAGATGCTCAAAGAGAAGATGTAATTCCCGAAACCTTATATCCTTTCAGTAAAGTAAAAATCAAGAAAGACAAGGGCAAAAGATTGTTTTTGAATAAAGACCAAGTTGAGCAATTAAGCAACTTAGAAATCAATGAAAGCAGCAAGGGCAAAGTGTATAGGGATATGTTTATTTTCTCAATTTATGCAGGTGGTTTAAGGTTTAGTGATGTGATAACCTTGCAGGTAAAACACTTCAATAAAGATGAACACAGAATTAAAAAACTCATTCGCAAAACCAATAGAGTACACCAGTTTAAAATTGGTGCAACAGCTTTGAATATTTTAGATCAATACATAAAGCCAAATGCCAGCCCAGATGATTTTGTGTTCCCTATTATTGATGATAAAGATTTTGAGAAGAAAACAGAAGAGTATCAATTCAATGTTATTAGCAAAGCCAATCAAAATTCTACATTCTATTTAAGAAGCTATGGCAAAAAAATGGGTTTACAGTTCAACTTATCGTTTCACTTGTCAAGGCACACATTCGCAACCAATGCTTTAAATAATGGAATGAGAATAGAACACGTTAGCAAATTACTTGACCACACAGACATCAGCACCACTCAAATTTATGCAAAGATTATCAGTGAAGAATTAGACAAAGCAGTGGAGGCTTTTGTAAATTAATTTCAGTTTTAAAGCACTCAAAAAGGTGCTTTTTTTTGTGTGGAAAAATCATAAAATCCATTACTGGCTTATGTTTCTAGCAGTTTTGGTAAAATATTTAGTTTTTAAAATCAAATTTTAAATTGATTGCTTTTATTTTAGCAATTGATTAATATGTATCACTTTAGAAAACAAAATTGAATTTTAACAGATTGGTAAATGAACTCAAAACCTACCAAAACAAAATAATGCAACACACAAGTTCAATAATGTCTAATGTAATAAACAGTAACAACATTTTTAATGTCGTTAAAATATCAAATAAAGGAAACAGCCCCATTCGTGGAGTTCACAGCTTTGTCTATTGACAATGCTGGCGGTAATCCTTTTGATATAATCATCACAACAGAAATCAATCTACACACATATTGCCAAGCCATTATTGATAAGGTTTTTGAGTTAAAACATTCAGACCTTGAAGCATTTATTATTTATCAAATATCAATTGCAAAACATCCTGAAAAGTGGCTCAATAAGTTTGAGAAATTAATTACACTCAACGAGCATTTATTCGATAATACCAGGAACAAAACAAAGCTTATAAAGTTGTTTGCAATTTTAGAATTGCAACGCCAAAAAATGCAATCTTCAAGCGTAATAACAACACCAAAAAAACCTGCAAAAAAGCATATCAATGCAGAAAGTGAAGAAAGATATTTTTCATTTTATGAAGTACGAAAGCAAATTGAATTATTTAAAGACGACAAAGAAAAAATCTTGTTTTTAACGAAAGAAAAATTTGAGTTTGAATCTGCTAATATTGATTTCATAAACCAACACCAACCTGATTTTGGTTTACAATGCCAAAAAGAAATTGACCATATATATCACTTGAAAAAATTAAGTGATGAATTAGAGAAAACAAACACCTCAAACAATAACAAAGCTTTGCCATTTTCTAAACTTAAAATCAACATTCAAATAAATCAGTTAGTAGATATTTTCTACCAATTCACAAGAGAACACTTTGTAGATGGCAAACCAATTATTGATGGTAATACAAACGACATCATTGCTTTCATTGCAAATTCATTCGTTGATAAAGATGGCAGGGAAATAAGTCCTCAAACTATTAAAACAATGCTATCCCCTTCAAAAACAGAAAAACGCCCCAAACCCCACAAGCGTATAGACATTGAAGATATGCTATAAAACAAAATAGTCCTTGAGGACTATTTGTGGACTAAAAGACTTTTTTCATTTGCCAAGTTTTGCTTCATTAATTACTAAAAATAATAAAAATGGAAGCAGTAATCTTAACCAAAGACCAATACACAGATTTATTGGCAAAAATTGACAACATCAATGCACAGCTTAATAGCAAAGCAGATGCTAAGAAAGAAACTTTTTTAGACAATCAAGAGTTTCTACAACTAATGAAAATTTCTAAACGTACAGCACAAACCTGGAGGGATGAAGGCAAAATTTCTTTCAGTCAGGTAGGTTCAAAAATCTACTACAAACTAAGTGATGT
>CAZXBE010000002.1:0-37789 GCA_964638565.1 uncultured Chitinophagaceae bacterium
GTTTAATACCCTTGGCTGTTAAAGCTCTTCCATTTTTTGTAAATAATCCAAAACGACTTTCATCTTGAAATTAAACTAACTATCGGCTTTAGCCGATAGTTAGTTTAATTTCAATTTTTGGACTATTATATAAATGGAAGTTGTATAAAAAGTGCATCAATTTTGTGTGTGGATGCAAGAGTACAGCAACGGGTATCAAACTATGGGAAAAGATTAACAAGAAAACTATAGGATTATGTTGTAGTGATTATTGGAAAAGTTATAAAGAATTTATACCTTCATCCATACACATACAATCAAAAGCACAAACTTATACGGTAGAAGGATAGAATAGTGTGATCAGACATTTTTTAGGTAGAATGAAAAGAAAAACAAAATGTTATAGTAAAGCTACTCATATGTTAGAAAAATCACTAACCCTACTATTTTTAAAACGAAATAATCAATTATCTATACTGATTTAACAAGACCAATAAAACTATAGATATGGGCGGGCGCCAATTTTCTTATTTTGATATGTGCATGTTCCTCAGCTATTGAGAAGCAAATTGCATTGGACAAATTATTCTATTGCGTCGCTTGTTAGGTTATGAGCCCATAAAATATATGTAATCCCATGGCAAAATATTCATACCAACCTCGCCGAAACATAGGAGCAGCAATAGCTATAATATTAGGCCTATGTATTGGATTAGTCATAAAAAAAGTAACTGTAGGTTTATTGCTAGGATTAATATTAGGTTTAACAGGCGCAAGCTTATTAAAAAACAGAAGAGCTAATCGCTAACAGCTATACAATTGCTTTGCGTAGTTGAACTAAGCGCTGCAATAGTTCTTCCAAATATTGCAAGGGCAGCATATTAGCCCCATCGCTTTTAGCCACCGCAGGGTTAGGGTGCGTTTCAATAAAAATACCATCAGTACCAACAGCAATAGCAGCTTTAGCAATGGTGTCAATCAATTGTGGATTACCGCCGGTTATACCATTGGTTTGATTAGGCTGTTGCAAAGAATGTGTACAATCCATAATCACAGGAACTTTATTTTCCTGCATCCATGGAATATTTCTATAGTCCACTATTAAATCTTGATATCCGAACATATTACCTCGTTCAGTCAATATTATTTTTTTGTTGCCGGATTGTCTTATTTTATCTACTGCAAAACGCATGGATGCGCCACTTAAAAATTGTCCTTTTTTTACATTCACTATTTTACTTGTTTGGGCAGCAGCTTGTAATAAATCTGTTTGTCTACATAAAAAAGCAGGAATTTGTAAAATATCTACATAAGATGCAGCAAGTGTAGCTTCTTCGGCACTATGAATATCTGTAGTAACTGGTAGATCATATTTTTCGTTTACCTTTTTTAAAATATTTAATGCTACCTTATCTCCAATACCTGTAAATGATGAAGCACTTGTTCTATTTGCTTTTCGGTACGATGCTTTAAATATATAAGGTATGCCTAGGTTTGCACAAATTTGAAATACTTTTTCTGCTACTTCCATTATTATTTCCTCACTTTCTATTACACAAGGGCCGGCTATTAAAAAGAAATTTTTAGCATCGTAGGATTGTTTATTAAATAAATTGGTAAGAAAATGCATTTGGTAAAAATACACAATAATCTTATGTGCAAGTGTTAGCTTTAACTATTAACCACATCTTGTATATTGCAGCCTATTTCTAACTTGTTGTCTCGACCTTGTTGGGGCATTTAATAGAAAGTCCTCCTTGATCGAAAGAACAAATAGAAGATCTGATTATTTATGACAAAAGAAAATATTCTAATTATAGGCGCTTGTGGGCAAATAGGTGTAGAGTTAACATTAGCATTAAGAAAGCAATATGGAGAAAATAATGTTATAGCTACAGATGTTAAACCAGAACATTCTTTGCTAAAAGGCACTGGGCTTTTTGAAAACTTAGATGTATTAGATACATCGGTGCTTGAAAAATTGATTTCCACACATAACATACAACAGATTTATTTATTAGCTGCTATTTTATCGGCTACAGGCGAACATAACCCACAATTGGCTTGGGATATAAACATGAAAAGTTTGCTGAATGTACTAGAAGTGTCTAGAAAACTACATGTTAAAAAGCTTTTTTGGCCTAGTTCCATAGCTATTTTTGGGCCTAATACACCTAAAGAACACACATCTCAAGAAACGATTATAGAGCCTACAACGGTTTATGGTATTAGTAAATTTACAGGAGAGCGCTGGTGCGAATATTATTATAAGAAATATAATGTAGATGTTCGAAGCATACGCTATCCAGGATTAATTAGCTATTTGGCTCCACCTGGTGGAGGAACCACAGATTATGCAGTAGAGATTTTTCATAAAGCTATTCAAGAAGGTTCCTATACTTGTTTTTTAAAAGAAGATACAACCTTACCTATGATGTATATGCCTGATGCTATTAATGCTACCATACAATTAATGGAAACAGATAGTACTAAAATAAAAGTAAGATCTTCATACAATGTATCAGCTATAAGCTTTTCGCCAAAGGCATTAGCCGCAGCTATTCAAAAACATATTCCTTCTTTTACTATAAAATATAAACCCGATGAAAGACAGCAGATAGCAGATAGTTGGCCACAAAGTATTGATGATACCGTGGCTCGAACGGACTGGGGATGGAACTCTACATACAATCTAGAACAAATGGTGGCTGATATGTTGTTGCACCTTAAATAAGCTATTTTAAATATTGAATTTTAAATTATAAATTAAGAAAATTAGTAGCTCATAATACAAAATGCCTGATATTATACAATTACTCCCCGATCACATTGCTAATCAAATAGCAGCAGGAGAAGTAATACAACGACCAGCCAGTGCGGTAAAAGAACTATTAGAAAATGCGGTAGATGCAGGCGCAACCAAAATTCAATTGCTTATTGAAGAAGCTGGTAAAACATTAATTCAAGTTATTGATAACGGCAAAGGCATGAGCGAAACTGATGCTCGTATGAGCTTTGAACGGCATGCCACTTCTAAAATTCAAACAATAGAAGATCTTTTTAAAATTAGAACCATGGGGTTTAGGGGTGAGGCATTGGCCTCTATTGCAGCTGTAGCTAAGGTAGAAATGAAAACAAGAAAAGCAAGCGATGCGTTAGGCGTTTATATTGAATTAGAAAATAGTACTGTAATAAAACAAGAACCTTGTCATTGTGAAATAGGAACAACTATTCGTATAAAAAATTTGTTTTTTAATGTGCCTGCACGGCGTAATTTCTTAAAAAGCAATGCTACTGAAATGCGCCATATTATGGATGAATTTCAGCGAGTTGCTTTAGCCTTTCCAAATATATCTTTTACTTTAAAAAATAATAATCAAGCTATTTTTCATTTAGATGGAGGGTCTCTTAAACAACGTATTATTCAACTGTTGGGCAATCATTTAAATAGCAAACTGGTATCTGTTCAAGAAAATACAGATTACATGAATATTACTGGCTTTATTGGCAAACCCGATGTTGCAAAAAAAACACGAGGAGATCAATATTTTTTTGTCAACAATCGATTTATTAAAAGTGCTTACTTAAATCACGCTGTTGCCAGTGCATATAAAAATTTAATACTCGTAGACAGCTTTCCTACGTATATTTTATGTATTGATTTAGACGCATCACATATAGACATTAACGTGCATCCAACAAAACAAGAAATTAAGTTTGAAGATGAAAAAATTATATATGCTTTTCTACAATCGGCCATTAAACATGCGTTGGCTACTTTTAGCATCACCCCTACGATAGATTTTGATTTGGATAAAAATATTCAACAGCTCGACGCTATTCAGCAGCCTTTTACAGACAATGCACAAAGAGCCGCCACCAAATCCTCTCTATTTAAAACATTCACACAAAAAAACCAAGCACACTTTATTGAAAAAAATAATAATGAACTAAAAAATTGGAAGAGTTTTTTTGAACCCTCGAACTCAAAAAAATATATAGATCAGCATAGCGATAATGAGATCGATAACCATACAAATAAATTATTTTCATCCACTACTTTTCCTAATAAAATCACTATTGCAGAAAATGCAACAATGTTGCAAATTGCTAATACATTTATTTTAGTACCCACGGTACAACATGGCTTTATTGTTGTACATCAACAATTGGCGCATGAGCGTATTTTGTATGAACGTCTTACAGAAGCTATAACAGGCAAACCTATTGCTATACAAAAAACAATGTTTCCTGTTACATTTGACGTATCCGCTTCAGATAGTGCATTATTACAAGAACTGCTACCAGATTTGATTTCATTGGGATACCAAATAGAATTTTTTGGTAAAAATAGTTTTGTAATACAAGGCACCCCGGCAGACGTAAGCAATGGGCAAGAAAAAAATATAATAGAAACTTTGTTGGATCAATTTAAACATTTTAGCAGCGAATTGAAACTGTCAAAACGAGAAAAAATTATTCGCTCTATGGCGAAACAACAAACGGTACCAATTAGAAAAACATTAACAGTTCTTGAAATGGAACAACTTATACAGCACTTATTTCAATGTACAACACCCAATATGACTATTGCTGGAAAGCCTACCTATATTGAATTTAAAGCTGATTATTTAGAACAACTTTTCGAAAAATAACATTTAACGATATTATTTTTTTTGCAACATTGTTGCAAATATTATATCTTTGATGTTTACGTTAAAAAAATGCGAATAAAAATTAATTGGGATGCTCTAGGCATTGCCACATCGCTGGCCTGTGCCATTCATTGCGCTATTCTACCTTTATTTTTGGTGAGTTTGCCCGTATTAGGTGCCAATATCATTCATAATAATTTTTTAGAATACAGTATGATTTTTTTAGCGCTTTGCATTGGTATCATTGCCTTATATCATGGTTTTAAAAAACATCACCACAAAATAAGGCCAGTGGTCATTTTCATTATAGGTATTCTTTGTTTACTATTGAAAGAGTGGATATGTAATGCTGAATTACTGTTGCTTGTTCCAGCCATTATTCTTATTACACTAGCGCATTACTTAAACTATCAGTTATGCAGAAAATCAAATCATTGTCACACAGCTGATTGTAACCATTAACAATGGCTTAAGACCCGATGAAAGTAGTGAATTTCGTTTGGAATGCCAATAAAATTAGGTAGATCAAGCTATTATAGAGTTAAAAAAATTATTGCTCATTTTTGTATTCGTATAGATGCCTAACGTACAGTGTTATTAGCAAGCGTAAATCGCAAAACAGTGCATCTCTATTATTTGCTATTTAGGCGTTGTATTTATGAAAAGCAGATGCAAGCTTTTAAATTTTTTTGGCACTGTTGAGCTATATGAAGCCTATTTTGAAAGTAAGCGATGGAGAGGCAAGAATATGCCTCAAAAAAGAGGCAGAGGAACTTGGAAGCGCTCCGTATTTGGAGTATTCGAAAGAGAAGGGAACGTATATACAGAGCCTAATGAAAAGATCCGTTATCCAGAAAAATAATTTTGTATTCTTTGGGATTGGTTTTATGAAATTCATCCAAAAATAATTGAAAGGTTTCTGTATTGCAAAAGGGCATCTCTAACATAAAATGGCTTCCATTTATAGGAAAGAAGACTCCAAATCGGATTTCATCTTGGCAAAAAATAGTACCCAATATATTAATGGGAGCATTAAATAGTGATACTTTTATTTTTAAAAATGATATGCTAATATTGATTTATGTAAATATCATTTTCGTATTATATAAAAAAATAAAGGATGAACTAAAACAACTGCATCCTTTTTCTTTTGTCCATTTTTCTATAAAACAAAAGTTCTGTAATAACAATTAATAACATGCTAATAGCTGTGGTGGCTAATGTTTTACCCATGAAATACCAAAAACTTCCAAATTGCAGCCACTCTATTAATACTAAACAACTATGATGTAAGAATGTTAGCAAAAAAACGTATGTCAAGTAAGGAATCCAGCCCATGCTTACTATAGAAGGCTCTACCTGATGTGCCTCTATTTCATTTCTTCGAATAACAACATTAATAAGGAATGGTCGAATGTATGCAATTAGTACACATGGTGCAGCATGCAATCCTGGGGTATTTGTAAAATAGTCGAGTGATAATCCAAATAAAAATGCAACTACTAATAAACCCAAACGGTTGGTGTTAAAAGGTAGCCATAACAAATAGAGAAAGTATACATAAGGTACTATAAATTGATGTAAGGGGGGTATTTTATTTAGCACCAATGCTTGAAATAGAATGAATATAATAAAGCGAATACTATTTTTTACAAATATGCTCATGGGTTATTTTTATTAGCATGTTCAGTAATACTAATTTCTTCAGCTGCCTTATTTTCTACTACATATACAAATTGCACATTATAAAAATTGGTCCCTGTTTTAACTTTTATATTATAAAAGTTACTACTTGGATCATTTACTATTACTGCTACAGTTCCGATCATTTGTGCTGGGGGATAGTTTGCAGAATAATAGCTGGTCAATATGGTATCTCCTTTAAAAATCTTTTCACTTTTAGGTACATTAGACAGCGTAACAAATTCTGGATTAACACCATCCCAAAATATTCGTCCTTGAACATTTGTTTTTTTAAGCATAGCACTCACTTTTGTTCCGCGGTGTAATAGGCTCATCACTCTTGCATAATTATTACTTACATATTCCACTATTCCCACAATTCCTTGATCGCTTACTACACACATACCTATCCTCACACCTTGTGTATAACCCTTATTTATAATAAGGTAGTTATTTTGAGAAAAGATATCATTGCTTACTACTTGTGCTACACGCCAAAGATATTGTCTATGTCTAATGAGCGTATCTATTTTTAGGGTATCATACTTAAATAATAAGTTGGTATCTATTTTTGAGTAATTAGATACTAATAGATTACGTAGTTTTTCATTTTCGTTAGCCAGTTGTTGATTAACTTTTTTAAGTTGAAAATAATATTGTACGTTATTGTACCTTTCATTAATAACGCCAACCCACTCATTAGCAGTATGCATAAAAAAAGCCTCATGTGTATAACTATAGCGTGTAAGCATCAGTAACGATATAACCTCTAACACTAAAAAGGAAAGAAAATTAAAATATTTTTTTACAAAGAGAAAGACATTACGCATAGTCTCCTGAAATAATGAACAAGGAATGAAGAAGAAAAATTAATATACCATTGTCCCTTGTTGCTTTACTCAAAACTATCTCATTACAAATGGATAACGTTGATAATTTTTTAATGCAAGACCTGTTCCTCTAACCACACTTTTTAATGGGTCATCTGCTATATGTACGGGTAACTTAATTTTTTGGCTTAACCGTTTATCCAACCCTCTTAATAGAGCCCCGCCACCAGTTAAGTACAGCCCTCTTCGATAAATATCTGCAGCTAGCTCTGGAGGTGTGGTTTCTAAAGCTTTTAGTATAGCCTCTTCCACCTTAAATACAGATTTATCTAATGCTTCAGCAATTTCTTGATAGGTTACCATAATTTGTTTGGGAATACCTGTTACCAAATCTCGTCCATTTACAGCCATGTCATCAGGAGGATTATCTAAATCTTTCATGGCAGCTCCAACTTGTATTTTAATTTGCTCAGCCGTTCTTTCCCCAATTAATAAACTATGATAACGACGTAGTGATTCCATAATATCAGCTGTAAATTCATCTCCAGCAATGCGTATAGATTGATCGCAAACAATACCTGCTAATGCAATAACCGTAATACCAGTGGTTCCTCCGCCAATATCTATAATCATATTACCAACTGGCTCTTCCACATCAATACCAATACCCAATGCTGCTGCCATAGGTTCATGTATTAGATACACTTCCTTAGCTCCTGCTTGTTCTGCACTATCTCGTACTGCTCTTTTTTCAACTTCTGTAATGCTTGATGGAATGCATATCATCATGCGCCAACTGGGCGGAAACCATGGTTTTTTGGGATAAATCATCTTAATCATTGCTCGTATCATTAATTCCGCTGCATTGAAATCTGCTATTACACCATCTTTTAGAGGACGAACCGTACGAATGCTTTCATGTGTTTTTTCATGCATTAGCAATGCTTTTTTGCCTACTGCTAAAAGATTCTTAGGATTATTGCGGTCAAGAGCCACAATAGAAGGCTCATTTACAATCACCTCATCATTATGAATGATAAGTGTATTGGCTGTACCTAAGTCAATAGCTATTTCTTGTGTAAACCAGTTAAAAAGTCCCATTATAAAGTTTAATTTATGCGTCTAGCAAAGGTGATGGAATTAATTTGAATTAACAAAGGAAAATACGCCGAATATTGTATCAGAATTACCTTTGTTGGAATTGCCCGAAGATTACAGCGCAGATGAAGGGTTAAAATTATTTATGATACACACACAACAATCTTTTTTTACCAAACAGCTGCTACACTGGAATAAGAAAAAAAATAAACGTATGATGCCATGGAAAGGCGAAAAGGATCCTTACAAAATATGGCTAAGCGAAATTATTTTACAACAAACTCGTGTGGAGCAAGGATGGGTATATTATGAGCGGTTTATTGAAAAGTTCCCTGTTATTCAAGATTTGGCTAATGCTAATATGGATGTGGTATTCAAACTTTGGGAGGGGTTAGGTTATTATAGTAGATGTAGAAATTTAATACTAACAGCAAAAATTATTGTAGATCAATTTGATGGTACATTTCCCACAAGTTATGACGATATTCTTAAATTAAAAGGAGTTGGTCCGTATACTGCGGCAGCTATAGCATCTTTTGCGTATAATTTACCCTATGCTGTAGTAGATGGTAATGTTATTCGCGTTTTAGCAAGATTTTTTGGAGAAAATAAACCTGTCGATGATACAACGGTTAAAAAGAAATTGCAACTATTAGCACAACAATTAGTTGACAAAAATCAACCAGGTATATACAACCAGGCTATTATGGATTTTGGAGCTACTATTTGTAAGCCAAGTATTCCTATATGTGATACTTGTATTCTGCAAAAAAAATGTGAAGCTTATATGCAAAAAAAAGTAGGCTTATGGCCTATTAAAAGTAAAAAAATCAAAAAAAGCAATCGCTTTTTTGCCTACTTCATTATACATTGGAAAAATACTATTTGTGTAATGGAGCGTAGCAAAAAGGATATTTGGCAAAATCTACATGAATTCTACTTATATGAAACAAATGAAAAAGAAAATTGGACCACCGAATCTATACAACAAATTTTAATTACCCAATTAAGGATAAATGATTTTTATATTGATGCTGTAACACCATGGTACAAACAAGTTCTCAGTCATCAAATCATTCATGCTGCATTTATTGAGATAACGTATAATCGAAAACCAAAAATTAGTGTTTCACATAAATGGATTGATAAAAAAATAGTACGCCAGTTAGCTTTCCCTAAAATAATAAATTCGTATTTACAGCAATCAACCTAACGAAAACGTTTTTGGGAAATAGCACATCATTTTCATAATTATTTTTAGTACACATTTTTTGTTTATATGAAATTCCTATAATTTTAGCTCTGGTTCGAAAAAATTTCGGCATCCAAAATATATAAATCATGAGAGGCGTTAATAAGGTAGTATTAATTGGAAACTTAGGTAAAGATCCTGATGTACAGCATTTAGAAGGAAATATAGCGGTTGCTAAATTTCCATTAGCTACAACAGAAACATATAAAGATAAAACAGGTAAACTCGTGTCTCAAACAGAATGGCATAGCATCGTACTATGGAGGGGTTTGGCAGAACTTGCACAAAAATATTTACACAAAAGCAGTTTGGTTTATATAGAGGGTCGTCTTCGTACTCGAAGCTGGGAAGATAAAGAAGGTAATAAAAGATCTTCAACAGAAATAGTGGCAGATAATCTAATCATGTTAGATAAGCGTACTAATGATAGTGGAAGCCACCCAACTTCAATGAATGATAAACATAGTGATTTAGATATGACTCATGATGATTTGAGTGATCTTAGTATTTAATGAGCCATGCCTTGCTACTCATTTTATTTTTCAAAATCATTATGTTGTGGCCGTATTCTGGGTTTTGTTGGGAGCTTTAGTGTTGAATAATAAAAAACATACAATTTAAACGATATATCTTTTCAGTAGATCATATTCCCATTCATTTTTTCAGAATACTCCTTTTTTGTATTAAACACCAAAAGTTTGATTTTGGTTTTGAAAGCACCCCATTTATACCATTATTGCATGCAGTATCTATTCGAGAAATAAATACATGAATCAAATTTTAAAATATGTTGACCTTTATTCGTAAAGTAACAAACAATAATAAAATAGTTTTTGCCATATGGTTTTCTTTAGCCATCATTGCCGCTATTTTGGAATTATCTCGCAATGAGGTTAATAATTACTTGATATTTAAAAATGTGTTTTGGCATACCATACATCAAGTTAACTTATACCATTTTTACCCTAATGAGTATGCAGATCAAAATCTCTATGGGCCTATCTTTAGTATTATTATTGCACCCTTTGCGTTGTTGCCTGATTTTGTGGGATGCATATTGTGGGTGGCCGCAAATTCATTGATTTTATATAAGGCAGTACGTCTACTTCCCATAAAAGAAAAACAGCAAAATATTATTTTACTTATAAGTGCTATTGAATGTATGACGGCTTCGCATAATGTACAGTCTAATCCAATGCTAGCTGCTTGCATTATTTTAGTATTTGTTTTTGTTCAAAAACAAAAAGATTTTTTTGGCACTTTATTTATTGCAATAGGCTTTTTAGTAAAGCTGTATGGAATTATTGCACTTATTTTCTTTATGTTTTCAAAGCGTAAAATTACATTCAGTATTGGCTTTGTTGTTTGGTTGGTGGCCTTGGTGGCATTACCCATTCTTATTTCATCGCCTCAGTTTATAGAGCAGTCTTACTTAGACTGGTACTACTGCATAACAGAAAAAAACACTATTAATCAGGTAAACCTTGATATGCAAAATATTTCTGTGATGGGCATGGCGGCACGAATTTTTAATATCTCTTCCCTTCCCAATTTATACTTTATTATACCCGCAGGCTTATTATTTATACTACCTTTTTAAGATTTAAACAATACAAAAGCGCTGTGTTTCAACTTTATTTTTTAGCCTCTGCTTTATTATGTGTAGTATTATTTAGTACCTCTTCAGAATCTTCAACATATATCATTGCAGTTATGGGTGCTTCTATTTGGCTTTCATTACAGCTACCTACTAAACTGAATAAGGCACTCTTAATTTTTATGCTACTATTTACTACTCTTTCCTCAACAGATTTATTGCCACATATATTTAACCAAACTATTATTCGTCCATATGGGTTTAAGGTTCTGCCATGTTTTGTCATCTGGCTTATTATAACAAGTCAATTATTTATTAAAAAATTTGTAGCTAGCAAAGAGCCATTACGTCAAATAACCATAGACGGTTGAGCTGTATATATTAATCAGAGCATTATTTAGTATACTTTTTATATAAATAAAAATCAATTATTATAATCATACATAAGGTATACTATTTCATGCTCTTATTAATAAATTGACGATGAATAAATTTATTGCTGATAGATGTAAAAAAAGTTAGTTATTTCGTTTAGTTCTTTTAAAAATTTTTATACAGATGAAGAAAAAGATTTCTATTGTTGTTCCGGTATATAATGAAGAAAAAAATATCCTTCCGCTAATTGCATCTATAGATAAAATAATGATGCAGCTGCCCTATATCTACGAAATTGTTTTTATAGATGATGGTAGCAATGACAATACAACAAAAATTATTCAAGAAATAGCAGGGAATAATAAGTATATTTTTTACATTTCTTTTTCTCGAAATTTTGGTAAACAGAGTGCTATAAAGGCTGGGGTTGATTATTGTAAAGGTGATGCTGTTGTTTTTTTGGATGGAGATATGCAGCACCCTCCGCATCTTATTAATGAGATGGTGCAAAAGTGGGAAGAAGGATATGATATAATATATGCTAAAAGACTGCAAAACAAAACAGCTGCTTGGTGGAAAAGAATAGTAGGGGGCATATTTTATACCTCTATCAAAAAAATATCAGATGTGCCTTTAGAAAAAGGAATTACTGATTTTTCTTTAATAAACATTAGAGTCGCTAGCATTATAAGTCAACTCAACGAAAGAGACCTTTTTTTTGTTGGGCTCATCAAATGGTTAGGATTTAAACAGTATGCCATTCCCTTCGATGCGCATAAACGATTAACGGGAGAAAGCAAATTTAAATTCAAGCAACTACTACAATTAGCGCTTCGAGGGGTTACTTCTTTTAGTACAAAGCCTCTGTATTTAGCTATTTATTTAGGATTCTTTTTTTCAGGCATATCCATATTATATCTACCCTACGCATTGTACAGCTATATAGCCGGCTATGCTATTTCTGGTTGGACTTCCATCATCATGACTATTGCATTTTTAGGAGGCTTACAATTGCTCATTTTAGGAGTGTTAGGAGTATACATTGGTAAGATACTTATGCAAGTAAAACGAAGACCGAATTATATTGTAGATAAAACGAATATACTGTGAATAAACACATCCTACTAAGCTTTGATGTAGAAGAGTATGATATGCCATTAGAATATGGGGGTTCTATTTCTTTTGAACAACAAATGGCTATTAGCACAGAGGGTGTACAAGCTGTTATGGCTCTTTTAAAACAATATAATATTAAGGCTACATTTTATACCACTGCACAATATGCAATACATAAACCTGATATTATTCAGCAATTAGTTGCCGATGAACATGAAATAGCATCGCATGGATATTATCATAGTCGTTTTGAAGAAGCAGATCTTGCAACATCAAGGCGTACATTAATGCATATAAGCGGCAAAAATGTTTATGGTTATAGAATGCCACGTATGCAAGCCGTATCCAATCAAGCACTTAAAGAAGCGGGATATTTATACAACTCCTCTTTAAATCCAACTTGGCTACCCGGTCATTATAATCACTTTCGAAAACCACGAACGTATTTTTATACCAATGAGCTTTTACAATTACCAGCTTCTGTAACTCCTGTGCTGCGTATACCATTGTTTTGGCTTTCTTTTCATAATTTTCCCGAAAATATTTATCGATATTTGTGTACGTGTGTAATGCGAAAAGATACGTATTGTAATATGTATTTTCATCCATGGGAATTTACAGACATACGAAAAAATACCAATGCAAAATATCCAACATACATTACCAAAAATACTGGGCAATACATGAAAAATCGATTAGAGCAATTTATTATGTGGGCTTTTCGTAAAAATTATATGTTTATATCCACCGCTAACTGGTTAGCACAAAAAAAGTTGATTAAGATATAATAGCGGAGCTTTACACACAAATCATTGAAATAAATAATACTTTTACGGCTAAATGGTTAATCTGTACCACTCGTTTAATCAACTATTACTTACACATTCACTATTGCTAAGTATAACTATTACCAACGAGATCATTGTTTTATTTTGTTTATTATTTGCACTAATACTACTCTTATTTGTTGTTTCTGGTGCTGAAACAGCGTTCTTTTCACTTACCAGTAAGGACATTAATTTGCTTAAAACCAAACAAGAAAAAGCATACAAACGTATTGTTCAACTTTTAGAGAACCCTTTACTATTACACACCTCCCTTACGATTATTATTTTTTTTATCAGCATTAGCATTATACTAATATCTAATTGGATTATTAATCAATGTATTTCTCAAGAGGATTTTTTTTGGATTGTTTTCGTAATAAAAATTTTCTCTATCAGCTTTATATTATTATTATTTGGTCAAATAATTCCCAAGCTAATGGCCATACAAAACAGCATTCGGTTTTCTAAAGATTTTGGAATAATTATTCAATGCTTGCATACTGTAACCAAAGGCGTTAGTAAATGGCTTGTAAAAAACGCGGTATCTGTAGAAAAAAAAATAACTAAAAAAAGGGCTAATGATTTTACACTAGAAGAACTTGATGAAACTATTCATTTTAATAATAAAAATGCTAGTGAAAAAGAAAAAAATATTTTAAAAGGAATTGTAAAGTTTAGCAATATTACTGTAAAACAAATCATGCATACCAGAATGGATGTATGGGGTATTGAATATACCCTTTCATTTGCTGATGTAAAAAAGCAAATAGAAAAACTTCATTACTCAAGACTACCTGTTTATAAAACGACATTAGATGATATTGTAGGAATAATACATACCAAAGATTTATTACCCTATATCAACAAAGAGTTGCATAACTGGCATGAACAAATACGAACCCCTTTTTTTGTACATGAACAAAAATTCATAGATGATTTACTAAAAGAGTTTCAAGCGGGGCATGTTCATTTTGCTATTGTTGTAGATGAGTTTGGAGGTACCAGTGGCATTGTTACTCTTGAGGACATTATGGAAGAAATTATTGGAGAAATTAATGATGAATTTGATGATGAAGAAAATGTAAGTAAAAAAATAGACGATCACACCTATATCTTTAGTGGCAAAACAACTATTAATGATTTATGCAAACACATGAATATCTCTTTGCACACCTTTGATGAAGTAAAGGCAAATAATGAGTCGCTTGCAGGCTTAATATTAGAATTGAACGGCGATATCCCTGCCATAAATCAAGTATTGTTATATAGCAACTTTGAATTCATCATACTTTCAATAGAAAAAAATAGAATAGATACAATTCAAATAACCATTAAACATCCAGAAGTAAAAAAATAGCATGCTAAATAAACTAATAATGCCCTTTATTCTTTATATGGTATGCAACATAACCGTTTCTTGCAATAGTGTATATACCCCAAAACCAACAGGATATTTTAATATCTCCTTTCCAGCGCATCAATATCAAACATTCGATCGCCCCAATTATCCCTATAAGTTTCAATACCCTACGTATGCTAAAATTACCCAAGACAGCAGTTTTTTTGATGATACGCCAGAAAACCCATGGTGGATAAACGTCGATTTTCCTGCATTCCATGCTCGCATTTATATAAGTTATAAAATGATTGGTAAAAACAGTTTCGAAAAATTACTAAATGATACCTATAAAATGACCTTTAAACATAGCTATAAAGCAACCACTATTCAAGATTCTATATTTCGTACTATGAACAATATATCAGGAACTTTTTTTTATGTAGGTGGAAATGCAGCTACAACACATCAATTTTTTGTAACCGACTCTACAAAGCATTTTCTTAGAGGGGCTTTATATTTTGACACCACCCCTAATGAAGATTCTTTACGTGTTGTAAACGATTTTTTGTTAGATGATATGAAACATTTAGTAAATACTTTTGAATGGAAGAATTAATTTTTTGGGTATGCTTATTATTCATTGGTACGCAATAAATCATTGATAATCAATACTATAAAAATATTATATGTAATATGATTGTAGAATAATTTGGATGATTTAACTAAAAAATCTTACCTTTGCGCTCCGTAATAAATAATACTTGATTATCATATGAAAACAGATATCCATCCTAAAACATATAGATTTGTTGTGTTTAAAGACATGAGCAATGGTCATTCTTTTTTGAGCCGCTCTACTACAGCAGCTAAAGAAACCATTCAGTGGGAGGATGGACAAGAATATCCATTAGTTAAATTGGAAATATCGAACACATCTCACCCTTTTTACACAGGTAAAAACGTGCTAGTAGATACTGCTGGCCGTATCGATAAATTTAAGAAACGCTACCAAAAGAAGTAGCAGTCTCTCGTATTTCCTCTTAATATATTCTATACACTTTTGTACCTGTTTGACATTTCCCCTATGTCAATATTATGTTAAATAATTGTATCAAGAACTTCGATTTTAGCATTATGCCTTAACTTTGCATGGAACATGTGAGGATTATATTTAAGTATGATCTGCCCTGCCTTAGAATAAAGTGTTGATTTTACAATTTAAAATGTGATAGTATGAATAAAATTTTGAAAAGAGGGTATTACAGGACTACAGTTGAAAGATTGTTATTAGTTTCAAAATCAAAGTTTGTTTGGGTGCTTTCGCTTTTTCTTGTTTCTATATCAACTTTTGCTGATCCAATAACCAAGCATTCAAACACGGATACAAGTAAAAGAAATGATATAACCCAAACATACGGTTTTAAAAATTTATTTGTGGTTGATGTAGATGATCATACGGCCATCTATAATACAAAATTAAATTCTCAAGCGGTAAGTTTTGTACAAGATTATATACGCCAACAAGGACATGAGTTAGAACAAATGAAAGATTGGGGACGACCTTACTTTGATCTTATCGAAAGTGTTTTAGCTCAACATGGTTTACCCAAAGAATTAAAATATTTAGCCGTTATAGAATCTCATTTACAACCAAAATTAGTTTCTTGGATTGGAGCAAGAGGCCCTTGGCAGTTAATGCCAGAAACAGCCCGTCAAATGGGCTTGGTTGTTAGTAAATATACGGATGAACGTACAGACTACTATAAAAGTACTCATGCGGCTGCTAAATACTTAAAAATGTTGTATAACCAGTTAGGGGGAGATTGGTTATTGGTTATTGCGGCGTATAATGGTGGACCAGGAAGGGTTTTAAGCGCAATTAAAAGAAGTGGTAGTAAAAATTTCTGGGATTTACAGTATGATTTGCCCACTGAATCACGTAATCACGTAAAAAAGTTTATTGGCACACATTATATATTTGAAGGTAGGGGGGGAGAAACTACGCTTACTGCCCAGGAATTGACTCAAGCACGAGCACTTCAAAATACGGCACTAATCCTTGCACCTCAACGTAGTATTGATAATGCTACAGGAACGGGTGGTATGAAAGTTGAATCTGTGATGGGTAGATTTAATTCTGTTGTTATTGCTAAAAATTTATTGATTGATTTAGCAGAGTTTAATCGTTTAAACCCGGGATTTGATAAGGCTATGTCTAATGGGCAATCGTATAATTTGACTTTACCAGAAGAGAAAATGACTGTATTTTTTGCTCAGAAGAATATTATCTTAAACGAATCTGTACAAGCTTTGTTAAGTGGAAACGCTACTCTTTAAGAAGAAAATAAGTGGTTTAACGTTTTTTGTAACCCCTCTGCTTTTAATAAACATTCTTGGTATTCCTCTTCTGGATCACTTTGTTGTGTGATGCCGCTTCCTACTTGATAAGATAAATATTTCGTATCAGCGTTATAAAAAAAACTTCGAATCATCACATTAAAATCAATGTTTTTATTTGGCGTAATGTATCCAATTGTTCCAGCATACAACCCACGTCGAGAATGCTCATGTTTCTCTATTAATTGCATAACTTTTTTTTTAGGTGCACCAGTCATGGAACCCATAGGAAATAACGCTTCCATAATGTCAGAAAAAGAAATATCATTTTGAATATTTCCCTTAATTGTAGATATTAAATGATTTACTTGCGGGAATGTATAAATGCCTAACAACTCTTCTACCTTTACTGAACCGGCTTCACAAATACGAGATAAATCATTACGAACTAAATCTACCACAATAATATTTTCAGAACGTTCTTTATTATTTTGTTGTAACAATAATTGTTGTTGTTTGTTTTCTATCTCATTTACTAAACGTTTATTTGTTCCTTTGATAGGTTGTGAGTAAAGTACTCCCCCTTTTTTTTGTACAAATCTTTCAGGACTTGCACATATTGCATATGATTTGTTATTTCGGTATAAACCAGCAAAAGGGGCTGGGGAAACCTTTTTTAATTTTGCATACAGCTGTATTGGATCAATATTTGCATTTTGTGCAAACCACTCTTGACAAATATTGATTTCATAACAATCTCCTCGCTGAATATGTGCTTTAATTTTTTGAAGTGTTTGGATAAATTCATTTTTGGTAATCTTTGGTTTTAATATCACAGAGGGTTTGCTGTTAACGGAACATACCATTTGGCTCATTATTGATTCATATATATGCTTAGGATTATGGTTAGCAAAATGATGAATCTGCAATTCATTTTTAGTGAGTTCTATAACCAATTCTGGAACAAATAAAAATGCATCTGTGAAACCTATATAATCTGGGTGTTTCGAAGGCAGGTGATGTAATTCTTCCTTCCAATCATAGCAAAAATGACCAAATAACCAATCTGCATTGTTTTTGTATAATTGATCGATAGTAGGCTTAAATGGAGGTATGGTTGTTGAATGCTCTACAGATCCCGCTGCTACAATGCACCACTTAGAAGCATTTTGAAAAAAGGCAGGATTAGAGTCTAAAAAAGAAAAAATACTGAATGATTGTACCCAGTTCAATAGTTTATATATAAGCTCTTGACTGTACTGTATTGTAAATACAGTAGTTGTTCTATTGGTGTTGATGATATTAATTTTTTTGTATAAAGATGTATTGCTGCCACATAAGAACGATAAATAGTATGGAAGAACTACAATTATTTTCTACCTAAAAACATGCTAGTATAAATCGTCTTCTTCGTCATCAAATTCTTTGTCGTCATACAAATCTTTAAATTCATCGTCTATGGAAAAATCGTCTTCCTCTTTACCTTTTTTAGGTTTACTCGTAGTGCTTTTATTTTTAGACTTGGGGAGATCGAATTCTTCAAAATCGGGATCCCAACTAGAATTTTCTTCCACCTCATCCCAACTATCATCTAATCTATCATCCTCTTCTTCATCGAATACCTTTTTAGACGACACGTTCTTAGATGTCACTTCGCGATTTCCTTCAAAAGAATCGTCATCGTCCAATATTCTCTTTTTAGACTTTGGAGTAGTTTTTAACTGCTTATCATTTGCAGTTACTTTCTTTTTTGCAGTAGTTTTTTTATCCTTATCAGATTTTGGTGTCATAGTTCCAATAAGATTTTAGAATGTAAAATTTAGAGTAGTTTTTTAATTAACCAAATTTTTCTTGAAAAAAATATATAGTTGTGTAAAATTAAATTAAAAAATGCAATACCCAACGTTCTATAATCGAATAATTTGTTCTTTCATAACTCCATTTGATAAATAAGTAATAGGTATTTTAAGGTATTGCTCAATATACTGAATATATTTTTTAGCGCCTTCTGGCAACTGTTTTGTTGTTGTGCAGGTACTTAACTTTTTGTCCCATCCATCTAAATTTTTGTATATAGGGGTAATGGGTATGTTATTTATGTTGTAGGGCATTTCTTTAGTAATAGTATCATCAATCTTGTAATCTGTACAAACTTGCAATTGTTGGAAGTTGTCTAACACATCTATTTTAGTCATTACTACTTTGGAAATTCCATTTAGCATACACGCATATTTAAGAGCTACTAAATCTAACCACCCACATCGACGTGGTCGATTCGTGGTGGATCCAAATTCATTACCTATTGTTCGTAATTTTTCCCCTATACCATCATTTAATTCTGTTGGGAAAGGGCCTCCTCCAACTCTTGTGCAATAGGCTTTTGTTACTCCTATAACCTCATTAATTTTATTGGGTGCTATACCAAGCCCTGTACAAACAGATGCTGTTATTGTATTGGATGAGGTTACAAATGGGAAAGTTCCAAAATCGATGTCCAGCATAGTTCCCTGAGCCCCTTCTGCTAATATTTTTTTTCCTTTTGTGATATACTTATTTAAAAAATAAGCACTATTTACAACAGGAAGTTTTCTTGCAAATTCAATAGATTCTAAAAATGCTTCTTCCAATTGATTTATGTTTTCTGTATAATGCAGATTCTCTAATTGCTTTAAATGCTTGGTTCGTAATAGCTGGTATTGTTTATCAAAATCTTTGTGATGTATATCACCCATTCTTAATCCGCTACGTCCCATTTTATCCATATAAGCAGGCGCTATACCTTTTAAGGTAGATCCTATTTTTTCTTTTCCTCTTATTGCTTCGGCGGCTTTATCTAAGGCAATATGTGTGGGTATAATGAGGTGTGCACGATTGGATATGTATAATTTTTTATGTACATCAATACCAAAAGCAATGACTGTTTCACATTCTTTTTTAAGCGTTATGACATCCAATACTACACCACCTCCAATAAGATTAATATTATTTGTGTGAAAAATGCCTGAAGGAATTTGATGCAGTACTATTTTTTTACCTTCTATGTATAAGGTATGACCTGCGTTTGGGCCACCTTGAAAACGAGTAATTACATCATAATGAGGTGCGAAATAGTCCACTATTTTACCCTTGCCTTCATCTCCCCATTGTAATCCTAATATAACGTCAACCATAATTTTATATTATCTGTTTTTTTATATTGAGTATTGATTTTTTACTACGTACTTCATGGGCAGAATGCTGTTGAAGAATTATGCATTTGCTTTTATTGCTTTGGCAGCATCCATACGAGCGGCTACAGAAGCTGGAATTATTCCAGCTAACACTCCAACGAAAATACAAATGGATACGGCAATACATACAATATTGGGCGTTATTGTTATAGGAAAATCAAAAAAATTACTAAGTATTCGTGTTAGTATATAAACAAGTACTAAACCTATTATACCGCCGAGAATGCAAAGAAAAGCAGACTCTAATAAGAATTCTATAAGAATAACATAAGGTTTGGCACCTACTGCTTTTTTAATTCCTATTTGATGGGTTCGTTCTCTAATTGTTACAAACATAATATTTGCTACACCAAAAGTGCCCACAATTAAGGATAAAATAGCAATGGCCCACCCACCCATATTTACACTTTCAAAAAAAGAATTGAGTTGAGTAGTGCCAGCAGTTATATCATTTAAAGCAAAATCATTTTCCTGCATTGGATTTAATTTTCGTAAAGATCTCATTACTCCAGTTAATTCATCTTTAACTTGTTCCAAAGCAATACCATTCTTACCTTTTACCATTATAAAATTGTCGCTATTGCTACGTACGCTAATCATTTGTTTGCAGAATTGATATGGCATTATAACAATATTATCAAAATCCCAACCCCCTAGTAGGTTTTTGCCTTGCTTCTGTATAACGCCTACAATAGTTACTCTTGTGTTTCCTACGTTTATTGTTTTGCCAATAGCCATTTCTGGTTTGCCAAATAGGTTAGAGGCATTTTCATATCCTATTATGGCTACCGAATTGCCTTTGGTAAATTCTGCCATGGAAATATATCGACCTATGGATATTTCAAGAGATTGTATAGTTGTATATTCATCTGTAATGCCGAACCAATTTACATTTTGCAGTTCTGTGCTTCTATAACTTACAGTGGATCTGTTAGGTGCAACGAAGGCTACATGACTAACATACTTTGTTCGTTCCTTTATTAAAAAGGCTTCTTCATAATTGGTTGCAGGGCGTTTGGCATATTTCCACCAAGGATAATCAGCCCCGCCACCCCATGGCCATTTTTGAATATATATCGTATTGGAGCCAAGTGATTTAATTTCATTTTTCACATTTTGCTCTAAACTATTTACTGTTGCTAATACAGCAATAATGCAAAATATTCCAATAGTAACACCAAACAAAGACAAGAATGTACGTAATTTATTTACTCGTAATTCTTGTAATGCCATTTTTAAACTACTCCAAAAAATTCTAAGTAAAGAAGGCATGTAAAATTTATTTGGCTATAAAAATGATATTATTCCCAACAGTATTTTGCTGTGTTGCTAAACATATGGTTAGGGTTATTTTTTTCTACCCCAATTACCTTGCTTTAGTGTATTATTAGTTATATTAACCACTTCGCTAAGGTATATGTCTTCTGAAAGTGCTTTCAGCCAAGCATTATAGCGCTCTGATTTATCTTTATCCATTTTACTATACTTGTTCTGGTCTTGAGTTGGAAAGGATACAGAAAGTTTTACAGCTGTTTTTGTTAAGCTATCCAATTGTTTTACTATATCATGAGTTTTTTTTTGATCTGCTTGATAATCGCTTAATTGTAAACTGTAGATTTTATCATTTCTATTTGCCAGCCACGCTGTATTTTTTTGTATCTGAGAAAAAACAGGGTTCATATTGATTTTTTGCTGGCTTTCTTTAGCAATTTGTTTGATATAGTTTCCATCATTCCAGGTACTGTAATTTGATTTTTGAATGACATCCCAGGGCAATGCATCTGGGATATCTTTTTCACGTAGTTTTAAATATTCAAAATAGTCAGGTAATAAAATATCGGGAGTTACTCCTTTTTGTTGTGTTGATCCGCCATTGATACGATAAAATTTTTGTAATGTTAGCTTTATTGTTCCTAAATCATCATTGCCCATATCATTATTATTTAATGCTATAGGGCGTTGTATAGTTCCTTTTCCATGGGTGTTTGATCCTATGATGATACCTCTATTGTAATCCTGTATAGCAGCAGCAAAAATTTCGGAGGCAGAGGCACTAAATTCATCTACCATAACGGTTAAAGGCCCACTCCACAATACAGATGTATCTTGATCGTTGTATGTATCAATATTTCCCCGCCTATCTCTCGATAATACAACAGGTCCGCTGGGTATAAAATAGCCTACCATTTTGGCTACTTCCAACAAAGAACCACCTCCATTACGCCTAAGGTCTATAACGATAGCTTGAACGTTTTCCTGTTTTAATTTTTTAATTTCTTTGGCCACATCTTCTGAACAACGGGCGCCATTAGGTCTTTCAAAATCGGCATAAAACTCAGGTAAATAAATATAGCCTATTAAAGATTTTTCTTTTACAATGACGCTTCTAGCAAATGTTTCATCTTGTATAATTTCATCACGTATTAACTTTAGTGTTTTGATAGAACCATCTGTTTTTTTAAGTGTAAGTACGACAGCCGTTCCTTTTTTACCACGAATAAGTTTAATAGCATCTCCCAAGGAGTAACCCGTAATATCTACAGCCGAGCTATCGCCCTGAGCTACTTTAACAATAATATCGTTGGCATGGATTTGCCCGCTTTTCCAAGCAGGGGTACCTGTTATAATATTAGTAATCTTTATATTTCCATCTTCCTCTTTTAACCCTGCGCCAATACCATAAAATCGCCCACTCATACTCTCATCAAAGCCTCGTTTTTCTATTGGAGGAAAAAAATTACTGTGTGGATCCATAGAGGTAGCAATATCATCTACATAGGCATTAAATTGATCTTCTTCGGTCTCTTTATGTAAACGAACAAACATTCTTGTTGTAATTTTTTCCACTCGTTTTCTAGCTTCTATCTCTAATTGAGCATCTGTTTTTTTAAATACCAAGGTGTCTTTTAGTGTTGCTTTAGAACGTTGTTCTAATAAATCAACATATCGCTCTAATACTAAGTATTTTAATTTTTTACGCCATTGCTCTTGCAAGTCAAGTGGTGTGTTTGGAAAAGAACGCTTTTCACTATCAAAAACAATTGTATCTGATTGATTGAATGAAAAAGGTTTGGTTAAAATGTTTTTATATATTTTTTCTGCCTCAGATAGTCGTTGGTTATACAGCTTATATACGGCGGGAAGAAACTCTACCGTTTTTTGCCCTAATATTTCATCATCTATTGTATTCCCATATTGTTGCTGTAAATGCATAGAATCAGCAGAAAGAAAAATGGCTTTATCAGGATCTATTCTTTTTAAAAATTTTAAGAAAATAGCTCTAGAAAAATAATCATCTATGGGTTTAGGGCTATAGTGACCTTGCTCCAACATTTGACCCACTATTTGTAAAATTTTTTCATATTTCCCTCCCGAATCTCTACGAGCCCAGGATTGTACCTGAATAAATATACCTATCATAACCAAGACGAATAGTACAGGCAACGTTTTTTTATTAAACATAAATTGTATTGTTTTTTGTATCATCGAATTTCAAACCTACAAGAATTAACTGAATATGCAAAAGATACTAAGAATATACGTATTCAAAAAATCATTTAAATGTATGAATATTGCTTACAATTTAATACTTCTTCCTCTCTTTGTATAATCGTATTTTCCTGTAGGTTTGTCAAAATATTCTATTTTTTATGGTTGAATTACTGATTTTAGGCGGATTGATTTTATTAAATGGCTTTTTTTCTATGGCTGAAATTGCCATTATTTCTTCTCGAAAAGCCAGACTAGAAGCTCAAGCAGAAAAAGGAGATATTAAGGCAAAAGAAGCACTTCAATTGGCAGGACATCCAGATAAATTTTTGTCTACTGTGCAAATCGGTATTACCCTTATTGGTATTTTAACCGGTTTGTTTTCTGGGGAGAGTATGAAAGGCGACTTAATTCATTTTTTTAACCAATTTGATGTAACAAAAAATTATAGTAATGCTATTGCTACTACAGCTGTCGTAATTGTAATAACATATTTAACATTAATATTGGGGGAATTATTGCCTAAACGTGTAGGTCTGGCTAATCCGGAGTTGATTGCCAAATTTGTGGCGAAGCCCATGAAAATAATAAGCGCCGTAACATACCCTTTTATATGGTTGTTAAGCCACTCAACCAATTTATTAGTCCGCTTATTCAACATAAAAACGAAAGAAAGTCAAGTAACAGAAGAAGAAATCAAAGCTATTATTAACGAAGGCACAGAACACGGGGCTATAGAGGAAGCTGAACAAGAAATTATTGAACGTATATTTCATTTAGGTGATAGAAATATAACATCAATAATGACGCATCGTAGCGGTATTGTTTGGTTTGGAATACAGGATACAGAAGAAATGGTTAAAGCAAAAATTGGGAATAGTTTACATTCCACCTATCCTATTTGTGATGGAGAAATTGATAATATAAAAGGCATTGTTTATGTAAAAGAATTATACCTGTCACCCGATAATATTCCTTTTAAAAAAACTATGAAACCTGCATTGTTTGTGCCCGAAAATAATACAGCGTATCAAGTATTAGAAAAATTTAAACAAACCAAAACACATTGCTGCTTTATTGTGGATGAATATGGAACACTACTAGGTATGATTACCCTAAATGATATTCTAGAAGCCATTGTTGGAGATATGCCTGAGCCAGAAGCCGATGATTATAAAATTATAGAACGCAAAGACGGATCTTTTTTAATAGATGCTCAAATTAGTTTTTATGATTTTTTGAGCCATTTTGATAAAACCACATGGATGAATGAAGGAGAGCATGAATTTGATACCCTTGCGGGTTTTATTTTACATGAGCTGGAACATATTCCTCATGCAGGCGAAACATTTATCTGGAAAAATTTTGAGTTTGAAATTATAGATATGGATGGACATAGAATTGATAAAGTGTTGGTGAAAATTCAAAAGTAAAAACCTAATGTCTAGCAAAAATCTTCATCAAGAAAAATTTAATCAGCTATACAATAGTCTTAATGCTGAACAGCGCAAAGCCGTTGATAGTATTGATGGAACGGTGATGGTTTTAGCTGGTCCAGGTACCGGAAAAACACAAATACTAAGTGCAAGAATTGGAAAAATATTATTGGAAACAGATGTACTTCCTAATAATATTTTATGTCTAACCTACACAGAAGCAGGCGTAATGGCTATGCGTAAACGGTTATTATCGTTTATTGGAAGCGATGCTTATAGAGTGCATATTCATACATTTCATTCTTTTTGCAATATGGTGATACAAGAAAATGTACACCTATTCAACACAAGGCAACTAGAAGCGCTGAGCGATTTGGAACGTATTGAATTTTTAAAACAACTAATTGATGGTTTTGAAAAAGACAATCCACTAAAGCGTTACAAAGGAGAAGTATATTATGATGTATCTAATTTTATACAATTATTTTCTGCCATAAAACGAGAAGGTTGGAAACTCTTATGGTTATTAGAAAAAATAGATGATTACACCCAAACCATTATACCCGAAACAGATGGATTGTATAACAAGCGAGAAAAAGCGAAGGGTAATATACTTTTTACACAGAAAGGAAAAGATGAAATAGAGCGAATGCAAAAATTAAGAGCAGCTATCAATGCTTTTGATGCATATCAACAAATATTAAAAAAAAATGATCGATATGATTTTGACGATATGATTAATTGGGTAATACAATTATTTGAAAATCAAAATGAAGTATTACTGCGCTATCAAGAACAATTTCAATACATATTGGTTGATGAATATCAAGATACGAGTGGGTCGCAGAATAAAATTATAGAACTCCTCATTCGTTTTTGGCAAAATGAAAACCCTAATTTATTTGTAGTGGGCGACGATGATCAGAGTATATACCGCTTTCAAGGAGCGAATCTGCAAAACATGATGCAGTTGGCTAATCGGTTTAAAAATGATATGTTACAAATAGTACTTACGCAAAATTATAGAAGTGTTCCAAATATTCTACAAGCTGCACAAGCTCTAATTGAAAATAACCAACAACGTTTAGTTAATCAACATACTGGTCTTACAAAAAAATTAATTGCAGCTAACAATGCATTGCAAACACTAAACATTCCTCCTGTTATTCAAGCATTTGAAAATGAATTTGCAGAAAATATACATATTGCCAAGTCTATTAAGAATTTTATAAAACAAGGCATTGAACCTGGTCGTATAGCCATTATTTATAGAGAGCATAAAACCGGAGATGAATTACTCAAGTTTTTACAACAAGAAAAAATACCCTACTATGTTAAACGTTCTATTAATTTATTAGACGATCTATTCATAAAAAACATATGTACCATTGTACGTTATATAGTAGCAGAATTAGATACCCCCAAAAGTGGAGATGCACTACTATTCGAAATATTGCATTACAATTTTTTTAGTATTACTGCTACGCAAATAGCCAATATTTGCAACATAGTAGCGGAAAATAAAATAAAAAAAAATGCTATTACTACCATTCGAGCGTATTTGCAACAACTTGCTCAAAATAATAAAGGCGAACTATTTATTCAAGACAACATCAACCAGCCTATTATTCATATACACAATGTATTAGAAAAATTACAAAAAGAAGTCTATAATAAAAGCGTACTGCATTGGTTTGAATTAATGATAAATGAGTTAGGTATTTTAGCCTACATCATGAAGCAAGACGATCAAAGCTGGCTAATGAGTAAATTATATTGCTTATTTAATTATATTCAAGAAGAAACACATCGCCATCCATACACGTCATTAAAAGATTTGATGCATCATTTTGAGGTAATGCAACAAAACAATTTATCACTCGATTTAATACAAACTACTGGCACGGAAACGGGAGTTAACTTACTTACATGCCATGGTAGTAAAGGCCTAGAATATGAATATGTTTTTTTGATAAACACTCGTAATGATGTGTGGGAGGGTAAACGAAAGCACAATAAAGGATTCAAACTCCCACCCAATATTTTTGAACAAGAAAGCGAAGCAGCTATTGAAGAAGAATTACGTCGATTGTTTTTTGTGGCTGTTACTCGAGCAGAAAAACATTTATACATCTCTTATCCTCAAATGAAAAACAGCGGCGCTCTGTTAGAGCCTTCTCAATTTATAGAAGAAATCAAACAGCCCCTTAGCCTGCCTGTTGAATATATCAAACTTACAGAAACAGATAAACGTTATTTTGGTCATTTGCGTTTTAACACTATACAAAAACCCTTATTAAAAGCATTGGAAAAAGAACAGGTGAATACTATACTACAATCTTTTGTAATGAACCTCACTGCGCTCAACAGTTATATAGAATGTCCGCTTAAATTTTATTATACCTACATTATCAAAGTTCCCATTGCCAAAAGCGAGGCTGCACAATTTGGAACAGCTATACATGCAGCATTGCATGATTTTATACAGGATATGATGAAGAACAATAAACAATATGCTCCTAAAGATTTTTTAATAGACCGCTTTGTTTATCATCTTCATCGAGGCCGTGAAATATTTACACAGCAAAGCTTTTTAAGGTTTATGGAATATGGCAAAGAAATGCTTATTGCTTATCATGATCGATTTTATAATCCAGCGCCTACAGGAGAATTTATTATTACTGAATATCCATTAACCAAAGTAGTAGTACAAACGATTCCTTTAAAAGGTTTTATAGATAAAATACAATTTTGGGGAAATGATATTGTGGTTACTGATTTTAAAACAGGGAGTTCCACCAAAGCTAAGCAACGAGGTGCGTTTGATAGGCCTGGAAGCGTTAAAAAGCCTGATGGTGGTAATTATTGGAGACAGGCGGTCTTTTATAAAATATTGATTGATAACCTACCAGATAAAAATTGGAGAGTGCTACATACGCAATTTGATTTTATTGAAATGAATGCTAATAAAGAATTTGATATAGAAAAAATACAAATTACACCGAACGATATAGATCAGGTGACGCAACAAATTATAACCACTTGGAAAAACATTCAACAACATAATTTTTATACTGGTTGCGGAAAACACGAATGCAACTGGTGTAGTTTTGTAAAAAATAATACACTATACACATCCTTATTAGAAATAGAAGAAGAGGCGTTAGCATAAACTAAATTACAGAAATCACAATTGTTCAAAAAATCAAAACCACTTTTAGGATGCCGTATCATTTTTTTATAAAAGTTAAATAATCAAATTGTTAAACTTTTAATTGATTCCCAAAAATTTAAATAACCTCAGTGGTTTTTATACATTCATACAGTATTTAATGAAAAAGAAAATCATCATTATCGCAGTTGTAGTTATGGCTTTTATAGGTTTTATAACTTGGAAATGTTTTGGCCCCACTACAAATTTCACAGCCAAGAGCAAATATGTATTGATTTATAGTGGGAACGCTACAAAAGAAGCTATTCTAAGTATTTTAACTAAAGATTCTATTACAATCAATTTTTCCTTCTTTAATTTTTTAGCCAATAGATTACATTATTGGAATAACATAAAGCCAGGGCGTTATAAAATCGATAATGGGGAAAGTATATACAGCATTATACAAAAATTAAAACATGGAGAGCAGGAACCTATAAAATTTACTATTAATAAATTGCGTACTGCAGAAGGATTTGCAGCACTTATTGGCAAATATTTTGAATGTGATTCAGCTAACTTTTATCATTTTTTAAGTAATCTTGAAAATATAAAAAAATATAATGTAGATACACAAACGTTCTTATTGGCCATTATCCCCAACACCTACCGTATAAGATGGAACTCCTCACCAGAGGAAATATTTAAACGGTTATGGGAGGAGCAAAAAAATTTTTGGAATACAAATAATAGAAGAAATCTAGCAACTAATTTAGGGTATACAACACAACAAATTTATACTTTAGCGTCTATTGTAGAAGAAGAAACGAATAAAAAAGAAGATAAGGGACTTATAGCTAGCGTATATTTTAATCGCTTACAAAGGGGCATATCTTTAGATGCTGACCCTACTATAAAATATGCACTTCATGATTTTAAAATGAAACGCATTTATTTTAAAGATTTGGAAGTAAAATCGCCATACAATACATATAAAAATAAAGGATTGCCTCCGGGACCTATTTGTACGCCCTCTATTCAAACAATTGATGCTACATTGCATGCACCTAAAACCGATTACTTATTTTTTGTAGCTAGAAGTGATTTTTCTGGATACAGTGATTTTTCGAGCAATTTTAAACAGCATAAAAAATATGCACAAACGTATCAAAAAGCCTTAGATACATTAATGGCTAAGAAAAAGTTAAAAGAGAGTATTAAAAAAGATACCAATATCGTTAGTCATTAGTTTTATAGTCAGCCAACCGTATCTTTAATATTTCCAATTATTCAATGTTATGAAATATATATTATTATCTATTTTAATATTCATTTCTTCCTTTGCGGGATTTGCACAAAAAAATATAGCCATAAAAGACAAAAAAGAATTAGAATCATTGTTTACAAAGCAAAACAACATTCAAAAATTGTCTTATGGCAAGATGATATCTAACGCTACCCTTGCAGGCAGATTGGACAGAACAGTAATGCCTAATCACAAACCTTTTCGCCAAGAATGGGTGATTATCCTATTTGATGGCACACAAGTTTATCTTGGAAAAAATAATTTAGATACACTTCCATTACCCAATCTGTATAAGCATATTGTACAAATACAAGGTAGTATATTAGATGGGTCTATCGATGTATATACTGATAGTCCAGGCTTTGAATCTCGTGGCGGATACAGAATAGATGTAAAAAAGATTTTAGACCTTAATTTTGGCATCTTTGAATCTAAAACTGAATTAGAAATATTATTATCTCTTTCGCCATCTTCAAAGAACAATAAAGTAATTTTAGAAGGCACGCTTAATCAAAGAAATTTTATTACTAAAAAAAATACCATTGCTGGGAAAGAATGGATTCTTACATTAACAGATCAAACCGAAATTCTTTTAGGTAAAAGAAATTTAGATCAATATAACTTGAATGATTTTCTACATACAAAAGTAGAAATAACGGGATATATAAAATATGGGAACATTGACATATATGACGAGAAGGAAAATGATATACAATCTAGAAGCGGCTATAGAATTGATGTGGAAAAGATTCGGAAAACTTATGTAAAAGCAGCTATTGTTTCTGATTATTCTTGGCTTAATGACATTCAACCGATTATACTTAAAATAAATGATATAAAAAGAGAAGGAGCCATAGGATATGCATCGGTTTATAAATGTAATATTTCTAAAGTTTTACAAGGAAGCTTAAAAGATACAAGCATATTAATAACTATTTTAACCAACAAAAAAATAAGAAAAAAATTTTCTCTAATTGAACAACTTAAAGCACCCCTTACTCTTACTTTTAATAAATATCATGACAATGAAGATTATTCTTTTACGATAGTGAATGGTTTTGTAGATAGCAATAAAACTTCTTGGGAAATCGTTGAAGTACAACCTAGTAATTAAATTCTTTCTTACTAATTTATTTAAAAGAGATGGCCATTACAATCTCTTTTGTATTTTTAGATTATTGTGACAAAATTAGAACGTATTATATGTAATTGGATGCCTATTGCATTTGTTATACGCAAATCGAAAAGCATTGTATTGCCTGGTTTTAAAGGGTTAGCACTATATGAGGTATTGCATTTTTTTAAACAGCAAATACAAAAAATAGGATTACAAGAAAGAGCTGCAGCGATATCTTTTAACATCGTAATGTCTATTCCTCCGGGAGTTATTTTTTTATGCACTCTTATTCCGTATTTCCCAATTTCTAAGCAATTTAAACTGGCATTATATTCATTGGTAAAAGATATTACGCCCAATCAAAAAGTTTCTTCTTTTATTCTTCAATTTGTGAGAGACTTTTTAGAAACACCTCGTACTGGATTATTGTCATTTGGTTTTTTGTTGGTTATTTTTTACTCATCAAATGCAGTTATTGGTATGATGCGTTCTTTTGATAGATCGATAATACAACAAAAAAAGAAAAATTTTATTCATTATAGATGGCATGCTATAAGATTAACCCTTATCCTTCTCGGTTTAGTAATTGCTACCATCACGCTCTTAGTTACACAGCGAGCAGTAGAAAATTGGCTACATATTGACAGTGCAGTTGGAAAGTTTTTTATTCAATTATTGCGTTGGTTTTGTATCATAGCCCTCACTTTTTATTCTATTGCTTTTATTTATAAGTATGGGCCCTCTGTGCATAAACGGTGGCCATTACTTTCTCCTGGTGGCATTTTAGCTACCACACTTATGGTTTGTACTACCGCTATTTTTGGATATTGGGTCAATCACTTTGCTAGCTATAATAAATTATATGGCTCTATTGGAACAGTACTTATTCTAATGTTGCTTATTTTTATTAATTCTTTTGTATTGCTTATTGGGTTTGAATTAAACGCCAGTATTACACATTTAGAAAAAAAAGAGCCTTCGTCATTTTCTTAGAGTAGAGAGGTATAAAACCACAGCGTGCACGTATCAACTACATTATGAAAAAGCGAAGCTGCTAAATCCTTTATTCAGTTCTACGTTTGTTGATGAAGCCCGTTTGTTAATCATTGGTATTAATTCTTCTAACTTAGATTTTATGTTTTCCACATCCTTTGCAAAAATTCTATCTTCTTCTGCAAAGGAAATATATTGACGAACCCAAGCATGCGCTGATTCCAATATTGGGCTAGAGCGCAATGGTCGCCTAAATTCTAATGCCTGGCAAGCTAATATTAATTCAATCGATAATATATATTGAAGATTATGTATTACTTGATTTAATTTTCGAGCACTAATACTTCCCATACTTACATGATCTTCTTGCCCTAATGAAGTAGGAATACTATCTACACTAGCCGGATAGCATAATGTTTTATTTTCGGATACTAATGCTGCAGTAGTGTATTGGGCAATCATAAAACCGCTATTCAATCCTATATCTTTCATTAATAATAAAGGCAGTCCCCATTTACCCTCTAATAATAAATAAGATCTTCTATCAGATATATTGCCTAGTTCAGCTGCTGCAAAACATGCATAGTCTAATGGTAAGGCCAATGGTTGGCCATGAAAATTTCCGCCGCTTATGGTATCTTTTGCACTAAAAATAATAGGATTATCTGTTACTGCATTAAGTTCTATTTCTACTAATTCTTTTAAATGAAACCATGCATTACAACTAGCACCATGTACTTGTGGCATACAACGTAGTGAATATGGATCTTGAACTTTATTGAATTGGACATATAACTTTTCAAGTTGAGAATCTTTTAATAATAAACGTAATCGTTGTGCTACTAATTGTGCCCCTTTATATGGACGTAATTCATGCAACCGTTCATCAAAGGGAGATCGAATGCCAGCTAGTGCTTCCAAACTAAGTGCACCAATAATATCTGCAGCTTCTAAACAATTATTCATTTGTTCAACAGCTTTTACAGCAAAAGCTAAAATAAATTGTGTTCCATTAATTAATGCTAGCCCTTCTTTTGGTCCTAATACAATGGGTTTTAAACCAGCAATAGAAAATAGTTTTTCAGTGGTTATTTTTTCACCTTTATACTCCATTTCACCTACACCAATAAGAGGTAAGAATAAATGTGCTAATGGAGTTAAATCGCCTGATGCGCCTACACTTCCTTTTTCTGGTACAATGGGTATAGCATTATGATCAATATGCCATATAATGCGTTCTAGTGTTGTTAATTGTATACCAGAGTATCCTTGTGCTAATGCATGTACTTTTGTAATAAGCATTAGTTTGGCAATAGTAGGATCAATTGATTTTCCTACGCCTACGCTATGACTTTGTACTATTTTATACTGGAGTAATTGAGTATTTGCTTTAGAAATAGGAGTAGAAGCCAGTATGCCAAAGCCTGTATTTATGCCGTATACACTATTCTCATTGGTTACAATTTGTTGTATAGCCTCAGCCGATGTGCGTATTTTCTGCATTACCTCGTCATCCAATATGCCTTTTAATTCACCATTGGCTAATTTTAATGCTTTACCAACAGTAAGACAATCTTTACCATACTTGAATACAGAATGATTCATAATAATATATTATAGAGTTAAAAAAAATATTTATTGAATTTAGAAAATAAAACTAGGGATCTTAAGAGATCCCTAAAAATTTAAATATTTCTCAACGGATTCTTTTACTTTTTTTCTAAATAAAAGCCACCTAAGTGTTTATCTCCTGCTTTGCGCAATGTCCCATCTATTTTTTTGCCTGTTTTATCTAACTGCCCTTCATTATGATGTGTGGTAGTATCGCTGGGTTTATTGAGGTATTTATATATAAATTTAACGGTTTCTCCTTCTATCAACCAGGTTCCTTGGCCTAAGCGTTCTCCCGTTGCATCAGCTTTGTTTGTTTTATCATGTACAATAAGTTCATTACCATCTTTTACTTCAAGGCATATATCCGCATTTAATACACCATTTTCTGTTTGATCATCATATTTACCCGACCATGTTCCAACTAGGTTGGAGTTGTAATTGTCATTTTTGCAAGAAATAAAAAAGGATATAATAACAAAAAACAGTGTACTCCATAAAACTATTTTTTTCATTTTTTACTTTTTAGTTCAGCGGCAAATATATAATTGAATTTCTTAATAGATCTCTACATATTTAATAAATATGGCCTAATATTGCTAAGCTTATTTTACCTAAATCATATTATTGTGACGCTTACCCTAACAATAGCTATTCTTATTATCACTTGTATTATATCCATTACAGCTTTTAACAATCATAAAGTTATTAATGATCTTATTTTTTCTCCGATAGAGGTACAGCGAAAAAATCAGTGGTATAGGTTTATTACTTGTGGATTTATACATGCAGATTTTGCTCATTTAGCGTTCAATATGATTGGCTTATATTTTTTTGGAAGAGTAATGGAACAGGTTTACATTGAAGCATTTGATTTACCTAAGTATACGTATTTACTTTTGTATGTATCTGCAATCATTATTTCTGAAATTCCTTCCTACATAAAGCATCGAAACAATAGTCAATATAGAAGCCTAGGGGCTTCTGGTGGCGTGGCCGCTATTGTCTTTTCATATATATTGTTGGCACCTTGGGCTACTATTTATGTTTTTTTGATTCCTATTCCGGCTATTGTATATGGAGTATTATTTTTGGTTTACTCGGCCTATATGGATAGAAAAGGAGGAGGGAATGTTAATCATAGTGCTCATTTTTGGGGGGCAATGGTTGGGGTTGTATTCACCATAGTTGTTCAACCAAAAATGGTTGATATTTTTATACAACAATTATTACACCCGTCGTTCAATTTTTAGTATTGTTTTGATGTGGGGTTCGACTACGCTCACCCTGACAAGAAATTTTTAATACGGTTTTCGTTTGAGGTGTTATTTTGAAACGATCATCTATTCGGTAACCTACTATCCAAACGATTTTTTTATTCATTTCCAATACCCATGTTTTTTCTTTGTCTGCAATAGATAATTTTTGATCAATAAAAAATCGACTTAACTTTTTTTTCTTGTTCATCCCTAAGGGATAAAAATAATCGCCTTGTGTCCAAGGACGCAGTATTAGAGGAAATATAATATGTTTAGCATCTATGTATGCTACTTGTGGATTAGGTTCTATTATAGATTTTTCAGTAGGAAGTATTTTTGCTTGCAAGGTTCCTTCTGGATAATGCACCACATCATCAAAATGATCTATTACAATATGTTGTGATTGATTAGATGATAGTGGTGTGATAATGATCCAAGCTCTATTTTTAATAATACGATGGGTATTAGATTGTATCCATTTCCCTGTTTCTGCTTCTAAAAGTCTCCAAACATCTTCCGTTTGTGCAGAAGTAAAACCATATTGTCGAATAATTTCAAACAAAATAGTTTGTGCTGCCGGTAATTGTACTAAACGGTTAACCGGTATATGACATTCTTCATTTTTATATATACATAACTTTTTTATCCATTGTTGTAATGCTTGTTGATACAACGTTTCAGCATCTCTAAACCGAGCAATATTTTGTTGTAAGTTTTGTTGTGCCGTAGGAAATATATTTTCTATTACGGGCATTAGTTGATGTCTTATAGCGTTTCTAGTATAAACATCTGTAGCATTAGAGGAGTCTTCTACCCAATTTAATTGTTGCTCTTTTGCATAGGCTAAAATTTCCTGTTTTGTAGCAAATAATAATGGACGTATAATATTTCTTTGTTTTGAAAGAATGCCGTGCAATCCGCTAATACCCGTTCCTTTAAAAAAATGCATCAATACCGTTTCTACATTATCATCTGCATGATGAGCGGTGGTAATAAAGGATGTTTTATTTTTTGTTTGCAGTGCATTACGAAGTTCATTAAACCATTCGTATCGCAATGCTCTTGCTGCAACTTGTATAGATAATTTATTTTCTACTGCATAAGCATTCGTGTCAAAATGTTTAACATGTAGAGGTAGTTGATATTGTGCAGCAAGTTTTTTCACAAAATCCTCATCTCTATTACTTTCTTCACCTCTAAGCTGAAAGTTAGCATGGGCAAGTATTATAGGAATATTAGCTTGCAAACATACATGCGTTAATACTACGCTATCTACACCACCACTAATACCAACAATCCACTGAGTATTTGGCTGATAGAGTTTTTCTTGCTGTATATATTTTTTAAACGTTCTTAGTAAATCTATCATGCTGATGTAATATTATCATCATGTTGTTCGACTATTTGATGTTCCCTTTCATTTTCATTATACTCAACAATAAAATTATTTCTTCCTTCACCTATTAAAATATTTATGCATCGTTGTTGAATCAATTCTAACATAGATAGAAAAAGAAATATAGCATGAATACGATTTTCGCATTGATCAAATATTTTTTCGAAGGATAAGTTTTTGTCTTTTTTAGTCCACTGCAATATTGTTGCACGGCTTTGTTCCATTGTGTAATTATATTGAACAACGGTATGTACAGGTTTATTTTGCTTCTCTTGTAATCGTTGCATTACTCGTTCAAAAGCTTTCATGAGCTTAAACAATGTAATGTTTTGAATTTCTGTTCCTTCGCTAGACTCTTCTCCTACTTGCACTAAATCTTTCTGTACATTACCTCGTTTAACCATTAGCATGCGTATGGCCTCCATATCAGCCAATTGTGCAGCAGCTTCTTTATATTTTTTGTATTCTAAAATCTTATCTACCAATTCTTGTCTTGGGTCTATTTCGTTGCCTTGTGCATCCAACTCTTTACGAGGTATCAACATCTTAGCTTTAATACGCATCAATGTTGAAATAAACAAAATAAACTCGCTTGATAGTTCGATGTTTAAACTTTCTTGTGCATGTATATAATCCAAAAAATCATTGGTGATTTTAGTTATTGGAATATTATAAATATCTAATTCGTCCCGTTCAATAAAAAAAAGTAATAAATCAAAGGGTCCTTCAAATTGGGGTAGTTTTATTTGATATGTTTCTGCCATATTAATTACATACATTTTAACACATAAGCATGTTGATTTAATTTAAGCGATTAACGCTCTAACTAATGAAAAAAATCGTGTTATCATTGCGAAATTAGTTATTTTAAAGTACTACTTTATTGTTTTAATCTTTCTTTTAAAATTGATCCCATGCAACCATCATCCAATAATCCATGGTATTTTACTCGTAAAGAAAGAATGGGTATTCTTGCTTTGTTAAGTATTATTTTAATACTGTGGTTGTGGCCCACACTGCATACTATGTGGTATAAACCCAAAACAGCTGCCATTCCACAACCCGCTTTAGATAGCGCTTTGCAAGCCTTTGCCCTACCAGATAGTGCAAATAATAAAGAACATCAATCATATAAATACCAAAATCATTATTCCAACAATAATTGGTCGTATAAGAATTACAATACATATAAATCAAATAATACTTCTGTTCGTAGATCTCTTTTTAACTTTGATCCAAACACCTTGCCGGCAGAAGGTTTTAAAAAATTAGGGTTGAGAGATAAAACCATTCAAATTATTTTAAACTATAGATCAAAAGGAGGACGATTTAAAAACGCAGAAGATCTACAAAAAATATATGGCTTATCTACTGCAGATTTTGAAGCTATAAAATCTTATGTACACATAGAAAGCACTTCAAAAATAGATGCAGCAAAAACTTACCATAATACACATACTAAAAAATCATTTGTGCCTATTGCTATTGATGTGAATACAGCTGATTCTACAGCTTTTGAAAAACTTCCAGGCATTGGCCAAAAGCTATCATCACGTATTGTCAACTACCGTAAAAAATTGGGTGGATTTTATAGCATTAATCAAATAGCAGAAACATGGGGACTTGCAGATAGTGTGTTTCAAAAAATTAAGCCCCAACTTAATCTTTCAAATGCTATCATTCAAAAAATAGATATTAATACTGCAACTGAGC
>CAZXBE010000003.1:0-33634 GCA_964638565.1 uncultured Chitinophagaceae bacterium
CAAACCCTTTTATTCAACATCTATGTAATACTAATTTTTCGGTTTAATGTAATTATTTTAGTTCATGCCCTAACTTGTCTCGTTTAGTTTGCAAATATTTCTCATTATGAGGATTGGGTGGGATACGAATAGATATAGTATCTACGATCTTCAAACCGTATCCATTTAAACCGGCTCGCTTACGAGGATTATTGCTTATGAGCAATAGTTTTGTTACACCCAAGTAACGTAATATTTGAGCACCTACCCCGTAGTCTCGATCATCCATGCCAAAACCTAAATGCAAGTTGGCTTCCACTGTATCCATGCCTTCTTCTTGCAATTTATATGCTTTCAATTTATTTGTTAGCCCAATGCCTCTTCCTTCTTGATGCATATATAAAATAACACCCTTGCCTTTTTTTTCCACCATCTCCATAGCTGCTGTTAATTGCTCTCCACAATCGCAACGTAAAGACCCCAATATATCTCCTGTAAAACAAGAAGAATGTACTCTAACCAATACAGGTTCATCTTTTTCCCATTTTCCCTTTACTAAAGCTAAATGTTCGTTAGTTGTATTTTTTTCTTTAAAAACTAGTAGTTTAAAATGCCCATGTTTGGTAGGCATATCTACTTGCACTATTTCTTCAATGAGCGAATCGGTTTGTAAACGATATTCAATTAAATCTTTTATAGAAATTAATTTTAAATTGAATTTTTCTGCAATATCTTTTAATTGTGGTAAACGAGCCATAGACCCATCTTCATTCATAATTTCTACCAATACACCAGCTGGTTCAAACCCTGCTAATCTAGCTAAATCAACGGTTGCTTCTGTATGACCACTGCGACGCAGTACGCCTCCGTTTTTAGCTCGAATTGGAAAAATATGTCCGGGCCTTCCTAGGTCTTCTGGCTTAGTAGTGGGGTTAATAAGTGCTTGGATGGTTTTTGCTCGATCATAGGCAGAGATACCTGTAGTACATCCATTACCCAACAAATCAACAGAAATTGTAAAAGCAGTTTCATGTAATGATGTATTGTAATGTGCATTGACCATTAGGCCTAACTCTAGTTCATTACACCTAGATTCTGGTAAAGCAACGCAAATTAAGCCCCGCCCATGCTTACTCATAAAATTGATAACTTCAGGCGTTATATTACGAGCAGCCGTTATAAAATCTCCTTCATTTTCTCTATTCTCATCATCCACTACTATTACCAATTTTCCTTGCTTAATATCTTCAATAGCACTTTGTATGCTGTTTAACATTTTCAATATACAGTATTTTTAGAGTACAAAGGTACCTTAAAACAACGTACAGATATTTAATGGTATTTAAATCAACAAAGGATATTTACTGCCTATAGCTTATAGAAAAATTAAAATCAAATCAGTTAACAATTTGTTAATCTCTTTTTAGATATTTTGTGCTTTTTCATTGTTTATTTGCACCATCAAATCAACCAATATGAGAAAGTTTCAATCCATTTTTTTACTAACTCTTTTACTCCCCTTATTTACTTTAGCCCAAACAACTACTGGTAGCATTACTGGTGTTGTAAAAGATGCATCAGGCCAGACCCTAATAGGTGCAACTATTACTGCAACACATATGCCTACGGGCACAATATATCGTGTGCAATCAAGAACAGGTGGAAGATTCGATGTGGCAAACATGAATCCCGGAGGACCTTATAAAATTGAGGCTTCTTACACGGGCTACAAAATACAAGAACATACGGAGGTTTATGTAGGTCTTGGTGAAGCTATTCGACAAGACTTTACTTTAACAATTAAAGGTCAAGAAATAGACATCGTAACCATATCTGGAAAACGTTCTACCAAAAGCGGTACTGAAACAGTTATTGGAAGAGATAAAATGGCTAATTTACCTAGGGTGAGTGGAAGCATTTCAGATCTTGTACGGCTTACACCACAAGCAAAAGTGGATAATAATGGTGGTATATCCATTGCCGGACAAAATAATAGGTTCAACTCTTTTTACATTGATGGAGCTTTGAATAACGATGTATTTGGACTCTCTGTATCTGGAACCAATGGTGGATCTACGGGTACCCCACCTATATCCATTGATGCTATTGATCAATTTCAAGTAGCTGTATCTCCTTATGATGCCTCGTTGGGTAATTTTACAGGCGGTAGCATTAATGCAATTACTCGCTCTGGAACAAATAAATTAGACGGCTCTGTTTATTACTTGTTCAGAAATCAGGATTTAGCAGGAAAAACTCCCGGAGTTGCCAAAGAACAAGCAAAAAAATTAAATAACTCTCTGGCTCAGGTAGCCGGTTTTAGAATAGGAGGGCCCATTATTAAAAACAAACTATTTTATTTTTTAAATGCTGAAATACAAAGAGAAGACCGAGCTCAGCCATTTGAATTTAGTAATTACGAAGGCAAACTAACCATCGACAAGATTAATCAATTGAGAGATACGCTCATAAGTAAGTATCAATATGATCCTGGTGGGTTTTTGGATAATCATGAAAAAATTGTTGCAAATAGAATAACAGCTAAAGTAGATTGGAATATTAGTGATAATAATAAACTTTCGGTTAGCTACCGATACAACCAGGCAGAAAGAACAAATGCCTCTCAAAGTAGTAAGAATACAATTAATTTTTATAATAATGGTTATTTACATCCAAATACTACACATTCTACTAGTGTTGAACTGAAAACAAATTTGCGAAAGGGTGCTACCAATAGGCTTTTACTTACCTACGTTAGTTCTAAAGATGATAGAGGCTCTATGGGCAATCCTTTTCCAAGAGTTATAATTGATGATACACTTAGAAATTCTCTAGTCTTTGGAACTGAAAATAATTCTACAGCCAACAAGCTTACCCAACACAACCTTGCACTATTTGATGCGTTTAAAATAAATTTAGGTAAGCATAGCTTAACTTTTGGAACGGATAATGAGTTTAGTTATTCTAACAATGTTTTTATACGAAACAATTTTGGGGCATATCGATATGGTAGCTTGAATGCTTTTCTGAATAATACAGGCCCTAGCTTATATAACAGATCTTATTCTGCTATTGACGATGTGATAGGCGATAATACAAATGCTGCTGCAAAATTTAGTACGCTGCGTTTAAGCCTTTTTGCAAATGATGATATACGCGTAAACAGCCATTTTTCTATAAATGTGGGGTTGAGATTCGATGCAACTTCTTTCATAACCACACCCAGAGAAGATACATTTTTTAATAATAGGGCAATGCCTGTAATTAGCCAGTATTATAATCTAGAAGGTGCAAAAACAGGCCAAATATCTAGTCCGTCTATATCTTTCTCTCCTCGACTAGGGTTCAACTATAAAATAGACGACGAAGGAGTGGTGATACGAGGCGGTGTGGGTTTATTTACGGGTCGTGTTCCTTTGGTATGGCCTGGTGGTGTATACAATAACAATGGAGTTACGCTTATAGATCCTAGGTATCCAACTACCAAAAGCACATCAAACAGCCCGCTTGTAGTACGATTAGCTGATCTTGCAAAGAGCCCATTACCATTTGTTGCTGATCCATTCAAGCAATATCTTCCAACCCAGGTTAATGGAGCAAACATCAACTCTAAAGGAGAAATCAACCTTATTTCTAAAAACTTTAAATTACCTAAAAGTTTAAGATTTTCAATTGCAGCGGATAAAAAATTTGGTGATGGATGGACATTTACTACAGAAGCTATTTTTACTAAGGCCATCAATGAAATCAATTATACTAATGTTAATATTACTCCTTCTGATCGCACTTTAGCGGGTGCAGATAACAGGCCTACCTATTGGGTAAAAGGAGCATCAGGTTATTTTGCATCTGCAGATACAGTAATAGCCATAAATGGTCGCTCAGCTAATAATCCCTACAATAGTATATATCTTTTGAGCAACAATAAAAATAGCAAAAGCTTTGCCGCAAACATCACTTTTATTTTAGATAAAGCATTCAAAAATGGATTTTCCTACAACCTTACGTATACTTATGGTACTTCTTTTGCGTCTAACGAAGGAACGAATTCTCAAAATAGTTCTCAATGGCGTTTTATGGAGACAGTAGGTGGCAGAAATCGCCTATATCTTACAGAGTCTGATTTCTCTATTGGCCATAGAGTTAATTCATACGTAAGCAAAAAATTTGAATATGCTCATAAACAGTTAGCCACTACTATTACGGTTTTTTATAATGGACAGTCTGGTAATCCATTCAGTTATACGTATCAAAATAGCCCTGTTGGAGAAGAAAGAAGTGGTACCAACGACTTAATTTATATTCCTAAAGGGGCTGATGAGATCATTTTTGGAAAATTCAATAGCGCTACAAACCCTTCTGTGAACCAATTTACACTGCTAAATGCTACAGAGTCTGCTGCTATGTGGAAAGAATTAGATAACTACATTAATTGTAATAAGTATTTAAGCAGTCGTAGAGGATTATATGCGGAGCGCAATGGGGATAGATTGTATTTTACACATGTGCTTGATCTTAAAATTGCACAAGACTTTAACATAAAGGTTGCAAAAAAAATGTATAAAATTCAACTTAGTTATGATATATTCAATTTTACTAATTTTCTTAATAGGAACTGGGGTAGGCAATATTTCTTAACAAATGATACTTTTCAACCTATTACATTTTTGGGATTAACCACCGATGGAAAACCTGTATATAATTTTCAAACAATTAAAGGTAATCCAGATAATCCAGGTCTTATTAGTGATGGAGCAAACCCCTCTACCAGCTCTCGCTGGACAAGCCAACTAGGATTAAGAATTAGTTTTTAATTGAATAAGAAATGGTATACAACAAAAACAGCTTAGTGAAAAACACTAGGCTGTTTTTGTAAAAATCAATACTGTGTATATACCCTAAATTTTTTATAAACCTTATCCCCCCCTTGACTATGAAAAACATGTTTTTCATAGTCAGTTTTGTTTGTGCTATGCTATTAGTATGTACATGAAGAGAGAGCATTACCCCACCAAAAAACGAAAATGTTCAAAGATTAACTATACAGAATTTTGAAAACTTCTCAAAATATCATAATCAAAGTGTTTTTTTCTTTGCAATTTTAGGCGTAAATATGATGTGCATACGTTTACCTTCCAATTTGGGCAAATCTTCTACACTTGCAACTTCTGCCAAACGCTCAGCAAATTTCAATAACAATAACTCTCCTCTTTCTTTAAACATGATAGCCCTTCCCTTAAATTGTACATAAGCTTTTACTTTACTTCCTTCACCTAAAAACTTTTCTGCATGACGTGCTTTAAAGTCAAAGTCATGATCATCTGTTCCAGGAGTAAAGCGAATTTCTTTCAACTCAACGGTTTTACTCTTAGCTTTTATTTCTTTTTCCTTTCGCTTTTTATCATATAAAAATTTATTATAATCTACAATGCGACAGACCGGTGGGGTTGCACTGGGAGATATTTCTACCAAATCTAACCCCTCAGCTTGGGCCATTTTTAACGCGTCCTGAGTGTTATAAACACCCACCTCTATATTATCTCCTACTAAGCGCACCTGAGGTACCCTAATATGATAATTAATGCGATGCTCTGCTTCTTTTTTTCTTGGAACAAATCGTCCTTGTTGTCTTAATGCCATTTATTGGTTTTAGTTAAAAATATAAATTTTGATAGCAAATGTACTTGCTAATTGTTTGCAAATAAATACAAAATATAGTTATGTATAAACGTTACGCTGTTTTTTTCTATTTTTTAAAGTTCGTTAGTAATCACCTAGGGTTTCTGGCAATTGTTTTAATGCAGATTCTAATTGTTCTTTACTGGGTGCGATTCCATGCCATTCATGCGTGTTTTCCATAAAATCAACACCCTTTCCCATAATGGTTTTCATAGCAATAACGATGGGCTTCCCTTTTCCTGTAAAGGATTTTGCTTTATTTAATGTACTTACAACATACCCCATGTTATTACCATCCATTTGTAAGACAATCCATCCAAAAGCTTCAAATTTTTCTACTAAATTGCCTAAACTTAATACCTGTTTGGTTGGCCCATCAATTTGTTGTCCATTCCAATCAATAGTAGCAATAAGATTATCTATTTTATTATGAGCTGCAAATAATACGGCTTCCCAAATTTGTCCTTCTTGAAGCTCCCCATCACCATGAAGGGTGTATATGATGTGCGGGTCGTTAGCTAATTTCTTACTTAAAGCCAAACCTATTCCCACACTTAATCCCTGCCCCAAAGATCCAGAGGCAATACGTATACCTGGCAAATGTTCATGTGTAGCAGGGTGGCCTTGTAATCGAGAATTGATTTTTCTAAAAGTGGCTAATTCATTCATATCAAAATAGCCGGCTCGGGCAAGTACAGCGTAAAAAAGAGGAGATATATGGCCATTGGATAGAATAAAAACATCTTCATTAAAGCCATTCATGTTAAATTGCTTTTTATGATTCATTATCCTAAAGTATAGAGCAGTTAAAAAATCTGCACATCCCAAAGATCCTCCAGGATGGCCGCTATTGGCTCCGTTCACCATACGTAGAATATCACGCCTTATTTGTGTTGCAATTGCTTTTAAGTTATCCATTTTATTATACCTTTGCCGCCAAATCTACTTAATTCATAAGATTCAAGAAAAAAAAGCAACGTTTTATAAAAAAACAATGTCAATTGGCAAAAATCGTAGTCCTCAACTTTGTGTTTTTGGAACACATTTTGCCTGTCTATTTAGTAACGGTGGTCTAGAAATTATTAACGTTTAAATACCAAAAAAATGATTGAGGTTGCAATAGTTTTTTTATTGTCTGTTTCTTTAACTACATATGTAACTCCTGTCATTATAAAGATATCCCATTTGAAGGGATTGCATGATATTCCTAATGACAGAAAGATACATAAAAATCCAACCCCTTCCCTAGGAGGTTTAGCGATGTTTATAGGATTAGTTATTAGTCTGCTTTTCAGCATAAATTTCACTAAACATGGTGAATTTCAATATTATATTGCTGCTTTTTTGATATTGTTATCTATAGGATTAAAAGACGACATTTTTATACTAGATCCTTTTAAAAAGTTGCTGGGACAAATTGTGGCAGTATCTATCATCCTATATAAATGCCACTTAGTTATGGATAATTTACAGGGACTATTTGGTATACACGCCTTACCGATGTCAATTGCCTATGGATTTACTTTTTTATTTTTTTTATTCGTCATTAATGCTTTCAATTTAATCGATGGCGTAGATGGCCTTGCAGGAAGTTTAGCCTTGTTAGCGGCTTTAGTTTTTGGCATTTATTTTTATATCAATGGTTATACAGCTTATGCAATATTGGCTACAGGATTAAGCGGCTCTATTATTGCTTTTTTATTTTTTAACATTCAACCTGCAAAGATATTTATGGGTGATACCGGCTCTTTGTTACTAGGGTTATGTATAGCTATAATGGCAGTTAAGTTTATTGAAATTGCTCAATCCACGGCCACAGTATATGCTATTGCCTCCGCTCCTGTAGTTTGTATCAGCGTTATTATTATTCCAATACTGGACACGCTTAGGGTTTTTATTATTCGTTCTTTAAAAAGACGCTCTCCCTTTTCACCTGATAAAAGCCACCTTCACCATATCTTACTTAATAAAGGCTTATCACATAATTTGGTAACGTTAACTTGTGTTTTCATAAGCCTAGTATTTATTATCCTATCCTTTTTAGGTCAGCACTTAGATCCAACTATTTTATTTATGGGCTTAATAATTTTGTCTATTGGAGGCATTTCTATTATTCAAGCTGCTCGCTCTGTACACCGTCCAACAATGCGTGTAGTACAAGGCGAAAAACGTTCTAACCTGCTAAGCAAGAAGACTGGTAACTCTAATGGATCAGCAAATACACTAAAAGTTAATTTATAGTCTAAAAATCTTATCTTTGCGGCCTTTCGCCATTTGTATGTTAGTAATGTAATGAAGCCTATCATGAAATGGTGGTTAAAATTTTATAGACTTACAATACATAAAGAAAATGAAACGCACATTTCAACCACATAAACGTCGCAGAAAAACTGTTCATGGATTTCGCAAACGTATGCAAACAGCTAATGGTCAAAAAGTCTTGTCCGCTCGACGTAAAAAAGGACGTAAAAAGCTTACTGTATCTGATGAAAGAGGGTTGAAATAAACATCTCTTTTAATTATTACAATTGATCCATTCTTGGATCTGAATGGATCAATTGTATTGTATCCCTTCGATATAGTTCGTTTTTCTCTTAATACCCTCAACACAACATCTACTTTCTTACTTCAAGTGAGAAGTTAGTATCAAGAACATACCTTTGTTATATGGACAATCATTTAACTGAGTTGAACATACAACAGCGGGAGGCCGTTACTTGTATTAATGGACCGCTTATGATTATAGCTGGTGCGGGAAGTGGTAAAACGAAGGTGCTTACCACTCGTATTGCACATCTTATGGCTAGCGGAGTTGACGCTTTTAATATATTGGCACTAACCTTTACTAACAAAGCGGCTTTGGAAATGAAGGAGCGCATTGAGAAAATACTTAATATTACTGAGGTTAGAAATTTATACATAGGCACTTTTCATAGCGTATTTGCTAGAATTTTAAGAGTTGAGGCTGCACATTTAGGTTATCCCAATAACTTTACCATATATGATACAGATGATAGTCGAAGTGTATTAAAAACAATCATTAATGAATTAGATTTAGACGACAAACACTATAAGCCAAGTGTTATACACAACAGAATATCTGCAGCAAAAAATGCTTTAATGAGCCCTGTGGAATACAATAATGATTATTACATTCAACAAGAGGATATAAAAACTAAACGTCCTGCTATTGGACAGATTTACAAAACATACACGGATAAATGCTTTAAAAATGGCGCAATGGATTTTGATGATTTGCTGTTGAAGATGCATGAATTACTTAAAAATCATCCAGATGTATTGCACAAGTATCAATATAAATTCAAATATGTATTGATTGATGAATATCAAGATACCAATCCTGTACAATACCAAATAGCAAAGTTGTTAGCTGCAACACATGAAAACATTTGTGTCGTAGGAGATGATGCACAAAGCATTTATAGCTTTCGTGGCGCTACCATTGAAAATATATTGCAATTTAAAAAAGACTATGAAGATGTAAAAATTATTAAACTTGAACAGAATTATCGAAGTAGTCAAACCATTTTAAACGCAGCTAATAAAATAATTGAACATAATAAAAATCAAATTCAAAAATTATTATGGACCGAAAATAAAGAAGGCGAAAAAATAAAGTTGGTGCGTACGATGACAGACAATGATGAGGGTAAATTTGTAGCCAATACCATACAAGAAAAAAAACTACGTAATCATTATTATAATAATGATTTTGCTATTTTGTACAGAACAAATGCTCAAAGTAGAGCATTTGAAGAAAGCTTGCGTAGAATGGGGATTGCCTATCGTATTTATGGAGGAATGAGCTTTTATCAACGTAAAGAAATAAAAGATCTATTAGCGTATTTACGAGTTGTTGTAAACCCTAAAGATGAAGAAGCATTAAAACGCATTATTAATTACCCCGCTAGAGGCATTGGTAAAACAACGATAGAAAAATGCTTAACAATTGCTAATGAACAAAATACTTCGATGTATAATGTTTTGCAACATGCGGCAGAGCATGGGTTTAAAGCTTCGGCACTAGAAAGTATACAGAATTTTGTAACTATGATTCGTTATTTTCAAAGCATGTTATCAAACACAAATGCGTATAATTTTGCTGTACAAGTTGGCAAGCATACGAATATCGTAAAAGAATTATTTAATGATAAAACAACCGAAGGCTTAGCAAGATATGAGAACATACAAGAATTGCTGAACTCGATAAAAGAATGGACAGAAATGCCTAGCAATGAAGATGGAGAATTGGGCGACAAAAGTTTAGGTAGTTATTTACAACAAATTACTTTATTAACAGATTCAGATAATGATAAAGAAGAAGGTGATACTGTAAAATTAATGACCATACATGCTGCTAAAGGTTTGGAATTTGCTTGTGTATTTATTGTTGGCGTTGAAGAAATGTTATTTCCGAATGTGATGAGTATCAATACACGTGAAGAATTAGAAGAAGAAAGAAGGTTATTTTATGTTGCTACAACAAGAGCCAAAGAAAAACTATGGCTTACCTACGCCAATATGCGTTATCGTTTTGGTCAATTAGTTCAAAATGAACCCAGTCGATTTTTACAGGAAATCCCTGCAGAATATGTAGACAAAAGCTATGCAGGAGTAGGAGCCAGAAATCAGGAGGCAGAAAATGTAAATCGTAAATTTAGAACCGTAGAAGATAATTTTGAATATAATGATATAAAAAAGAATTCAAAATCACAGACTTGGAATTATAAGCAACAAGGAAAAAGCCAACCATCGTCTTATGTAGCAAATAACCCAACTCGTACAAAAAACATACAACATATTCCAAGTTCAAACTTTACACCTAGCGATACCAGCAATTTAAAAATAGGGCAACAAGTAGAACATCAAAAATTTGGATTTGGGAGTGTAATTAAAATAGAAGGCTCTGCTCATAATCCTATTGCTACCATTCAATTTGAGCTAAGTGGGGAAAAGAAAATTATGCTTAACTATGCAAAATTGCGCATGGTGGAATAGTTGTACTTTTGGAAGAGGTAAAAGTGCCTATTCTTTTAATACATAAACACATCGCATGAGAAATATTTTTTTTGTGTCAATCATTTTAATGATGATGAGCACCTTTATCGGGAACGCTCAAAAAATATATTACACAGCTGTCGAAGATAATGAAGCACAACAAACTCATTTTGATATTATTGGTAAAATCAATAGCAATATATTGATATATACTGGACAAAAGAACAATCACACATTATCGGTGTATGACATGGATATGAAATTAGTTCAACGAAAAAATTTAAATTCTCTATCTGATCATATTATAGATATTGATTTTATAAATTACCATCAACAGGGTTGGATTATTTATCAATTTCAAGAAAATAATATAGTGTATTGTAAAGCATTATCAATAAATGCCAATGGCGATAAAATTGGCAACCCTATTGATATTGATAGTACAGAGGTATCATCTATCATTAAGAATAAAATTTATTCTTTAATTATAAGTGATGATAAGCAAAAAATAATGCTTTTCAAGATTAATACTAAAAAAGAGCGCTCTTCCCCTATCAAAAATATTATTACAACATTATTGCTAGATAGCAAAATGAATATATTGCAAAAAGGTAGCGACACACTATTGTCAGATAAAAATCACTATATAACAAATTTTAGTATTGACAATCAAGGAAATTTTTTGTTTACTCAATTAGTTAAACAAGGCCAAGAAGGAAAAATATCGAATGTGTATTTTATAACAAAAGCTGCTTATCAAGATAGTTTTTACACTCATAATCTTGATATAAAGAATTTTTATTTAGATGATATTAAAGTAAAAATAGACAATGGCAATAAAAAATATATATTCACATCTTTATATGCCAAAACTCGTAAAGGCAACGTAGAAGGCTTATACACCGCTAATTTTGATGTTCTAAAAAATACGACACAATACATAAACCCCATTCGTTTTAACGACGAATTGCGCAATGATGCAAGAGGAGACGCCGCTGCTAAAAATGCTTTTAATGATTATGTATTACAAAATATCGTTGTAAAAAACGATGGCAGTTTTATTATTTCAGGCGAATCTTTTTATACTACTTCTAAAAATACTTCATTTAACCGTTGGAACTATTTATATGGATACCCATATTATGGAACACCAGTTGATTTTTTTTCTTGGTATCCTTATAACAGCTATTACCCTTGGTGGAGAACAGCACAACTTACTCAATTTCATGCAGAAAATATCATCATACTATCTATCAACAACCAAGGAAATTTGGCATGGAGCAACGTAATTCCTAAAATACAATTGTATGATGAAACAGATCTTCCGTTAGGATATCAAATTGTGAATGCAGGGAAGCAATTACATTTTTTATTTAATCAACAAATGGGAGGCACAACCTTGCTCACAAACAATATTTTAGAGCCTAATGGTCAAATTACAAAAGCCCAAACCTTGCATAATTTAGATCAAGGCAGACTGTTTATGCCTCGTTATACCAAACAAGTAGGCGCTAGAGAGGCTATAATACCTTGTTTGTACAATAATTACCTTTGTTTTGCAAAAATAGAATGGTAATTTTTTTACATGTTGAATTTGTATAAAATTCAATGTCAACAGTGAAGCATTTAAAATAATCTCTCTAGCTGTGATTAATATATTTAGAACAAAAAATACAATGAGCGTGTTGCTATTATTATTAATAGCATTTTTAACCAAAATTCCGTCTTTTATTCATCCTCCTATTTTTTCTTTACATGAAGAGAATGGAATACTGAATATCTTTTTAAAAAAACACATCGACACTTCTTTGTCGTTTTCATATATTTTTTTACTTGTTCATTATGCGCTATCTATTACACAAGCCCTTCAGCTTAATTATGCCGTAAATCATCAACGCTTATACACACAATATAATTATCTACCGGCTTTTATTTATATACTGATATTGAATGTACTTCCAGAAGCAAATACTTTGTCTGTTCCATTTATACTAAATAGTGTTTTGATGAGTATTTTGTTTTATTTGCTTACACTATATGATACCCATAAGCCAAGACAATCTATATATAACGTAGGATTATTATTAGGCACAACTATACTTTTGTATACTCCCTCATACCTATACATAATAGTATTATTTTTAACGTTGTTTATTATACGCCCATTTAGAATAAAAGAATGGATCATTGCAATACTAGGAATACTTACACCATATTATTTTTTAGCAACCTATTTGTTTTTAAGTGAACAAAAAAACGTTTGGGTGTATTTACCAAATATCTCTTTACATAATCCTATAATGTCTATAAATCTTTATAATCAAATAGCCATTGGCTTTATAATTATACTACTAATTATAGGGCTCATTTATGAACAAAAACACGTTCATTATATGGTTATTCAAATTCGCAAAAGTTGGACTATCCTTATTTTCGCTATGTTCATTTCTATAATAATACCTTTTGTGAACAAGGGAGCTGGCAATTCTTCCTTCGCTATGTGTAGCTTAACGTTTGCTGCTATTATAACCAATGCGGGCCTGTATTTCTCTAAAAAAACAATTACTTCTATAATATGTTGGTTGTTATTATTGTATGGAATGTTAAAAAATTATATAGATGTGATGTAACTAATAACTTGTTTAACTTTGCCATGAAACTTTAAACTATTCCTGAATGAAAATTTTAGCTATCCTTATTATTTTTTGTATCCCCTTCATTGCTACTTCTCAAATACAAAATGGTGCTCAATGGTCATTTAGTGTAAAAAAAATGGGAAATAACACATATGAATTATACGCAACAGCAAGCATAGAAGCAGGTTGGCATATTTATTCTCAATTTACAGGACAAGGAGGGCCTGTGCCTACTAATTTTATATTTGTTAAAAACCCGCTTATACATTTTATAGGCAATGTAAAAGAAATGGGGAAAATGGAAAAAAAATTTGATAAAACCTTTAATACAAGTGTAAAATTTTACAGTGATAAAGTTGTTTTTTCACAAATAATAAAACTAAAAGCCAACATAAAAACAAATGTAACTGGCCATGTAGAATATATGGCATGTAATGATAAAAATTGTTTGCCGCCCAAAAAGATATCTTTTGATGTTACACTACAATAAACTATCTATGTTAAAAAAAATAGCTATAGGCATTGTAGTTTTATGCTTATTATGCATAAGCATAACTGGTTATACCCAACAAACCACTCAACCGTTACAGTTTCGTTTTTCTGTATCTAATTTACCAGCTAACAAAGTATTATTACGCATTACGGCTACCATAGAAAAGGGGACAAAACTTATAGCCGTATCAAATGATAATAACCCTTTAAAATCTACCTTATCATTCGATTCCTCATCAATAAAAAATATTCTCGACAGCTTAGAAAGTATAGGAAATACAAAATCGTTTATAGACAATGCTATCAGCCCTTCCCCTATTCAATATTATACTGATAGCATAACATGGATGCAATATTTTAGATTTACCAATACGAAGAGTGAGAGTATAAAAGGAGTTTTCAATTATATAGTACTTAAAAACGGAGAATATATAACGGGTGAAAAATCTTTTATTATTCCTCTACCACTGAATAATTCACCCAACCATCCATCTATTGATGTAACTACCAACGAACATAAATCTCTACTTTCTATTTTTGTGTTTTCTTTTTTAGCAGGCTTGCTTGCAGTGCTTACGCCTTGTGTGTTTCCTTTAATTCCTGTTACCGTCAGTTTTTTTTTAAAACGCAGTAAAACACGTGTACAAGGTATTCGAAGTGCCTTATGGTACTCTATTTCCATTATATCGATTTACACTATTCCTACATTGCTGTTAACGCTATTATTTGGAGACAAAATAGTATACACTATTTCTACGCATCCTATATCTAATATTTTTTTCTTTCTAATATTTATTCTTTTTGCCATATCTTTTTTTGGTGCTTTCGATATACGCTTGCCTAATTCTTGGGCCAATGTTTCCGATAAAGTGTCCAGCAGAGGTGGTTGGATAGGAATATTTTTTATGGCTCTCACTTTAGTGATTGTTTCTTTTTCTTGCACTGGCCCATTGATAGGAACGCTATTAGGTCAAACATCTACGAAGGGCATTTCCCTTGCACCTTTACTTGGCATGTTTGGTTTTGCTATAGGGTTGGCCCTCCCCTTTTCTATTTTTGCTTTTTTACCTTCGTTATTAAAAGCGCTTCCTAAATCGGGAGCATGGCTTAATAGTGTAAAAGTAATTTTTGGCTTTATAGAGTTAGCCTTAGCATTTAAATTTCTTTCAAATGTTGATTTAGCCTATCACTGGCATTTATTGGACCGAGAAATATTTTTAATTATTTGGATTGTTATTTTTACCCTGTTGGGGTTGTATTTATTAGGAAAATTAAAGTTTGCACACGATAGTGAAGTAAAATTTGTTTCTGTACCTCGCTTATTCTTGTCCATTAGCTCTTTAGCATTTGCTTTATACATGATACCTGGTTTATGGGGAGCTCCGTTAAAATCTATTAGTGGATGGCTTCCTCCAATCAGCACTCAAGATTTTAATTTACAGAAATTACAGTATCAGTTAGATAACATATCTAGTAATGCTAGTTTAAAAAATAAAGCGCTACCACCTAATAAGTACACCAAGGTGTTACACCCTTTGTTTGGCATAACAACTTATTTTGATTTAGAGGAAGCTTTGGCTGCAGCCAAAATGTTAAATAAGCCTGTAATGCTTGATTTTACAGGACATTCGTGCGCCAATTGTCGAAAAATGGAAAATGAGGTATGGAGTAATCCAGAGGTTTTAAAACGACTAAAAAATGATTTTATAATTGTCTCATTATATGTAGATGATCAAATTACATTATCCATTGCAGAACAATATGTTAATGCAAAAGGTGAACATATTACCACCTTAGGAGAAAAAAATTTGGATTATGAAGTAACTACATTCGGCTTTAATGCCCAACCATTATATATGTTTCTCGATGCACAAGGTAATATACTAAGTGATGTTAAATATGGATATGATTCAGATACACAAAAATTTATTGATCACTTAGAAATGATAAAAAAACTACATGCACAAAACAATACGTAACGATTTTTTTATATTCATCCATTCAAAAGGATTTATACATCAGTTGTGAAGTTTTATAACATTTTCTTATTTTTTAAGTGTATCCCTTATCCACATTCCAATATCTTAGTAATATTTTATTTTTATTTAACTGATGGTAGAGCCTTATTCTTTTTGCTTTATTGCTGTTCTACCACTTATCTACTTCCTCATTACTATCAACAATGTTGTTATTTGTTGTTGAGTTGTTTGGAGCAACAGTTACAGATTCTTCAGCAACACTAGAATAGCTATCCGTTTCATTATAGGTTGGATTATCCTGATTATTGTTATCATGGTTGTAAGCATCAAAGTCAAAATCAGGCATTAACTCTGTTTTTATGTGGTCAACCGTTTCGGTTAATCCTTTTACAAATTTATTGAAATCTTCTTTGTACAGAAATACTTTATGTCTATCATACCCACTATCATCAGCGCGTTTACGGCTTTCTGTGATCACAATATAATAGTCACTACTACGAGTGGTTCTTACATCAAAAAAATAAGTTCTTCTTTTTCCGGCTTTAACTCTTTTGCTGAATATGCTTTCCATTTTTATGTCATTGTTTTCGTACGCCACAGATTAAAATTTTTATGTTTAATGAATTAAAAAATCAGCGCAAAGGTAGATATGTTTTTTATTTTCACCAAAACTAGAACCTTTTTATATTAAAGAGCATCTTGTTGTAGTTGGTACCACTCGGCATAAAGACCATTTTTTTGTATTAATTGACTGTGTGTACCTATTTCAACTACAGCGCCATTATCAAGTACTATTATTTTGTCAAAAGCAAATGCAGTAAATATTTTATGTGTAACAACGATGGCTGTTTTGTGTTGCAAAAATTGATACAAATTATGAACAATATCGTGTTCTGTTTTAGCATCTACAGCACTTAAACAATCATCAAGTATAATTATTTTAGGTGTTTTAATTAAGCCACGAGCAATAGAAATACGTTGCTTTTGCCCACCACTCAATGTAACTCCTCGTTCTCCAATCATGGTTTTATATTGCTCAGGAAAATTTTCGATATCTCTATGAACACTGGCTTGTTGAGCAGATTGTTGTACAAGTGTTTCATCTGCCGTTTGAAATCCAAATTTTATATTATTGGTAATAGAATCACTAAATAAAAAAACATCTTGAGGAACATATGATATTTGTGTTCGAAGGCTTTGTAGTGAAAGGTTCCTTATATCTATGCCATCTATTTTAATACTTCCATTTGTAGGGTCATACATACGCAGTAGTAACTGTACAATTGTTGACTTTCCACTTCCCGTTTTACCTACAATGAGCATTTTTTCTCCTTTTTGAATATGTAGATCAAAATTTTTTAAAGCATGGATGCCCGTTTCTGGGTAAACAAAATCAACATTATTAAATTGAATATCTCCCTGCAAACTAACTTTTTCTCGTAAAATGGGATTACAGATGGCGGGTTTGATTTTTAAAAATTCATTTAATCGCTTTTGAGAAGCTGCAGCTCTTTGAACCATACTAGCCACCCAACCTATAGAACTTACTGGAAAAGTAAGTAATGTGATATACATTGTAAACTCTACAATGACGCCTACATTTAACTTATGTTGAATAACATAAATACTTCCAATAAGAGTAGTAAGCAAGGTGCTTAATCCAATCATGAGTGCCATACTTGGAAAAAAAACGGCTTCTACTTTTGCTAAAGAAACAGCATTTTTTCTATACTCTTCTGCATTGCGTTTAAAAAATCCAAGCATTGCTTTTTCTTGTACAAATGATTTTATTACTCTGATACCAGCATACGATTCTTGTGCATTGGTTGTGAGATTAGATAAAAGTTTTTGTATCCGTTCACTTTTTCTATTTATCATTGTTGTTACAACATAAATCGTAATTGCCAAAATGGGGAGTGGTGCTAAAACGTATAAAGTAAGTTCTACATTTTTATTTAACATGTGAACAACAGAAAATGTAATTACCGCCAACAAGTTGACTGCATACATGATAGCAGGCCCTGTATACATACGTACTCGGCTTACATCTTCTGTTATGCGATTCATTAAATCCCCAGTACTATGCGTTTTGTAAAACTGAGCATCTAACCGTTGATAATGGTTGTATATTTCATTCTTTTGATCATACTCAATATGCCTACTCATTACAATAATAGTTTGCCTCATAAAAAACATAAATAATCCTCTAAAAAGAGCTAGTAATAGAATGACTATACAACATAATGTAATGATTTTAGGAAAAGATAAGCCTTGAGTGTGTAGGCTCTGTATAAATACTTTGACTAAAGGATCGTGGCTGGCTTTTTGTTGAGGTGTAGTAACACCAGGTAGTTGTTGCTGTACTAAATCAACTATATAACTGGTTACCTGTGGAGCAAGTATGGCAAAGTAATTAGAAACAATAACAAAAAAAATACCTGTAGATAATCTAAACTTATATTTCCAAAAATATTTATTAATGGTTCTTAAGTGCTTCATATTTGTGAAGATAGAAAATACCAGAGAACCATTGATTTTATTCAATAAAAAAATTAGTTCCGCACTGCTGTAAACGGGTATTTGTCTATTGTTTGAAAAACATACTCTTTATGTTGTTTTAGTCCATTAATGAACACAATAAGTTTAAGTTGAGATTCTTTGCTATGGAACATTCGATCATGACTAAGTATAACAATATGATTTTTTGTTTTAGTATGATTTTTATTTAGCATATATTCCACTTGATTCAATAATTGCTCTGGGGTTTCAATAGGAATTTTTCCATTTTTAAACCTCCATTCTGCATCCCATCCCACGATCTTATATCCAGCCGTATCTAATTTTTTTACAACAGCTTTTGTGAGTTTAGATATAGCATGCAAACTGCCGCCACTCCAAGAGTCGTTTCCGGGGAGCCTTATAAAAGAATTGGAGAACTCCAAAGAATCTTTACAGCGAATAAAATCTTGAAAAGCACCTTGAGGGTCTTGATAAAATTTATAAAACTTATTTCTAAAAGCGTGGGTGTAACTATGATTTGCTATTAAAAAGAAAGGTTCTTGTGCTTGTAATTTTTTTACTATTTGTTTTGAATCTTTATTACTCATAGCATGCAATCCAACAATAAAAAAAGTTGCTTTTACATGTTCATCTTTACAAATTTTTTCACATTCTAGTGTTCCAGGTTGTGGGCCATCATCAAATGTTAGATAAATATATTTTTTAGTGCTATCTATAACACTTACCGTATCTACAACAGCTTTCTGTACAATAACTGAATCTGTATTTTTTTTTAATGGTTTATCAGATGATGTGCCACAGTTAACAAAAAAATGGGTATACAAAAGTAAAAGTATTTGAACCACAATCCGTTTAGTACTCAATTAAGATAATTTATTAAGGTTAAAAAGAGTTTTTCATTAAGTCCACAAATATATAAAAAAAGAAGCCCGTGGCTCCTTTTAATAATCTCAAGCAAGCTACATTAGAAGGATTACCCCAAAGCTGCTCGCTTAAAAGAAAGTACTTTTAAATTAACATCAACACTTTTAAGATACTCCGTTACAGATTTACTATTATCTTTTACGAAAGGCTGAGCCATTAAAGTACTTTCTTTAAAAAAAGCACTTAATTTACCTATAGCTATTTTCTCAACCATTTCAGCAGGTTTGCCTGCCATTTTAGAGTCATTTTGCATTTGATCCATCACAATTGCTTTTTCACGAGCAACAGTATCGGCCGATACAGAAGCCTCATCAACAGCAACAGGATTCATAGCTGCAATTTGCATGGCCACATCTCTCCCTGCCTGTAAGGCTGTTTCAGAATTTTGATTTAATCCAACCAAAACCCCTATACGGTATGCACCATGAATATAAGCTGAAACACCGTCTGCATCGATTCTATCAAATCGGGTAATGCCTATTTTTTCGCCTATCTTTCCTACATATTCATTTATTTTTTCCGCCACAGTTATGCCATCTATAGTTAAACTATTTAACGCATCCAAGGTTTGTGTGTTATGCTGCATGGCCGTGTCCATTAATTTCTGAGCAAAAGCTAAAAAATCAGCATTCTTAGCAACAAAGTCTGTTTCACAACCTAAACATAACAAATAACCTGTTTTATTATCATTTGTTGTTTGGGCAATAATTACACCTTCTTTTGCCTCTCTATCTTGTCGTTTAGCGGCTACTTTTTGGCCTTGTTTACGCAACCAATCAATAGCTGCTTCAAAATCTCCATTGCTTTCTTGTAAGGCTTTTCGGCAATCCATCATGCCTGCACCTGTAGTTTGGCGCAATTTGTTAATATCACTTGCTGTTATAGCTTTTGTCATGGACATAAACTTTATTAGAATTATAAATTTTAAATACAGAACTAGATTCAAGAGTACAAAATAAAGGTTCTTTTCAATCAATCCCAGTTAACTAATAACTATGGTACTTAGAGAGAACCTATTTAGCTTTAATTATTTTGTAGTTGACTTTCTTCCTCCACTGTTAGTAGTTCTACGCTTAGATTGTGTTCCCCCAGTTTTTGACCGACGATTCATTCTTTCTTTTTCCTCTTCACTAATATTTGTATCAAAAGAGCGTTTATCATCTTTTATTTCCTCTTCATCTTCCTCTTTGGCAGCTTGGCGTTCAGACAAACCTTCGGCTATGGCTGCGGTAATATATTGTGTAATAATTGCAACAGATTTGGTAGCATCATCATTTCCTGGTATAGCAAAATCAACTTTATTAGGATCGCAGTTTGTATCTACTATGCCAAAAGTATTCACACCTAACCGTTTAGCCTCCGCTAAGGCAATATGCTCATGGCCAATATCTACCAAAAAAATAGCAGCTGGTATACGAGTAAGTTGCGCTACTCCTCCTAATACTTTTTCCATTTTATCTTTATCTCGTGTTAAAGTTAAGCGCTCTTTTTTAGTGATATTGTCAAATTCTCCCTCATTTAGCATTTTTTCTATGCTTTGCATTTTTTTTACACTCTTACGCACGGTGTTAAAATTGGTAAGCATTCCACCCAACCAACGTTCTGTAACATATGGCATATTTACTCTCTTAGCACATTCTGTTACAACTTCTTTAGCTTGCTTTTTGGTGGCAACAAACATAATTTTTTTACCGCTTTTCGCTATAGATTTCAATGCTGCTGCTGCTTCTTGTAACCCCTCTACCGTTCTATTTAAATCTATAATGTGTATGCCTTTTTTTTCTGCATAGATATACGGTAGCATTTTAGGATTCCATTTTTTACGCAAATGGCCAAAATGTACACCTGCTTCTAATAATTGTTGTTGTAAAGATGTGTTGTTCTCCATTGACTTTAGTTTGTATATTTTCTTTGTAATATGATGGATTAACGTTTGCTAAATTGGTAGCTCTTACGGGCTTTTTTCTTACCAAATTTTTTACGTTCTACAGAACGAGGATCTCTTTTTAATAACCCAGCTGCTTTTAACGCTGGCCTATATTCCATGTTTACTTCGCATAATGCACGAGCTATACCCAATTTAGCCGCCTCTGCCTGTCCTTTTAAACCTCCACCTTGTGCATTAATGGTAATATCAAACTTATCTTGCAGTTCAACTGTCTTTAATGGCTGCTCTACCTGATTTTGTAAATAAACTAAGGGGAAATACTGCTTATAATCTCTTTCATTAACAGTAATTTTTCCGTTGCCCTTGCTCAAGAACACACGAGTTATGGCCTCCTTACGCCTACCAACTGTACTTTTTTGTTTTTCCATTATTTGTATAAAATTAGAGTGTTAATATTTTAGGATTTTGTGCCGTATGTGGATGCTCTTTACACGCATATACAAACAATTTTTTGAACATTTTTCGACCCAATCGATTCTTAGGCAACATGCCTTTGATGGCATGCTCTATAACCATTTCTGGTCTGCGTTTCAATAAACTGGTAGCTATTTCCTGTTTTTGCCCACCAGGATACCCTGTGTAGTGTATATAGACTTTTTCTTCCCATTTATTTCCCGTGAATACTACCTTATCAGCATTGATGACGATCACAAAATCACCGCAATCCACATGTGGTGTATAATATGCTTTGTTTTTGCCGCGTAGTATGGCTGCGATTTTTGAACAGATGCGCCCTACGGTTTGATTGGTTCCATCCACAACATACCAATTATGTTGTACAGAAGCCGCATTTGCATGCTTAGTGGTGAAATGTAACTTACTCATAATAATTTATTTTAAACCCAAGGCCAACCCCAAAGGTTATTGTTAATAAAGAGCGCAAAGGTTAGCTTATTGGGGTACATAACCAAATTTTTTGGTCTATTTTTTATAGCTACACTTGTATTTAATTGATTTTCAATAAAAATTTGGTCTATTTTTTAAAGATACCGCAAGTAACAAGATGATTTGAAGATTACTTAAAGTAATCCAAACACTTTTTTCAATAAATCTGTTGTACGTGCTAAGGGGTTTTGTCGAATATTGGCTTCTTCCTTTTCAATTTGATCGAAAAGAGCAAAAATTGCTTTGTCTACTACATAACTAGGTAAATCAGCGTTGACTTTAGAAACAAAAGGAATTCTATTGTACGCATCCATTGATTTTTTATAGTATTTGGTAGCGCCCACTTTATTTAGTGATGTTCGGACAGAAGGTAAAAAAGCCGCTTTTAAAGAATCGCTCGTTTTTTCTTTGAAATAGTTGGTAGCAGCGTTTTTTGGGCCTTTTAAAATATTAAACACATCAGTCAACGTAATTTGTTTGATGGCACCTATAAAGATGGGAGTTGCTTGTCCTACAGCATCTTCAGCAGCACGATTTATAGATAAAATGGCATTCTCCACTAGCTTGTTCATTCCTATATTTTTAAGCGTATTAGCTATTTTTTGTGCATCGGGGGGTAAAAAAAGTTTGTATACCTCATTCCCAAAAAAACCATCTGTTTTATTAAGAAATTTAATAGCCTGCTCTACACCTTGATTAAGTGCCTGTTTAATACCTTGCCCCACTTCTTGCTCTGTTACAGCACTATCAGTAGTTGTGTTTTTATTGATGGTTTTGTTGACTATTTCCTTAGCTTTTTCTAACCATTTTTGAGCATCTATATGTTTACAAAAGAACATAAACATACAGCATAAACAGATTATTTTTTTCATGGTAATGTTTTGTGTAAAGGTATTTAATTCGACTATTTACTTTATAATAAAGTCTAATAATTGCTATTGTTAAATTAGTACAGATAATTGATTATTTTGTTTTTCTTTCCATTCCATTCAATTTTAAAATGGCTGATGATACTCTTATATCCTTCTAGAGTATAAGCTTTTAATTGTATGTACATATAGAGGAGGGTATAAATGCTGTATAGCTTTTAAATTTAGAATAATCCATCGTTTTTTAGCACAAAAACAGCACTATCTTAACGATAACAAATATTTTGCTACTAAACCGCTACATCTATCTTTTGTTTAATACGCTTCTGTTACTTACGTCATTATTCTACAAATCAAACTGAATACCTTGCGCCAAAGGCAATTGATTTGAAAAATTAATTGTATTTGTTTGTCGGCGCATATAGCCTTTCCAAGCATCGCTACCACTTTCTCGTCCACCACCGGTTTCTTTTTCGCCGCCAAAAGCACCTCCAATCTCTGCTCCAGAAGTCCCAATATTTACATTAGCAATGCCACAATCGCTACCCGTTTGTGATAAAAACTGTTCAGCTTCTCTTAAATTTAATGTCATGATACTCGATGATAGTCCTTGCGGTACTTGATTTTGAATATGTATGGCTTCCTCTAAAGTATCATATTTCATAATATATAAAATAGGTGCAAAAGTTTCATGCTGCACAATAGCCATACCTGGTTTTACTTCTGCAATACAAGGTTTTACATAACAACCACTTTCATAGCCTTTCCCTTTTAACACGCCACCTTGTACTATAAATTTTCCACCTTGTTTTTTGCATTGCTCAATTGCATTTAAGTAAGCATTCACAGCATCTTTATCAATGAGTGGCCCTACATGGTTTTTTTGATCTAATGGATTACCAATGCGCAACTGTTTATATGCTTCAACTAATTTCTTTTTAAACGATTCGTATATTTTTTTATGTATGATAAGACGCCGAGTAGTAGTACAACGCTGACCTGCAGTACCAACGGAACCAAACACAGAACCTATCAATGCTATGCGCATATCTGCATGTTGCGTAATAATAATAGCATTATTGCCCCCTAACTCTAAAATGGTTTTTCCTAATCTTGCACCTACTGTTGTAGCAACTGCTTTACCCATACGGGTCGATCCTGTTGCAGATATTAATGCTACACGCTCATCTTTAACCAACCATTCCCCAACCTTTTTATCGCCAATAATTAAATTGGAAACACCTTCAGGAACATTATTCTTTTTAAATACTGTTGCAATGATATGCTGACAAGCAATGGCAGATAAGGGTGTTTTTTCGGATGGCTTCCAAATGCACACATCACCACAAACCCATGCCAACATTGCATTCCAGCTCCAAACAGCTACTGGAAAATTAAATGCAGATAGGATACCTACTATTCCTAGCGGATGGTATTGTTCATACATGCGATGTCCTGAGCGCTCACTATGCATTGTTAAACCATGAAGCTGCCTGGAAAGGCCTACTGCGTAATCGCAGATATCAATCATCTCTTGAACTTCTCCCCAACCTTCTTGTAAACTTTTACCCATCTCATAAGATACTAATTCACCCAAGTTTTTTTTATGGATGCGTAATGCTTCCCCAACTTGTCTAATAATTTCGCCTCTTTTAGGGGAAGGCCACAAGTGCCACTCTTGAAATGCTTTCTGCGCTTGACTTATAACAGTTTCATAACTTTCAGAAGTTATAGAAAGTACAGAGCCTATAATTTTTCCATCAACAGGAGAATAAGAAAAAAATTTCTCCCCTGTAGTTTTTATCCATTTTGAACCTGTGGAGGCACCAGCGTTAAGCGGTTTAATTTGTAATGATTTTAAAAGCTGCATATTTTTTATATTAAAATAAATTGAATAATAGTATTTTGTGCTTATAGTAGTAAAAGTAAAATTGCTTCATATATTTATCAAATAAATGAACGTATTATATGAAATTATTAGAAAATAAAGTAGCCATTATTACAGGAGCTTCTCGTGGTATTGGAGAAGCCATTGCTTTAGCCTTTGCTGAACAAGGCGCACACATTGCCTTTAGCTATGTAAGTAGTGATGAAAAAGCCAAAGCATTACAGGAAAAATTAATGCAAAAAAGTGTAAAAGCTAAAGCATATAAAAGCAATGCAGCAGTATATACTGATTGCGAAACCATGGTAAATGATGTAGTAAAAGAATGGGGAACAGTAGATGTGTGCGTCAATAATGCTGGAATATCAAAAGATAATTTGATACTTCGTCTAACACCAGAACAATGGGATGAGGTTATGAATGTGAATTTAAAAAGTGTGTACAACATGACTAAACAAGTTATAAAACCTATGATGAAAGCAAAACAGGGGAGCATCATTAATATGAGCTCTATTGTTGGTGTCAAAGGAAATGCAGGACAGTCAAGCTATGCAGCATCTAAGGCAGGCATTATTGGGTTTACTAAATCCATAGCACAAGAACTAGGAAGTCGAAATATCCGTTGCAATGCTATTGCTCCGGGTTTCGTAGAAACAGATATGACACATTATTTAAAAGAAGGCGAAGGCTCTACAGAATTTTTGAAAAAAATTCCTCTTAGCCGTTTTGCATCTGCTACCGAAATAGCAGATGTAGCTTTATTTTTGGCTTCTTCATTAAGTAGTTATGTAACAGGTCAGGTTATTAGCGCTTGTGGGGGGCTAAGTATGTAGCTCAACTATTCATTATTAATTCTTCATTGAAATATATGTACTCATACGAAAAGCTGTTAAAGGATAATAAGCTATGGGCAGATAAAATGCGTAAAGAAGATTCGGAGTATTTTGAGCGCTTAGCACATTTGCAAACCCCAGAATTTTTATGGATTGGGTGTAGCGATAGTCGTGTGCCAGCCAATGAAATTACCGGTACTCAACCTGGTGAAATATTTGTGCACCGTAATATTGCCAATATGGTAGTTCACACTGATGTAAATTTACTAAGTGTATTAGATTATGCCGTAAATTACCTAAAAGTAAATCATGTAATTGTTTGTGGACATTATGGTTGTGGAGGTATAAAAGAAGCCATGAGCAAGAGCGATCACAAATATTTACTAAATATGTGGTTAAGAAATATTAAAGATGTATATCGATTGCATCGAAAAGAATTAGAAAATATAAGTGATATAGAAGATCGCACAAATCGATTAACAGAGTTAAATGTGCAAGAACAGGTTATGCATTTAGCTAAAACATCTATTATACAACGAGCATGGAAATACGGAAAAAAGCCAGATCTTCATGGATGGGTATATGGATTAAAAGATGGATTATTAAAGTCTGTTTTTGAAATGAAACCTAACACACATATTGATCCTTTATATGAATATGATGATTTATAGGCAATAAAATGAAAACATTTAATCATAAAATCGTAGTAGCTATTACTGGAGCAAGCGGATCTATCTATGCACAATTACTTATTAACCGATTATTATCTATAAAAGAACAATGGAGTGATTTAGCTGTTGTAATGACTGATAATGCTAAACAAGTATGGGAAACAGAAATAGGCAATACTTTGTACGCATCATTGCCTGTAACGTTTTATTCTACTACTGATTTTACTGCACCTTTTGCTTCAGGTTCCGGACAATATAATAGAATGATTATTATACCTTGTTCTATGGGAACTTTAGGGCGTATAGCCAATGGCATATCGAACGATCTTATTACTCGAGCAGCTGATGTTATATTGAAAGAAAGGAGAATGTTGATTTGTGTAGTGCGTGATACACCCTATAATCTAATACACATTAAAAATATGGAAATGATAACGTTAGCAGGTGGAATTATTTGTCCAGCTACACCTTCGTTTTACAGTAAACCAAAAACAATAGAAGAGCTAGCTTTAACAGTAGTAGATAGAGCTATTGATTTAGCTGGCTTATCGATTCAAACGTATAGATGGGGAAAATAATTATTTTAAATGAAAATTTATTTTTAATTCCACATTTAGCATTCAAAATTTAACATAATAAAAATGTCTCTCATAGTTGGTCGAAATACAGTTATAGAAGCCCTTTCACAAAATAAAAATCTAGATAAAATTCTATTATATAGAGACGCACATGGCGAAGGCATTGGCGATATTAGACGGTTAGCCAAACAGCGAAACATTCCTATACAACATGTACCTGTTGAAAAATTAAATGCAATGACCAAAACACAACACCAAGGTGTAATTGCATTAGGTGCATTAATACAATATTACGAAGTACAAGCTGTTTTAGATCACATATACAGCAAAGGCGAAGTTCCACTTTTACTAGTGTTAGATGGCATTACTGATGTTCGCAACATTGGCGCTATTGCTCGAACTGCCTTGTGTTGTAGTGTACATGGCATAATTATACCTAACACAGGAATTGCCTCTTTGCAAGAAGATGCTATAAAAGCTTCGGCCGGAGCATTAGGAAAAATAATGGTTTGTAGAGTAAATAGTTTAGCTAAAACTTTAGATGATCTACATCTAAATGGTTTGCATATTGTAGCGAGTGAAATGAAGGCTAAACACAACGTGTTTGATATTGACTTTGCTTTACCTACAGCTATTATTATGGGAAGCGAAGACAAAGGAATACAACCTATAGTACAAAAAATAGCTGATCAATCGTTTAAAATACCTATACCTGGTGGTTTTGAATCGTTTAATGTATCTGTAGCAACGGGGATGGTATTGTATGAGGTAATAAAGCAGAGAATGAAGAAGTGTAGTTGAATACGCAGCTTTTAATCGAATCCTTCACTAAAGAATTCTTTCCAGGTCATTTCGAAAGCGTTTACCACCCTAACTAGGCTACCAAAACGTAGATCTTCGCCTTTTTCGTATCTACCGAATTGAGCTCTGGAAATATTATGCTCGTAAGCAAAATATTCATAACTGGTATATCCTTTTTTAATGCGAAGCTGTTTAATACGTTTTGCCAACTTTTTTATCTCATCCTCTGTATTCATTTCCACATAGGTACTCTCTTTTTTGGATTTTTGTTTCATCTATATAGTTTTTTGATGATCAATAGTACAGATAGAAAAATAAATTTTTGGGTATTCGTTTAATTTTAACCTACTTATAATACCTATGTATATTGATTTTTATCTGATTTTAATGAATAAAATAAATTAATAGCCGTTTAATAAGTTACCACTTTATAGAAACTTTTTTAAAGAAACGTTTAATAAATAGCTTTTTTTAAAAAGTGGTATTACATTTGTGTGCTAAAAAATAGCATCTATGAACAAATCCACAAATCAATACCCAGGCTTTAATCATACAGCAGGCGACATTTCTGCGTTTTTGTTATGTATAGACATATTCATCATCTTGCTAAAAGATGATTCTATTATTCAATTTGTTGCTGATAATAAAGAACAATTTAGGCATTGGTTGCTGGAAAATAATGTTAGGGAAGTGAATAGAAAAGCCTAAAAAATTCTATTTCTGGTTAACATGAATGCATGTAAGGAACTTATTAGACATTGTCTAGGTTAGGCCAAAATCTCCGAGGGTTTCACAAAAACCTCTGGGATTATGCGAAAAAAATTTCATCAGCATAAAATAATACTAACGTAGATAATATCTATTGTTTAAAGAAGACGCAAGAGAGATAAAGCTTGTTCTCTAAATGTTGATAAGGCTTCTTCTTGCCGTTGTATAAAACTATTATCTTCTATTTTTCCAACAACTGCATTCATTTCTTCATCAGAAGTGTATACCATTTTACGAAACGGATTTTCATAATCTTTGGCTCTGGATTTATATATATTTTTTGTCATCCATTCTTTCGTTTTAATCGATTGATGTATCCAATTTTGTATGATAGTTGAGTTTATGTTTTGAATGTCTATTTTGTTGACTATGGATGCAGTATGAATAGCATGTACTAATTTTTGCTGAGGATATTGCTGTGCTTGCTGTTGATAGAATACATGTACTTCATCCCAAGATTTTATATTTCCATTTTTTATGTTTTGCTTTAATTTTTCTATTTCCTCAGCAAGCATAAGCTGCCCGCCTACATTCATCCATGTACTTTGATTGTATGGTTTTTGTATTGTGGAAAGCAATTCATCAATTTTAAAACCACCTTGGTGTTGAGCAAATGAAATAATTTGTTCAACAGCATAATAAAAAATAAGTTCTTTAAATAAAAAATAAGCTTCTTTAGATTTAATAATAATTACTTTTCGTTTTGTATTTTCAAAATCATCCGCTATTACTTCTAAATTTTGTAACGCATTATTGTTAATATCAATTAATAGCTCTCTGCCTATATTTTGCAATTGCTCATTCGTAAAAATACCATTATTCTTTTTTTTCGTATGATAGGCTTTTGCAGTTAATATTTCAATTAATGTTAGAGAGTACGCTATTTCATTTATGGTATCAGGTGCTAAAAAATCATATTCAATGGATTGAATTCTTTCTGTTCTTTTGTCTCTATCCATAGATTTAACAGGATTTCGTGCCAAAGCATACATATTGTGCATAAACCAGTATCCTGGCATAATAACCAATTCGTCTTTGGATACGTTATTGCTTACTAAACTAAATGGAATGGGTATATTTAGTTCTGCTGGGTAATCTCCTTTGGCCAATATAGTATAACTAGCAAAAATGGAGTTGTGTTTTAAGCTTACGCAGAGGCCTGGCCAAAAGCCACGACTAGCAATAATTTCGCCGTCTGCTGCTCTAGAATTGTGGTTGGAGCCAATAGTGGCGCCTGCGGCTATATTACTTTGTCCCATTATTAGAGCAGCACACAAAAAGGAATTATTGTGATGTTGCTCATGTGCAGGGAAAATAAGCGAGTTTAAGACTTCACAGCAAGATATAGTGGCATTATTTCCCAAATAAGAATTGATTAGGCGCGCACCATATTTTAGTTGTGAATGAGAGGCCGTAATAAAACGAACAGCTTTAACACCATAAAAAATTCTACACCCTTCGTTTACAATGCCATTTACTAGTTCACAACTTTCTCCTATCTGTGTTTTTGCACCATTGTTAGAATGAATAGTTAAATTTTTTAATTTAGTTGCACCTTTTATATAAGCATCTGCTCCAATGATGGTGTCTTTTATACTCAAGCAATTTTTTATAACGGTTCTATCACCAACCGTTGCATAATACCCTTGTTTGTTACTAAATTTCTCTTCTACAAATTGTTGAAATTTTTTTAACAAGGCTTTATCTTCTCTAAATCGAGACCATAGGTAAGCATCTCCAGGAAGCATACCATCAAAAGGTAAAATACTACGTCCTGTATTTTCGTTACACACTTCTAACCAAATTCTATTTTTTTCTTCTTCCTCTTCTTTTATGATACCATTACCAAACTTGGCTCTAGCTGTATTAATCATTTCATTGACATTTATGATTATAGCATCGTTGCCAATAATATAGTGTGCAAGAAAACGAACATTATTAATAACAATATTATCACCTAAATCACAACTTATTATAGTAGAATGATAAAGGCCAACGGGCAAGGTAAGGTTATGATATGTAGAACAAGAAGGCTCTAATTTCCCTATACGTACCAACCCAAAAAATTGACAATATTGTATTAATTGTGGATCAAAAATATTGGATACTAATACATTATTCCAATTAGTAGAGGTATTGCCGTTTTGCTTAAGTGCGTTAATTTCTTCCGCTGTTAAGGCTCTGTAAGAGTTGTGTTTAGCATTTTGAATGTTTCGTAAGTAATATTCATCTTTTGATGCTGGCAAAAGATGCTGTTTTATAAAATTGTATCCCAGTGCAGATATGGGGCTTTTATTGATATGGCTCATGCTGTAATTTGGCTAATAAGATTAAGGATAGATGCTAAAGTAAAAATAGAAATTGAATTATTTTTTGGGTATTGTTCATTTGTTATAGATATCTTGCTGGTCCTTCACTCGTCAGGATAAACTGAGGAGGCACATCTTAAAATAACAAAACCCTTATATGACAAGAATTTTCTCCCTACGTTCGAAAGGGAGGAACTCATAATAATTAATTTACAATCTATGTTAATTTGACGATACTCATTTTTTTAGATAACTGTTTATGGCATTAATAGCATTTTTTAATCGATTGTTCCCTTTCCCAAAAATTTCTACCCAAGGAACAGATTGATTAATTAGTAAATCTTTATATATGTAATATAATTTTTGTCTGGTATGTACATCGGGGTATTCTCGCAATGAATCTTTTTGCCAATCTAGATCTGTATTACACAATAAATATAAATCATATGTACGCTCTGCAATACTATCTAAAATAAAAGAATGACATTTATTAAAAACAAATTCACACCAAACTTTCATTACATACATATCTGTATCAATAAAAAGTAAAGGCGATTGTGTTGAGTTGATAATTGATAATTGATAGTTGATAGTTTTTTTAGACTTCTCTTCTAGCTTTAATTGTTCTTTGGCAATAGTAAGTAAATTGTTATACGTATAATTCATTCCATTTTTTGTTAAATATGTACGTGCAAACTCAGGACACCAAAGCGTTTTATAGTGTTGTGCCAAATGTTCACATAGCCAGCTTTTGCCAGTACTTTCGGGACCAATAAGTACTATTTTTTTTACGGATGATTGCATGATAATAAAGCGATTTTATAACATATAGTATTTTTCATTCTTAATTCTTCTTCTCCATTCTACCCAGCCTAAAATAGCTAATATTAAAAATACCAGAAATTGAAAACTAGTAAATACATATCCTTTTATAAAATATAACGGAATAGACGTTGTGTTGGTTATAATCCACCACAGCCAATTTTCTATCTTTTTTTTAGCCATTAACCACATGGCAGTATAAGCGCTTGCAGAAGCAAAACCATCAACCCAAGGAACAGTGCTATTGGTAAAATTATATAAAATAAGATATAATACTAGCCAACATATTAAGAAAAATAGTATTGTAATACCCCATTCTCTTTTGCTACTATAATGAATTTGAATCGTTTTTTTGCCATGTTGTTTTTTTAACCACCATATCCAACCCAACACACTCATTATGGTATAGTATACATTAACTCCAGCCTCTGCATATAAACCGCCTATAAAACTTATATATATGTAAATAGAGGTATTAATAATGCCTGTAGGGTATACCCAAATATTTTCTATACGAGAAAGCAAGACACTTATAATACCAAATAGCACTGCTATGTATTCGAGAGTTGTAGTGTTTTTTAAGCCATCTATAAATTGTTGAATGATTGACAAGAGGATAATTTGAAAAGAAGTTATTGCCCTTTGGTTTTATATTCAATTGTTGGATGACGTTTAAAGGGAATGGTTTTGTCAAAAATATATCGATATGTTATTAGGTGTCTTGTTTGTTGTGCGCCAAGGCTTTTATAAATGTTAACCATTTTGGGGTTCCAGTCAGCAGCCCACCCCATTTCATAAGTATTATATGTTTGTTTTTGTTGTATACGTTTAGATCCTTCGTATATCATAAAAGAATCTATACCCATTGCTTGAAATTTGGGTATCACACCAAATGCAATACCAGTAAACCTTTTACATTTTCTCGTATATTTCATCCATAATAAATATATTTTTTGCAACCATCCAAATTTTCCATTAAAGTATTTAAAATATTGATTTAAATCTGGAATGTTGATCCAACAAGCAATAGGAGTATTTTTATAATACGCAAACCAAACAAGCGTTTTGTCTATAATGGGTTTCATGGTATTAAAAATTTTTATAGCCTGATCGTTGGTCATTTCTTTTCCTCCGTCATGCTGTGCCCAAGCCGCATTATAAATGCTGCAAAAATCAATAGCAAATTTTTTGAGTTGCTTTTTGTTAACATGCATCACTTTGTAATCGGGCTTTGATGCAAAACGAGCATGCCGTTCTGCAAACTTGTGGGGCAACACTTCACTTGCCTTCATACCATAATAATACTGGTTGTAAAAATTTTGAAAGCCATAATTTTCAAATAATGTTTGATAATACGGTGGGTTAAAACTCATGCCATAAATAGGCTCTTGATCAAATCCTTCTACCATTAATCCCCAAAATTTATCTCGATCTAAAAAATTAATAGGACCATCCATAGCTTTTACACCTTGTTGTAGCAACCATATTTTAGCCGTATCAAAAAGTATATTGGCAACATATTGGTTATCAATACACTCAAATAAACCGATACCTCCAACAAGGAAATCATCTCCTTTATTAAAATATTTTTTACTTACAAAGGCTACTATTCTTCCTACCACTTCTTTTTGATCATTTTCTACAATCCAACGAATACAGTTTCCGTGTTTGAATGCTTTATTTTTTGTGCGGTCAAAAATAGTTTCAATGTTTTTATCCAAGGGTCTTATCCAATTTGTATTGGATCGATTACATGTGGCTGCTAGTTCTAAAAAACAATGTTGATCAGCAGATGTAACAACTTCTTTAATTCGCATACTATAATTTCATATAATGAACAGCTAATCTACAAACTTTATATTTATTTTTGTGGCATTGTTCCTTTGTCAGGGTAAGTTGCGGAGTTATCTATCAAAATAAGCAAATCTTTATATAGTAATCGATTTTTCCTACAGTTGCAAGGACAACTCATAATGGGCCATCTCATACTAAACCGCTAACAAGATGTATATGTTATCGAATTAAAATTACATAAGG
>CAZXBE010000004.1:0-32380 GCA_964638565.1 uncultured Chitinophagaceae bacterium
CCAGACTAAGTTAGAGCATTAGTTAAATGTCCTTAACTTATCTTGACCCATAATTAATTTTTTACCTAACGAAATATTTTTTATCTTTACTCTGGCCCTACTGCCTTAAAGGCCAAATATAAGGCAACTAATTAACTAATAATAAAATAATACACTTATGCCACAAAAACGTTTTAGTTTCACTTTAGTATTCGCAGTATTACTTAGTGCTTTTTTTTACAGTTGTGCTAAAGAAGATGTTTCGGAACCTACAAACCAACTACTTAAACCCGATGGGAAAACACCTTACAAAACTGTTACAATAGGTGGCAAGGTTTGGTTGGCCGAAAATTACGAAGCAGTAACTGACATGGATGGTAAATCAATACCACTTGCTAAAGATATAACTTCTTGGAAAGACTCTGCGGTAAAAAAATCTCCTGCGCGTTGCTATTATAACAACGACAGCGCTACGTATTCGAGGTACGGCTTACTCTACAATGGGTATGCTTTGGAAAACCTAGCCCCTAAAGGATGGCATGTGCCTACTAAAGTAGAGTTTGAGAATTTGGTTACAGCTATTAAAAATGGCCGAACCGATACCCTGATGCCAGCTAAAGAAATTAGCAATATGCTAAGAATAGCACGCAAGGAACCAGCAGCAGGAAAAGATCCTTTGTTATATTGGGGGGGGAATACGAATACAGATACAGATAAAACGGATAGTACTGGGTTTGCAGCGTTTCCTGCCGGATGGATAAATACCACTTCAGCATTTGCTGGTAGCACATCAGGTACAAGGTTTTGGACGTCAACTACTGATGGAACTTCTGACCTTTACTTTTTTTCAGTTGATTTGAACGGATATACAGCTGACTTTGGAGGCAAAAACGCTGGGTATTCTGTTAGGCTTGTTAAGAACTAAGAAGAAAATAGGTTGTACATACTATTTACCATCGCTCTACAAGCGATGGTTTTTTGTTGATATCTAATTTTTTATTCTGGCCATTTGCTAACTAAGTATAGGTTTTCAATTAGGGTCAAGATAAGTTAAGAAGATAGTTTTTTAAGATTTTTAATACTAATTGATATACATTTTTATTGCTATAAGGCCTTTGTATAATTTAAAAGTATCAAATGCATTGTTAGCAATAGGATTATCAACATTAAAACTACGTGCATAATAGTACCTAATAGCACACCACCGTTATAATAGATTGAACGGCAAATGTATAAATAGGAAAATGATTGGTGTCGGTTATACATGCTGCATTCACTAATGCAAATACTCCAATAGCCATTATAAAAATGGGCTGTTTGGCAGGCTTATTTTCATGGTGAGCAACTTTTCTCAATATCTCTTTATAAAAAAATAGATCTTTTTCATAATTCAACACGTCCTTGCGAACGAAACGTAGTGTAGTGAAGCAATCTGAGCTTATTTTTAAAAGGTTACTATCCATAGTTCTGATTGCTTCGTCACTACGCTTCTAGCAATTGACGCTATCTTTTTTCGTTGAATTATGAAAAAAATCTAATATCTAGTACAAATCTTCTACCACATGCACGAATAACATGTTATTTTTATGAGATAACGAAAGTATAGTCATCATCAGTTGCAAATTTGCAGTATGGAAAGATAAAAAAGAGTTTTGTGCAGATTTAAAACAAATCTATGCTGCACCTACCTTAGAAGCAGCAGAACAAGCCTTTTTATCCTTTCAATTGAAATGGGAAAATAAGTATAAATATGCTGTACAGTCTTGGCAAAACAACTGGGAAAACCTTACCCATTATTTTAATTTTCCAATAGAGATTAGAAAAATATTATATATACCCCTAATACCATCGAAAATTTTTACACAAATTATTTTAGAATTTCAAATATCATTTTCTTATTATCGTTCTAAAGGCCTCTACTCATCATCTTGTATTTGAAATGAAACTTTTTGTACAGCTTGATAATTTACGTGCATCCCATTTTGCACAGCAGGTGTCCATTTAGGTCCATTTTTAATGGCTTTAACAGCTTGTTCTGCCATACCATATCCCACATCATTTAAGGCCTCTACATTACTAATATTACCATTTTTATCTACTATAAACTGTACTTGAATAGTGTACGTTCCTGTAGGAGCACCAGCATCTACAACATCTTTTGCTTTAAGTGTACGCTCTAAGTAACGCCTCCATTCAACAATACCACCTGGAAAAGATGCTGGTATTTCTACTTTGCAAAATAAGCCTTCATCACTTTTAGAGGTTGCCGATAATTCGCCTTTTATAATAGTACTTGTATGAACAGTTGAAGGAGTAGCGATTTCTGTTTCTATGCCTTTTTGAGTTACCAATCCAATAGGCGTTTTATCTAATTTATCTACATCAGGAATCTGATTGTTGGAGCTTACCTCTTTGTTAGATGTTATAGTAGGATTTACAAATTGCGTTGTTTCTGTTTTAATACGTTGTTTTACACTCATTTTAGGAGGAGTAATTATTTTCGGTTCTTCTTTCATATGTACAGATACAACATCCCAGTCAGGATCTATAATAGTTATAGGCTTCTTTACATCTGTACTACCGGTCATTATTAATCCGAAAGAAACAATAGCACAAAACAGCATTACAATACATATAGACAATAACATTCTTTTATCGTACGATTTTCTCAATGCATAGGCTCCATAAGTTTTATTACGACCATCAAATAAAATGTCTAACATGTCGGCAGTGAGAATCTTATTCGTTTCCATAATTAGGGTTTTGCCAATAAAGATTCAAGGCATTAAAAATTCCACAACGAACGTAAAAAATAATTTATATACCATTTACACTCTACCTTTACGACTTTTGTAACCATCGTATTTATTACATGAGATGAACCTACAGGTGTTGATGGAAAAATATAGCAATGATCCCCGGCTACAACAAATAGCTGATCGCATTACTATGTCTAAACCACAACAATTATTTCTTTCCCAATTATATGGAAGTAGCTCGGCATTTGTAATATCCAGCATCCTAAAACATCCCTCAACAAAATCATTCAATCATTTAATTATAGTAGAAGATGCTGAAGAAGCAGCCTATTTACACAATACCATAGAAAATATTACGCAATCTCTTAACCTGTTTTACTTCCCTTCATCTTTCAAAAGCAACAAAGATTTTCAACAGTTAAACAGCAGCCATATAACATTAAGAACAGAATTTTTAATACAAGCTTCTAACGCCTCCCCCAAAGTTGGAGGTTGGGTGGGAGCCACTTATTCCGAAGCCCTCTTCGAAAAAGTTGCAGCGCCCCATCAACTAAACACCAATACAATCAATATAAAAACAGGCGATACGCTTGATGTAGATAATGTATTAGAAAAATTTATCACATACGGTTTTACCAGAACTGATTTTGTATATGAACCCGGACAATTTGCTGTACGAGGTGGTATTTTAGATATTTATTCTTTTGGAAACGATAAACCCTATCGCATAGAATTATTTGGGAATGAAGTAGATTCCATTCGCATCTTCGATCCGGAAACACAATTGAGTGAGCGAAAATTATTACAAGTAACCATCGTTCCAAATATTGAAACACAATTTGATGCTACAGAAAAAATTTCATTGCTAGAATACCTGCCCAGCAATACGATTATATGGATGAAAGATGCCAATATTATTTATGAAAAAATAAAAACACAGGAAAAAGAACTAGAAAACTTTTTAGCTACACCACAAAAAATAGCTACACAAACAGAAGAAGAGGATAACTTAAAAGTTAACTTAACAAAAGATGATTTTATTACAGCAGAAATAGTATGGCAACAATTACAACATAAACATCTTATAGAATTCGGACACAAAGCTAGTTTTGGCGGAATAGAAATACCCTTTCATACCAAAGAACAACCTGCATTCAACAGAAACTTTAATTTATTAATGAATGATTGGAAACTTTGGGAACAAAAAAAGTTTTCTACGTTTCTATTTGCAGAAAACCCTAAACAGCTTGAACGCTTGCATACTATTTTTGAAGATCTAAATGTCAATATTCATTTTACACCCATTCCTATTGCCATACATGCTGGTTTTATAGATGAAGATTTAAAAATAGTTTGCTATACCGATCATCAAATATTTCAACGCTACCACAAATACAAAATAAAGCAAGCGTATAATAAAAATAAAGCCATCACCCTAAAAGCCCTACGAGACCTGCAACCTGGCGATTATGTAACCCATATAGATCATGGAGTTGGCGTATACAGCGGTTTGCAAAAAATAGAAGTAAATGGACATCGGCAAGAAGCTATTCGCATTCTATATAAAGACAACGATATTTTATATGTAAATATGAATGCCTTACATAAAATATCAAAATATACAGGAAAAGAAGGCACCATACCTAAAGTAAGTAAAATTGGTGGTAGTGATGCTTGGCAAAAACTAAAAGAAAAAACCAAAACAAAAGTTAAAGAAATTGCTTTTGATTTAATTGCTTTATACGCCAAACGAAAAGCCCAAAAAGGATTTCAGCATATTCCAGATAATTATTTACAAACAGAACTAGAAGCTTCCTTTATATATGAAGACACCCCAGACCAAAGCAAAGCCACCGCAGATGTAAAAAGAGATATGGAAAGTGCATCTCCTATGGATCGTTTAGTATGTGGCGATGTTGGTTTTGGTAAAACAGAAGTGGCTATACGAGCTGCGTTTAAAACTTGTTGTAATAGCAAACAAGCTGCTGTATTAGTTCCTACAACTATATTAGCGTTTCAACACTACAAAACATTTAGTGAACGATTAAAAGATTTTCCAGTTACCGTTGATTATATTAATCGTTTCAAAAGTGCAAAAGAAAAAAAAGAAACGCTACAAAAATTAGCCGAAGGTAAAATTGATATCATTATCGGCACACATGGATTGTTAAGTAAAGATGTGCAGTTTAAAGATTTAGGATTATTAGTTATTGATGAAGAACAAAAATTTGGCGTAGGCGCTAAAGAAAAATTAAAAACGTTAAAAACCAATGTAGATTGCTTAACCCTAACCGCAACGCCCATTCCACGAACATTACATTTTAGTTTAATGGGCGCTCGAGATTTAAGCATCATCAACACTGCACCGCCAAATCGGCAACCGATACAAACAGAAGTACATACGTATAATGAAGATTTAATACGAGATGCTATTTATTTTGAAGTAGAACGAGGTGGTCAAGTATTTTTTATTCATAATAGAGTACAAGGCTTGCCTGAAATGGCGAGCCTTATACAAGGCTTGTGTCCGGATGTAAGCGTGGGTTTTGCACATGGACAATTAGAAGGGCATGAATTAGAAAAACATATTTTAGATTTTATTGATAGAAAATATGATGTATTAGTTTGTACAAACATTGTAGAAAGTGGTGTGGATATTCCGAGTGTAAATACCATTATCATTAATAATGCACATCAATTCGGATTGAGTGATTTACATCAATTAAGAGGTCGTGTGGGCCGCAGTAATAAAAAAGCATTTTGCTATTTATTAGCACCATTTATTACGACACTACCTACAGATAGCCGCAAACGGCTACAAACACTAGAACAACACAGCGATTTAGGCAGTGGATTTCAAATAGCCATGCGAGATTTAGATATTCGTGGCGCTGGTAATTTATTAGGTGGTGAACAAAGTGGCTTTATGATGGATATGGGTTTTGAAACCTATCAAAAAATAGTAGAAGAATCTGTTCGAGAATTAAAACGTACTGCTTTTAAAGAATTATTTACAGAAGAAATACAACAACAAGATGATTTTGTAAATGATTGCACTATTGATACGGATCTGGAAATTTTGATTCCGGATACTTATGTAGAAAATATTACGGAACGGTTATCCTTGTATAACCGATTAGATAATTGCACAAATGAAGAAGGTTTAGAAACGTTGCATAATGAAATGCAAGATCGATTTGGGTCTATTCCGCCACAAGTAGAAGATTTATTTTTAACCGTTCGCATTCGAAAAATAGCGATACAATTAGGTTTTGAAAGATTGGTATTGAAAGATAAAATCCTAAAATGTTATTTTATTAGCAAACCCGACTCTCCCTTTTTTGAATCGGCTATGTTTCAAAATATTCTACAATATATACAAACAGCTTTGCGCAATGCACAACTCAAACAAACTGGAAAGTATTGTATATTGACTGTTAATGATATGAATGATATGGAACAGTTGCATCAGTTTTTACAAAAAATGTCTAATACAATATGAAAAAAATAAATTATGTAATCAGCTTAATCAACAATACTCAACATTCGTTGCGTCGCACACTTCAACAGTTGCCTTACTAATTAACTTTCGACACAACAATAGAAACCTGTATTTAATTAGCAATAGCAAATAAAATTTGATGAGTAGAAAACATTCGAGTATACGAGCATACTCATAGGAAGTATTGAATCTATAAAAACACAACATGGCAAATTAAAAGATTATCTATTTTTTTGAAGACTAAAAATCAGGTATAATAGATATTTTTATAAAAATAAACACATAAAAATGCCTTTATGACTTTCTATATACAAAAATGCGCCAAAATAGCATTATTAAATAATTTTATTTTAAAAATTAAAATCATTGACTATCAATAGATTATAAATTTATACACATAAAATTAACAATTATACCTGCAAAATTAATTTTTGTAGTGTGCTTCTAATTTGTAACTTAGCAACTAGAATTTAATGGGTTAGTAAGTACAAAAGGTCAGCAGATATTTGCTGGCCTTTTTACATTTAGATTATCGTGCAAATATTTTTTATTCCCTACCTGTTTTTTTCATTTCAGAATAATCTACATCTTGACATAATTCTATCAACAAGCCATTGGTCGTTTTAGGATGTAAAAAACAAACCCATTTATTATCTGCACCTTTTTTAGGTTCTGTTTGTAACAATGCAAAACCTTCTTGCTCCAATCTTTTCATTTCTGCTCTAATATCGTTCACTTCAAAAGCAATATGATGCAAGCCCTCTCCTCGTTTTTCAATGTAACGAGCAATCACACCCTGAGAATCTGTACTTTCTAATAATTCAATTTTAGTTTCACCTTGTTTAAAAAAAGCCGTATTCACTTGTTCACCATCTACCGTTTCTGTTTTATAACAACTAGTATGCAATAATTTTTCAAATAGTGGAATAGATATAGAAAGTTGCTTTACAGCAATACCAATGTGTTCTACTTTAAGCATATACAAGTCGTTTAGTGAAATTCAAAAGTAGAAAATCAAAACCGTTTATGTAATTTCGTGTATATAAAATATTACACAAACCATACCGCAGATGTTAGAATTACCCATATACCTCGATAATAATGCTACCACACCTTGTGACCCAAGAGTGGCAGAGGCCATGCTGCCTTACTTTACAACCATTTTTGGAAATGCAGCTAGTAGAAATCATTCCTTTGGATGGCAAGCCGAAGAGGCTGTTGATTATGCCAGAGAACAAGTTGCAAAACTTATTGGAGCAGACCCAAAAGAAATTATTTTTACTTCTGGCGCTACCGAAGCAGATAATTTAGCTATTAAAGGTGTGTTTGAAATGTATGCAAGCAAAGGTAATCATATTATCACATGCACCACAGAGCACAAAGCAATACTGGACACTTGTAAACACATCGAAAAATTAGGCGGCGAGATTACCTATTTAACCATAAATAAGGATGGATTAATTGATTTAAAAGAGTTGGAAGCAGCTATTAAACCTGCTACTATCCTCATATCCATCATGTACGCCAATAATGAAATTGGCGTTATTCAACCCATAAAAGAAATTAGCACTATCGCTAAAAAACATGGTGTACTATTAATGACCGATGGTACACAGGCTGTAGGTAAAATACCTGTAGATGTAAATAAAGATGGTATTGATTTAATGGCTTTTACTGCACATAAAATGTACGGGCCAAAAGGAGTTGGCGCTTTATATGTACGTCGTAAAAATCCAAGAGTAAAAGTAACCGCACAAATGGATGGCGGCGGACATGAGAGGGCTATGCGCAGTGGCACTTTAAATGTTCCTGGTATTGTAGGCTTTGGTAAGGCATGTGAATTATGTATGCAAGAGATGGAAAGTGAAGCTAAGCGATTAGAGGAGTTGCGCAATAAGCTCGAAAAAGAGTTATTAAAGTTAGAGGAAAGTTATGTAAATGGTAGTCGTCAATATCGGTTACCACATGTATCTAATATATCTTTTAAGTATGTAGAAGGCGAAGGATTGATGATGGGCTTTAATAAAAACATTGCATTATCATCTGGATCAGCCTGCACATCTGCTAGCTTAGAACCGTCTTATGTTTTAAAAGCATTAGGATTAGGCGATGATCTGGCACACTCTTCGCTGCGTTTTGGATTGGGGAGGTTTACTACAGAAGAGCAAATAGATTATACCATTGAACAAGTAAGCAGTACTGTAAATAAATTAAGAAGTATGAGCCCATTATGGGAAATGCACAAAGAAGGAATAGATTTAAACAAAATTGAATGGGCACACCATTAAAAAATTATGTTGAATGTTAAATTATAAATTTTGAATGAAAGGCAAAAGGTTTTAATTATCCATTGTCAATTATCAACTATTAATTAAAAATAAAAAATATGTCATATTCAGAGAAAGTGTTGGATCACTATAGTAACCCTAAAAATGTAGGAACGTTAGATAAAGATAAAAAAACGGTAGGCACTGGATTAGTAGGTGCTCCAGAATGTGGAGACGTTATGCGTTTACAAATTGAAGTAGATGAAGCTACCGGAAAAATTAAAGATGCTAAATTTAAAACCTTTGGTTGTGGATCTGCGATAGCCTCTTCTTCTTTAGCTACAGAATGGCTAAAAGGTAAAACGGTTGACGAAGCTTTAACTATTGATAATATGGATATAGTAGAGGAATTGAATCTACCTCCAGTAAAAATACATTGTTCTGTGTTGGCTGAAGATGCTATTAAAGCAGCTATTGAGGATTACCGTAAAAAAAATGCTTAATTGTGTTGAGTGTTAAATGTTGATACAATTTCTAATTTTCTTAATTCAACATACAACATTCAAAATTCAACATAAACTTATATCATGATTTTCGTAAGCGATAAAGCCAAACAAAAGGTGGAAAAGCTGATGCAAGAAGCTAATGTTGCATCAGATAAAAATTATTTTGTTCGAGTATCTGTTGTAGGCGGAGGCTGCTCTGGCTTAAGCTATAAACTCGATTTTGATAATGAACAAAAACCAATGGATCAAGTGTTTGAAGACAATGGCGTAAAAGTAGTAACTGACTTAAAAAGCTTTTTATACTTAGCTAATACTACGCTAGAATTTTCTGATGGATTAAACGGTAAAGGATTTTACTTCAATAATCCCAATGCTAATCGAACCTGTGGATGCGGAGAAAGTTTTGCAGTGTAATCTTCTCCGCTTAAAAAATCAATTTTGCTATTTTGTATAGTAGACTTCTTTTGTAATGTAACACATCATTACTGTAAAGGTCAGTTATTTTAGTGATGAATTCGAGATTACAAAGTATGCAAGGGTATCTAAATGCATGTAATGAAATTACTGAAAATGCAGTATTCTAATTACTCGTTAGATAAAATTGGTAATTTTAGCCGTCTAAAAAATATCTAATAGCAATCACATCGTAAAAAAATAAATATTAAAATATGTATTCAAAAAACTTAAAAATTGGCATACTTGGCTCTGGTATAGTAGGTCAGGTATTAGCTAAAGCCTTTCTTACAGAAGGCCATGCGGTAATGCTAGGCACAAGAGATATTAATAAAGCAGAAATAGTAAAATGGAAAAACGAAAACCCCAAAGCAACAGTTGGAAACTTTCAACAAACAGCTCAATTTGGCGATGTGCTAATATTAGCAATGAAAGGAGCTGTAGCTGTTTCGGCTATAAAGCTTGGTGGAATTGAGAATTTTAAACATAAACTAGTTATTGACGCTACCAACCCTATTGCCAATGAGGCTCCAGTAAACGGGGTACTAAAGTTCTTTACCAATTATAACGAATCCTTGATGGAGCAAATACAAAAAACTATTCCAGAAGCAAAACTGGTAAAGGCTTTTAACTCTGTTGGAAATGCATTAATGTATAAACCAAAACTAACGGGCGGCACACCCACTATGTTCATTTGCGGAAATGATGATGCAGCTAAAAAAACAGTAAAAGAAATACTCACTACGTTTGGTTGGGAAACAGAAGATATGGGCAAAGTAGAAGCAGCTCGAGCAATAGAACCTTTATGTATACTGTGGTGCATTTCAGGTTTAGTTGGTAATGATTGGATGCATGCATTTAAACTAATAAGATAAAGGAACAGCCTCCCTTATATCCCTCTAGGGGAGGAAAATTAAGAAACATGTTTACTTAATTTTCATAATATAACTATATATGACCGAGCAAAATTTTAGTGCAATATTTCAACAAAAAATAAATGATGAAATAAAAATTGAGCCGAAAGATTGGATGCCAGAAGACTATCGTAGAACATTAATTCGCCAAATAAGTCAACATGCACATTCTGAAATAGTTGGCATGTTACCCGAAGCAAATTGGATAACACGAGCACCTTCTTTACGTAGAAAAGTGGCTTTATTAGCCAAAGTGCAAGATGAAGCTGGGCATGGCTTATATTTATATGCAGCCACAGAAACGTTAAACATAACTAGAGATGAAACAATAGAGCAATTGCATGTTGGCAAAGCGAAATACTCTTCCATTTTTAATTATCCTAGTTTAACATGGGCCGATATGGGCGCCATTGGTTGGTTAGTAGATGGCGCAGCTATTATGAACCAAGTGGCTTTATGTCGCACATCCTATGGACCGTATGCACGTGCTATGGTGCGTATTTGTAAAGAAGAAAGTTTTCATCAACGACAAGGGTATGAAATTATGCTAACGCTTAGTAGAGGAACAGAGGCGCAAAAACGTATGGCGCAAGATGCACTCAATCGTTGGTGGTGGCCTTCTTTAATGATGTTTGGTCCGAAAGATGATGCTTCTCCACATACCCAACAAAGCCTGCAATGGAAAATTAAACGATTCACAAATGATGAACTACGACAAAAATTTGTAGATGCTACAGTAGATCAAGCAAATTTTTTGGGTCTTGCTATTCCAGATAAAGATTTAAAATGGAACGCAAAGAGAAAGCATTATGATTTTGGTGAAATTAATTGGGAGGAATTTTGGAGTGTCGTAAATGGGAATGGACCTTGTAATAAACAACGTATCGATGCTCGGAAGAAAGCTTGGGAGGAAGGTACTTGGGTAAGAGAGGCCGCTATGGCTTATACTGAAAAAAGAAAGAAAAGCAGCATGCAGCTTAACTAACATTTTTATTCATAAAGTAGGTACTCTCTTCGGAAAAGTCCATATAAGAAAATTGCTGTTGTAATAATTGAGTTTGTTCTAAATAAGATTGTAGAAATGCTTGATGTTGAGGTGTTTCAGGCTGTAAGGGTTTATGCAAATATGCTGCTCTAACTTTTTCAATCTTATGCATTAATGCTACACTTTCAGGATATATACACATCTCCACAAATTTTTCCCAAACATATTGTGTAGCCTGATAATTAGGATGTGCTAAATCTTCTGCATAAAAACGATAATCTCTTAAATCATCAATCACCAATTCATATGCAGGAAAATAATGAACAAAGTCAAATCTTTCACATAATTCATGAACCGTTTGTATAAGTACAGCTTTGCTTCTATTGTTATCCATTAACCCTTCACGTAAATGGCGTACAGGGCTAATTGTAAGTATAATTTGTACGGTAGGATTGAAATGATGTAATTGATCTATTAACGTTTGTAATGTATGTAACGTTTCATCGGTAGATAATAACCGTTTATTAAACCAATCAGCAGGCGCTTTATGGCAATTGGCTACTACATCTCCTATCTGCTTACCTGTTAAACAATTATTTTTTTCTGCTTCAGCACTAAGTTCATATACAAATGCAGAACCTGATGTAATAATAAGCCAATTAGTATTTTTTAAATATTGATGTGCTTCATATTGCGACGCATTGATTGCTTGTAAACCATCATCAATACAAAGAGTAGAAAAGCGACTATGATGATCCCAGCTTGACCATACATCATTCCATTTAAATAAATTTTCTTTAGTGTATTTTACATTTTCAATATGTGCAAGCAATGAGTTTGCAATGCTAATAGGGTTAAATAAAATGCCATTAGGATTTTGAAGAATATTAAATTTTCTATCAAACAAATATTTTCCCATATGTTCTGTAAAGCAAGATCCTATCAACATTATTTTTTGGTCATAGCTAATCGTTTTATTCCAACGTTTTATAGGAAGCTCTGCTCGAAATTTCATACCATTTTAATTTTATTCTTGTTCTGAGCTGATCGAAGTATGATAACCATCTATATAAAAACTTTATCCGCTTCTATAATAGCTTGCCGTAAAAACGACTTATCAATATTTAATGAAATATTTTTTTCTTGTAAATAATCAATAATCCATTCTGTATTCATATTACCCACTAATACGTCATTAGCCATGGGGCAACCACCAATACCTTTAAGTGCTCCGTCAAATCTTTTACAACCTGCATTATACGCTGCATCTAGTTTTTCATGCCATCCTTGTGCATTAGCATGTAAGTGTACGCCAAACTGAATAGTAGGATATGCAGGTATTAATATCGAAAGTAACCTTTTTATTTGTTGAGAATGGGCTAATCCAACGGTATCTGCTAATGAAATTATTTTAATATTTAGTGTAGCTATTTTTTCTATCCATTCTAATACGAATTGTTCATTATACACATCGCCATAGGGATTACCAAAAGCCATAGATATATACACCACTAATTCTTTGTTATACTTAATACAAAGATTTTGTATTGCTGATGCTTGTTTTAATGCATCTTCAATAGTTTGATTGGCATTGCGTTTTTGGAAAGTGTGTGAAATGGAAAATGGAAATCCTACATAAGCAATTTGATCAAATGCAACAGCTTGTTCTGCCCCACGAGTATTGGCGATAATAGTTAATACTTTTGTGGCTGTATTTTCTATCTTTAATTTGGATATTACTTCTGCTGTATCCGCCATTTGCGGAATGGCCTTAGGAGATACAAAACTTCCACAGTCCAATGTGTGAAAACCTACTTTAAGTAATGTATTTAAATAGTTAACTTTTGTTGCTGTAGGTATCCATTTTTTCCAGCCCTGCATAGCATCTCTGGGACATTCTATTAATTCAATTGTAGGCATAAGCGTAATACAAAACTAAATACGTACCGCAAAAATAGTCTAATCTATTATTGTTGAAGAACCATCTACTCTGGCTTTTTGCAACAAGTAGGTAGTTTTTTATACGAGTCTTCGTTAGCTGTTACATTATCCGCATCATAGCCCACGTTAGCAATAGCTGTTTTAATATTTTCTATATTGGTTCTGTCTGATAAAAAAGTTACCGTAGTTTCTTTACGCTTATAATCAACTTTTACTTTTTTAATACCATCTTCCCTCATTAAATAATTTTCGATACGTTCTTTACAACTTTTGCATTGTACAGTGGGTGTTTTAATTTTTATGGTTTGTGTTTTCTGTTGCGCTATAGCACTGTTAAAGAAACTTAGACTGATAATAACAGCAATAAAGGTGAATATTTTTTTCATATAAAATTAAATGTTATGCAAAGTTAAAGCATAATTTATTGTTACTTTAACTATTCAAAAAAATAACATGCATCTAACAATATATCACAATAATCATCCTATTTTTTTGTGTAACGATGTAAATGATAATCACATAGAATTTTATAAAAATCAGCCTAATACTGTAATTATCAACAATCCATCTGATAAAGATTTTCAATATATGTTACAAGCAGCTGAGCAAAAAGATTTTTATGCAGGCATTTTTATCCAAAATGATTTACCCACACTGCAACATGCATACTGGATTTTTTTTACTGTTATGCTTGCAGCTGGCGCAACTGTTTTTAATGACCAAGATGAATTACTATTAATGTATAGAAGAGGTTTTTGGGATTTGCCGAAAGGAAAAGTAGATGATGGCGAAACCATTGAAGAATGCGCTTTGCGTGAAGTGAAAGAAGAAACGGGATTAAAAAAATTACTATTAAAAGAAAAAATCACCACTACATACCACACCTATAAAGATAAAAGTACATACATTCTAAAAGAAACGCATTGGTTTAAAATGCTTGCTCCTGAACTTCAACCTTTAATTCCACAAAAAGCAGAACAAATTGAACTACTGAAGTGGGTAAAACCAACTGAATTAGAATTATACATGAATAAAACGTATGCATCTATTAAACACACCATACAAGTAATTATTGAATAGCAGTATTTTTAATACAATCCACAATGCAATTGCTCTATATTTGTCTTAAAATTTTTGTATGACAGATATTCTCACTCAATTAAATGAGGCCAAAGCATATATTCAACAACAAACATCAACAATACCTTTAGTAGGTGTTGTATTAGGAAGTGGTCTAAGCAATTTATCTAAAGAAATAAAAGAAGAAATTAGCATCCCCTATAATCTTATTCCCCATTTTCCGGTAAGTACTGTGGAAGGCCATGATGGGAGATTAATTATAGGGTCGCTAAAAGGGAAAACCATTGTGGCTATGGCTGGCCGTTTGCACTATTATGAAGGATATACAATTAATCAAGTAGTATTTCCTATTCGATTAATGAAATGGTTGGGCATAGAATACATTTTGATATCCAATGCTGCAGGTGGTATGAATAAAAATTTTAAGGTGGGGGATTTAATGGTCATACAAGATCATATTAGTTTTTTTACAATTAACCCTTTAATTGGAAGAAATATAGCATCTTTTGGCCCACGTTTTCCCGACATGAGTGAGCCTTATGATACATCTCTTATAAACAAAGCTTTCAACATAGCAAAACAACATGATATACACCTACAAAAAGGCGTATATGCTGGCGTTACCGGACCCACATTTGAAACCAGATCAGAATACAAATTATTACACATTATTGGTGCAGATGCCGTAGGAATGAGTACGGTACCCGAGGTTATTGTGGCGAGGCATATGAACATCAAAGTATTTGCAATGAGTGTGATAACAGATCTTGGTATACGAGAAGAAGAGAATATTATAACCCATCAAGAAGTATTAGAAGCCGCTACCACCGCAGAACCTAAGTTGACAACTATTTTTTCCAATTTAATTGATGTTTTATAGATTGAAATATATTTTATCATATGACATCTTTTTTAAAAAAAAGACATTCATTACAAAATATTTGCACATAGCAATAAGTATACTTGCGTTGGCATGCCTAGAAGCAAATGCACAATTTACGCCCAATAGAAGTAATCCGTTTCCTACAAATTTTGATCAGCAACCGTCATCGAAAAATTCAAAAGATGACTCTCTTATGCATCGAACAGGTTTAGAAGATTCTATAACAATTCGTTTTCGATATTTCGATTCTACACGTAGCCAATTGCTAGATAATTCTATAAATAGCTTTAACAAATATCTTTCTTTACCCGAAAATTATATTTATTTGGGGGGCTTGGGTAATGCAAGTAGATCAATATTATTTTCTCCTCAAATGCTACCTGGTTGGGATGCGGGCTTTCACGCTTACGATGCATATACGACGACTATAAAAGATACTCGATTTTTCAATACTACAAGGCCCTATACACAACTAAATTATTTAATAGGATCTCGTGCAGAACAACTAATCCATGTATTGCATACACAAAATTTGACGCCTAATTGGAATGTAGCATTAAATTATCACTTAGTTAGTACTCCTAGTTGGTTTAAATCCCAAAAAATAAATCATAATAATGTTACAATCAATTCATTCTATCAAACACGTAACAAACGATATAGTGTTTATTTTATTTATATATCAAACAAAATAAACGGTAGCGAAAACGGAGGTATCATTCATGAAGGCTTTTTAAAAGATCCTCGATACAAAGATAGAGAGTTGATTCCGACCAGGCTTGGTGGTGATGCAGCTTATAGTACTAATTTTTTTACTAGTGCGGTTACAACGGGCAATACATACAGTGTATCTAATGTGTTATTTCGCCACCAATATGACCTAGGGCAAAAAGATTCTTTACGCATCAACGATTCAACAACGGTTAAACTATTTTATGCTCGATTACGATTTCAACATACTTTCCAATACAACACATATAGTTACGCATTTTTAGATACGAAAACGGACAGTACTAATTATAAAAACTATTTTCAAATAACTATTCACCCAAATGATACTATTAGTTTTAAGGATAAGTGGAAAGAAATGATCAATACATTAAGTATCCTATCCTATCCCGACAAAAAAAATCAAAATCAATTTTTAAATTTGGGAATTGCTATACAAAACTTAAAAGGCTTCTTTACTACACAAACCATAAATTATTATAATCTATATGCTTTGGCTGAATACCGAAATAAAACGCGTAATCAATTGTGGGATATAGAAGCAAAAGGGAAACTATATGTAAATGGGGTAAACATGGGAGATTACCACGGCTACATAAGTTTACAGCGTTTTGTCTCCCAAAAAATAGGCTCATTATCTATAGGATTTGAAAATGTAAATAGAACGCCATCTTTTATTTTTGACCCCAAAAGTAGTTTTTTACAAACCGGCCCCGCCAGTTTAAATAAAGAAAATACAACGCATATTTTTGGAACAATCGACAATCCACATTTAAAAATTAAATTAACCGGCGACTATTATTTAATCAATAACTATACATACTTCAACAACCTATACAATGTTACACAAGAAAAAACATTACTCAATTTAATACACGTTAGCGCATCAAAAAAAATAGATATAAATAAGTATTTAAAATGGTATGTTGATATTCATATACAACAAGCCAGTAATACTTCAATACTTGTTCCCCTACTTTTTACAAAAGACAAGTTGGCTTTCGAAGGAGTATTTTTCAAGAATTTAAATTTATCTACAGGTATCGAGATAAAATATCACACGCCCTATAAAGCTTATGACTACTGCCCTATAAATGGACAATTTTATACACAACAATCTACAACAATTGCCAATAGGCCAGAAGCATCAATATTTGCACACTTTGCTATTAAACATTTTAGAGGATATGTACGATTTGAAAATTTAAATACTTTTGATTTTAAAAATGGAGGAGCTTTTACCAGCAACAATTTAACAGCTCCATTGTATCCATCTCCTGGCTTAATATTCAGATTCGGAATTGCTTGGAAATTTATCAACTAGTTTATACATACCTAAAATATAAAAACTATTTTTGAAAGAATTAAAAAAAGAAAATATGCCAACTATCCTAGTTATTGATGATGAAAAAGCTATACGCAGAATATTAATTGATATTTTAAAACATGAGCATATTGAAACAGACGAAGCAGAAAATGGTGAGGAAGGATTGATTCAATTTAAAAAGAAACACTATGACGCAGTATTATGCGATATTAAAATGCCTAAAATAGATGGCATAAACTTCTTAGGAAAAGTGAAAGAAATAAATCCGGATATACCCATTATTATGATATCTGGAAACAATACAATTGAAACCGCCGTAGAAGCGGTTAAAAAAGGTGCATATGACTATATATCGAAACCACCAGACCTTAATCGTCTACTCATTACGGTTCGAAACGCTTTAGATAAAACTACTCTAATAACAGAAACCAAAGTATTAAAACGCAAAGTAAACCAGGTACAAGAAATGATAGGTTCATCTGAGGCCATCAAAAAAATTAAAGACACCATTGATAAAGTAGCACACACTGATGCACGTGTACTTATTACTGGAGATAATGGATCAGGAAAAGAATTAGTAGCAAGGTGGATACACGAAAAAAGTCATCGATGCAACCAGTTATTGGTAGAAGTAAATTGCGCAGCTATTCCTAGTGAATTAATTGAAAGCGAATTATTTGGACACGAGAAAGGATCTTTTACCTCAGCCATTAAACAACGAATCGGCAAATTCGAGCAAGCAAATGGAGGAACCCTTTTTTTGGATGAAATTGGAGATATGAGCTTGAACGCACAAGCAAAAGTTTTACGAGCCCTGCAAGAAGGAAAAATAACTAGAGTTGGTGGCGACAAAGAAATAGCTGTAGATGTGCGAATTATAGCTGCAACCAATAAAGATTTGTTAAAAGAGGTGGAAGAAAAAAATTTTCGCTTAGATTTATACCATCGATTAAGCGTAATCCTTATTCATGTACCAACACTTAATGAACGAAAAGAAGATATTCCTGCATTAGTAGATAAATTATTAACAGATATTTGTGTTGATTATGGGATGGCAAAAAAAAATATTGATCAAAAAGCCATAGAAGCACTTAAACAGCATAACTGGACTGGCAATATAAGAGAGCTACGCAATGTGGTAGAACGATTGGTTATTTTATCTGGAAAAAGCATTACAGTTAGTGACGTAACCAGTTATGTGGAATCCGTTTAATTTTCGATTAATATCATTATTGTTGTATTACATTTGGACATCTAGTTAAATTTTTCATTTATACTCTTTTTTATGGGCTGGATTATTTTCATTCTTTTTATACTTGGTTGGCATATTGGATTATATGGCATGTTTAAAAAAGCAGGTATTCCTGCGTGGAAAGCACTTATTCCTTTTTACAACACATGGTTCATTGTTCAACTGACAAAGGTTCGTCGTATCTGGTTTTATTTGCAATTTATACCCATTGCAGGGCAATTTATAACAATGTGGCTCAACATTATTTTTGTAATGCATTTTGGTCGTTTCAATATCTTACACCATACAGCAACTGTATTTGTACCCTTTATATATTTTCCTTACTTAGGATTCAGTAGAGATCAACATTTTATTGGACACCAGGCATATAAGAAGTATAAAAAATCTACTCTTAGAGAATGGCTTGATGCTGGGGTATTTGCTATAGTAGCTGCTACGCTCATTCGAACATTTATTTTTGAAGCATATACCATTCCCACCGAGTCAATGGAAAAAACATTACTTGTGAATGATTTTTTATTTGTAAACAAAATGAGTTATGGTCCAAGAATTCCAACAACACCACTATCATTTCCTTTTGTACATAATACTATGCCATTTTCACAAACAGTACCTTCTTATTTGAAATGGATTCAAATACCATACAGTAGGATTATTGGCTTTACTGAAGTTAAACGCAATGATGTAGTGGTTTTTAATTTTCCCGCAGGTGATACTATAATTAATGATCCGGAGTTTGGCAGCAAAATTCCCTACTATGATGTATTACGTTATCAATACAATGGTAATAGAGAAGCCTTAATGAATGATTACCCCATACTAGTTCACCCATATGACAAGACAGACAATTACATTAAACGATGTGTGGCCATAAGTGGTGATACCATTTCTATAAAAGATGGACAATTATTTGTTAATAACCAATTAACCCTTACTCCAGAACAATCCCAAACAGAATATGAAGTGCAAACAAACGGCACCCCTATCTCCAATGAATTTTTATCCGAAGAATTGGGAATTGATGCTGAAGAATCCAATAATCAAATGCAAGTTTCTAATAAACCAAATACCATCATTCTTAATATTACTACTTCACAAAAAGCCAAAGTGCAAAAACTGCCGAATGTAAAATCTGTAGTACCGTTTATTATGAGCAATGATGGCGTTTTTCCATACGATTCATCTCATTTTAAATGGAGTGTAGATAATTTTGGCCCTCTATGGATACCTAAAAAAGGCATTACCATTACATTATCTGCCCTTAACATAGGGCTTTATCATCGCATCATTACTACATATGAAAATAATACTTTAGAAGAAAAAAATGGACAATTTATTATTAACGGAAAAGCTACCACTACTTATACCTTTAAATACAATTATTATTGGATGATGGGCGACAATCGCCATCGAAGTCAAGATAGCCGCTTTTGGGGATTTGTGCCCGAAACACATGTTGTAGGTAAGGCCTCGCTTATTTGGTTTAGTTGGAATAAAGGGCCAAGGTGGACCAGATTGTTTAAGCTTATTAATTAATGAACACTCGAAAGTCTAATAAAAAGTATTTTTAGATTACTTTTGAAAAATAGTAATAAACAAATGGTTTCTAAAATATCACATGGCGTACGAACTAGTGTAGAGACATTTTACCAACATTCTTATAGCAACCCAGTAGATGGTAATTTTGTTTTTGCCTATCGTATTACCATTGAAAACCAAAATACTTTCTCAATAAAATTATTACATAGACATTGGCGTATTTTTGATAGCATTGGATTTTATAAAGAAGTAGATGGCGAAGGTGTGGTAGGGGTAACGCCCGTTATTAACCCTAATAAAAAATATCAGTATGTAAGCAGTTGTCAACTAAATAGCGAAATGGGATGTATGTCTGGCGCATATGAAATGGAAAATTTATATACCAAAGAATTATTCAAAGTCATCATTCCAACTTTTGAATTAATAGCACCTTTAAAAATGAATTAATTTATTAGACTGATACTATGCCTATAACAGATGCAGAACTATTAGCTCAATTTCGTGTACCGCTTACAAAAGAACAATCTTTTAGTGCTATTGTAAAAAAATATCAAGAAAAGTTATACTGGCATATTCGCCGAATACTTATCCATCACGAAGACACAAATGATGTATTACAGAATTGTTTTATTAAAGTTTGGAAAGGATTAGAGCATTTCAGAGAAGATGCTCAATTATACACTTGGCTGTATCGTATAGCCACCAATGAAGCATTAACCTTTATTGAACAACAGAAACGTAAATCATCTATTTCCTTGGATAGCATTGAATGTAATAGAAGCGAAACTATAAAATCAAGCGAACATTTTGATGCAAACAAATTAGAGTGGAAATTACAATTGGCAATACAACAACTACCAGAAAAGCAACGTATTGTTTTCAATTTACGATACTACGACGAAATGCCTTATGAGCAAATGAGTAAGGTATTAAGTACCTCTGAAGGGGCTTTAAAGGCTTCCTATCACCATGCTGTAAAAAAAGTAGAAGAATATATTTTAAACCATTAGGTAGAATAAAAGTCATAGTCTAGACTATATATGGGAACTTTTAATAATATAACATCAGAATTGGAATCCATAAGCTTTGTCGTATCAAAAATCCCTAAATATGAAGCATGGGATATTCCAAAAGGTTACTTTGATCGCATTCTTCCAGCCGTATTAAAATCAATAAAAACTGAAAACATAAATACTCCAGCAAGAACTAATGAGACATTTCTTGAACTAGAGGCGATTTCTCCTTTACTAGCATCCATATCCAAAGAAAATGTATTTACAATTCCTACAAATTATTTTACTACATATAAACCCAATACAAATAAAGAAGAAGCCAAAATTGTACCTATTACAACCAAAAAAACAATCAATTATACATGGGTAGTAGCGGCAAGCATAACATTACTGATCGGACTCAGTTTGTTTTGGATAACCCAACATTTCAAAAAAAATGAATCAAATGCTATGAATATGTGGGTAGAGACCATTGACAGAATAGATGAAAAATATTTAATCACTTACATTGATAATAATCGCCCTCTAATGGATCCTTTTGTGATGAATACAAAACTAAATTGGGATATTAGTACACAAATAAACTCCATAGATGAAAAAGAAATACGGCAATACATTTTAGAAAACGATTACTTGATGTGATGAAAAACCCATTTTATGCTTAACTTTCGGTGTTAAATTAAAATTAGCTTAAAAATGAAAAAGAAAATCGCTTATTTTTTTGTATTATCCATTCTAAGTTCCTACATTTGTATTGCACAGGATTCATTGAGGAATGAAAGTGCAGTAGAATCTTTGAAAATTGCATTTATAACAAGACAAATTAACTTAAGTCCTGAAGAAGCTCAGAAATTTTGGCCCATATATAATATGTACACTACAGAGTTAAGAAATAGGCGTGAAATTGTATCAAGCAACGATATATTAGCTCTTGAGGAGTATGTTTTAGATGTTAGAAAAAAATATAAAGCAAAATTTTTGACGGTACTTAGTTTAGATAGATTAAATTTGTTTTATAAATCAGAGAGAAATTTCATAGAATTTTTACATAGGCATCTCGAAAATAAAAGAAAAAATAAAAATAATTAAATTCAGACAAAGATATTTAACTCGGTGTTTTTCATAGGTTAGCAACGGCCAGTTCTTTCTAGAACAGGCCTTCTTTTTTTATACAAGTGTATCCATCTTCTTAAACCCATATTTAAGTATCTCAATATACCAGCATTGGAGTTTTTATATCATGATAAAACAGAAATGTCCAATGCTCTTCTTGCCCTTTTTGCCACCATTGTTGGCGTAACTGCATAGCTAATTTTCCATTATAATCATACTTAGCAGTAAATTTGCTCTTCATCTGCAAGTATTGTGGCGCATCATCTCCACCATAAAAAATGATTTTGTCTGAACCATGTATCCAAAAAACTTGATGATATGGACTATGAGCTGCAGTAACTTGATATCTAATATAGTCATCAACGTATCCTTCCGTTGTGTTTAAAAATACCACATTAGATAATGTTTTTAAACACTCTAATTTTTCAGCATTAAAGGAGGAGGATTTTTCTTTTAAGGCAATGTCTAATTCTTTTTTTTGTATATAACATGTAGCATGCGGAAAAGTAGCTTGATATTGATTAGTATGTTCATTTTTATACGTCAGCCCTCTTGCATGATCTTTATGTAAATGGCTCATTAATACTTTCGTAACCTGATCTGGATTTATACCTTTTTGTTTAAGGTTATTTAGTAATTGTAATTGTCCATTTTGTGTAAATCCTAATCCTGTATCTAATAGTATTATATCAAAATCGGTTATTACTACAAAAGGCTGTATCTCTACTAATAAGCTTCCTCTTGATCTATTTTGTATATCATCTTGTTGATTAAAAGGTACAAAGATTTTAGTTGCGTCAACCGTGAAACTGCCTTCTGAAAGAGGAATAATCTTCATAAATATTTTTCAAATGTTCAAAGAAGTTGGTTTATGCATTTGTAATTCATCAATGCTTCTTCTTATCGCAACACCATGTGTCTATCAGCATCTAAACGAATTAAAATAAATAACAATAAGGTAAATCCAATAAGCGAGGATCCCCCATAACTTAGGAAAGGGAGGGGTATGCCAATTACTGGGGCTAAACCTATAGTCATTCCAATATTGACAATAATATGGAAAAAGAAAATACTAGCCACGCCGTATGCATAGACTCTCGAAAAAGTGCTTCGCTGACGTTCTGCAATTACTATAATACGTAATAATAATGTAAGATATATTGCCAACAATGCGAGGCTTCCTAGAAACCCAAATCCTTCACCAACAGTACAAAAAATAAAATCAGTTCGTTGCTCCGGCACAAAATCATAGCGAGTTTGTGTACCCTTTAAATAACCTTTTCCAAAAAGACCTCCTGAACCAATAGCTATTTTAGATTGTTTGACATTATACTCACTTTGGTTTTTTGAGTGCTTATTATTTTTTTGATTTTGTAAAGTTATCTGGCTTGATTTACTTTCAGGCTCATATTCCTTACCCACTAAGTTCATAATACGATCTACTTGGTAGGGCTTTAGTATATGATTAAATATATATGGAACAGCAAAGCGGGTAATACCTACACACAATAGCCAAGTCATTACTATTAAATAAAATAAAGATTTACGACGACTTGCTCGTTTCCAAAATATAAAAATAATAAGTACCGTTATACTCGAAAGTATAATAACAAGTGTATTAGGCTTTAACAAAAGTGTCATTATTACAAGTGCAGCCAAAGAAAAACCAACTATTAAAACCCATACAGGTAGGCCTTCTCGATACATTACTAAAAAGAAAGCAAAATATACCAGCGCTAACCCTGTTTCATTTTGTGCTATAGTAATAAAAACGGGCAATAGTATAATTATTGTGGCAATTAATTGTGAACGAGTACGTTGAAAATTAGTTTCAACTCTGCTAATATATTTTGCCAACGCTAATGTTGTGAAGACCTTACATATTTCGGACGGCTGTATACGAAATGAACCTAATACCAACCAAGATTTTGAACCTTTTATTTCAGTACCAACAATAATGGTAATTAACAACAACAATATTCCTACACCGTACATCAAATTGGACATCGCTGTAAAGAATTTACTATCTGTTAATAAAATAAAAATGGCCAATATGCTACAAATGCCTACCCATAAAAGTTGTTTAGCATAATCGGTGGATTGCTTGGATATGCTTCTTAAAATATTTTCGCCTTCTTTATATTCGTTAGCAAAAATGCATAGCAATCCTATCGTTATTAAAATAATATATAACCAAATGAGCGATCGATCAATACCCTTTGATACATTACGATTCATACATTAAAATGCAAATTAAATTGATGTATATTCATTTATAAACCAATATTTTCAATAGAATACACTCTTCCTATTTTTTATGATTATGTTGTACATACCACTGCTTAATTAAAGGAGAAACTAAATTGGCATTAGCAATTCGATCTATCTCCGAAGTTTTTTTATTTGAAATATTCCCTTTTAAATATTTTTCTATCATAAGAGAAGCAATGGGAGCAGCCCAAGTAGCTCCATAGCCTGCATTCTCAATAACAACAGCAATAGCAATTTGAGGATTTTCTCTTGGGGCAAAGCATACAAATACAGAATGGTTTGCTTGTTTTACAGGCCTGCCGTATATAATTGCATAGTTCTCAACTGTTCCTGTTTTGGCACAAATACGAATGCTATCAACCTTAGCTACTTTAGCTGTTCCATTTAATACAACTTGTTCCATTCCCTCCATTACGGCCTCAAAAGCAGAATCACTAATATGAACAGTTCGTATAGGCCGCCTGAATTTGGTAAGAATAGTGTCTTCTAGGGTTTCTCCTTCGATTGATTTGACGATGTGAGGGATAAAGTAAAATCCCTTATTGGCAATCATACAAGCAGTATTAGCAAGCTGCAATGGCGTTACTTGTATATCTCCTTGGCCTATTCCTAACGAGTTAATACTACATGAATTCCATTGATTTCTACCAAAAAATCGAGGGCTATTATATCTATTTGTGTCAGGGATATAACCACCGTATTCTCCAGTAAGATCTATACCTAATCTATGTCCTAAACCAAAAGCATTCATATAATGTTTCCACTCCATCAATCCCTGCGTAATACCTTTGTATTTAACATTATCAACCACTAAACGAAATATGTGTGTAAAATAGGAATTACAAGAATTGGCAATGGCTAGTTTTAAATTAGCAGCATGCCCTCCACCGCTATGTGTACATGCCGGGCGGCCACATGGAGTATAACGACCATAACAATTATACCCAAAATTGGGAGTAATAAGCCCTTCATCCAAGGCAACTAAGGCTCCCAATGGTTTAAACGTAGAACCAGGAGGGTACACACCCTGTATAGCCCGATTGTACATAGGCCTTGCTGTATCTGTTTGTAAATAACCATAGTAGTGCCTAGAATTCGAACCTGTAAGCAAATTCGGATCGTAAGAGGGCGAGGATGCTATTGCCAATATACCACCCGTTTTAGGTTCTATAGCAACAGCACTACCTATTTTATTTTGCAATAATTTCTCTAGCAACATTTGTAGATCAATATCTAGGTATGTTTGAAGATTACGTCCTGCTAAAGCAGGCACATCAAATTCTCCATCCGCATAAGAGCCTTGAATTCTATTTTTATTATCTCTAATGAGATGTTGTATTCCTCGTTGGCCCATTAAAACACTTTCATAATATGCTTCAAGTCCAGAACGCCCAGCCCAATCTCCTATTTCATAGAAATAATTAGAACGTTTAATAATGTTCGAATCTACTTCACCAATGTAGCCTAATATGTGCGCTGCCGCTTTATAAGGATATATGCGTATTGGTCTTTCTAGTAGATCAAAGCCTGGTAAACGATACAAATTTTCATCTAATTGTGCATACAATTCTGGTGTAAGTAGTGGTTCAAATACAGAGGGTCTATACTTTGTATTTTTAACAATTGCATCAAGTATTCTTTTACGAAAAATTATAGTATCAATATGTAAAAGTTGACATAGGTAAGCTGTATCTAAATGCTTAATTTGATAGGGGGTTACCATTAAATCATACATGATTGAATTGTTCAGTACCGCTTTTCCTTTCCTATCAAAAACAATACCCCTATTAGGATATATTTTCTTTTTATAGATGGCATTTTCATCAGCTAAGCGTTGGTATTTACCTGATAAAACTTGTAAGTTAAATAACTGTGCTGCTATAATAGCTATAATAGCTATAAATATGAATTTAATAATTTTACTCCTAGACTGTGTATATATAGGCATCAAAAATGCATTTGCAATAAGTACAAGATAAGTCAGGTTAACCCAAAATTAAGAAGGTATTATTGTATATATTAATCTCCAGCAACAAAAGCTTGTATTAACCACTGACCGGCTTCTTTTCCTAAGATTAATCTATAATCTATGGGAGAATAAATATACTTATAATATACCCATCCTTTTATTTTCTTTTTACCGTTTGGTATTTGTATTTGATACCAAGTGGGTCTACCTACTTTGGTTTTTCCTTTTGTACGTAAAGTTCCAGAAGTATTAGATACAAATGAACCAATATTATAATTAAGCATTAAAAGAGTTTTTGAAGCAAGGTTGGGGCTTTGTTTTAATGCTACATCTTTTCCTGTAATTAAAGCCATACTAAATACATCTTCATTTTTTTCGGGTTGCACACAAAATACGTATGGAATACTATAATCACTAGTGTCACCTGAAAAACTATTTGTGTAACAGCCTGGCATGGACAACGCTCTATTCATGTAATACCAAAAAGAACTATTTGACTTTTCTAATTTCCATATTTTTTTAAATTCTTTTATACCACCACTCCCTCCAAAATCATTTTTTATGTTTGAACTAAGCATAGCATATATAAATGCAGTGTCTTTTTTTTGTACAGCACTTTTAAACTGCACTAAAAACATTTTTAAAGAAGAATCTTTTATTGATTCATTTGGTGGTAGATATTTTCTGCTTTGTGCTATTCCTAAAGAAGTGGTTAAGAGAAATATGACTGTAACTATTTGTTTCATGTTATTCTAATATTTGTATGGTTGTTCTTGTATAATAATATTAATAAATTCTTCTATTGTTTTTGTCCCTAAATCACCTTCGCCTTGTTTGCGAACAGCAAGTTTATTTTCGTTTACTTCTTTTTCACCAATAACAAGCATATAAGGTACTTTCATTAATTCAGTATCTCTAATTTTTTTACCAATTTTTTCATTTCTATCATCTATTTCTACACGAATGTTTGCTGTTTTTAGTTCCTGTAAAACTTTTTCAGCATAAGGTAAAAACTTATCGCTAATAGGTAAAATTTTAGCTTGTACCGGCGTTAGCCAAATAGGAAATTTTCCAGCACAGTGTTCTATCAGTACAGCAACAAAACGCTCTAATGATCCAAATGGAGCACGGTGGATCATTACCGGACGGTGTTTTTGATTGTCTTCTCCAATATACGTTAAGTCAAAACGTTCAGGTAAATTATAATCTACTTGTATAGTTCCTAATTGCCATTTGCGACCAATGGCATCTTTTACCATAAAATCTAATTTAGGGCCATAGAATGCAGCTTCTCCATATTCTGTTATGGTTTTTAAATTCTTTTCTGTTGCAGTTTCTATAATAGCTTGTTCTGCTAAATTCCAATTTTCCTCTGAGCCAATATATTTAGAACGATCTACTTTATCTCGTAAAGAAATTTGAGCAACATAATCTTTAAAATCTAATGCATCTAAAACGTATAATACAATATCAATTACTTTTTTAAATTCCTCTTTTACTTGGTGAGGCATGCAAAATAAATGCGCATCATCTTGCGTAAATCCACGAACACGGGTTAACCCATGTAAAGCGCCATGTTTTTCATATCGATATACCGTTCCAAATTCTGCAAAACGCAAAGGAAGTTCTCGATACGATCGCATTTGTGAACGATAGATTTCGCAATGATGCGGACAATTCATTGGCTTTAAAAAAAACGCTTCTCCCTCTTGCGGTGTTTTAATGGGTTGAAAGCTATCTTCTCCATATTTTTCATAATGACCAGAAGTAACATATAATTCTTTTTGACCAATATGTGGTGTTACTACAGGTAAATAACCGGCCTTAACTTGTAATTGTTGTAAAAATTTTTGAAGATTTTCACGAAGCACCGTTCCTTTAGGTAACCATAAAGGCAATCCCATACCTACTTTTTCAGAAAAAGTGAATAGCTCAAGCTCCTTTCCTATTTTACGATGATCCCGTTTTTTAGCTTCTTCTAAAAAAACTAAATACGCATCTAATTCTTTTTGTGTTGGAAAACTAACGCCATAAACACGTGTAAGCATTTTACGTTTTATATCGCCTCGCCAATATGCACCAGCGATATTAGTAAGTTTGATAGCTTTTATAAAACCGGTATGTGGCAAATGTGGCCCACGACACAAATCCGTAAAATTACCTTGAGTATAAAAAGTAATGCTGCCATCAGTTAAGCCATCAATCAATTCTAATTTATAATCATCTCCTTTTTGTTTGAAATATTCAATAGCTTCTTGTTTAGAAATATTCTTTCGCTGAAAATGATTATTTTGTTTAGAAAGTTCAACCATCTTATTTTCTATCTTTCGCAAATCTTCATCGCTAATTTGCCTATCGCCTAAATCAATATCATAATAAAATCCATTTTCAATTGGAGGCCCAATACCTAATTTAACACCGGGAAATAGAGCTTCTAATGCTTCTGCCATTAGGTGTGCGGAAGAATGCCAAAAAGCATATTTACCTTTTTCATCATTCCAGGTTAATAGCTTTATGGTAGCATCTTTTTCGATGGGTCGAGTAACATCCCATATTTCGCCATTTACCTCAGCAGCTAATACTTTTTTAGCTAAGCCTTCAGAAACAGACTTTGCTATATCTAAACTTGTTGCACCTTTTTCGTAGGGTCGAATAGCACCATCAGGAAACGTTATGTTAATACGCATGTATTTTTTGAACTATATAATCAATAATAAAATAAGGCGGACAAGTTAAACATATTCAATCATTTTTCATTAGGAATTTCTTACACTCTGCTCATATCGTATTAAATTATTAGGATCGTATTTATTTTTAATTTGTTGAAGTTTAGAATAATTATCTCCATAATAAGCTGTTTCCCAATTGTTTAAATCTAGATTGGGATAATTGCAATACTGGGCTATAATTCCGTTTGCTGAAAAAATATTTTGCACTTCTTTAAAATTTTCGATCAATTCTACACCTTGTTTTTCATTTTCCCAATACGTTTGAAGTTCCGAAATAAAATTATAATCTCGATGTGGGAAAGCTGCATTAGCAGCAAATGCATCGTTTTGTATATTCCCTCCTAGTGTGTTTACCTGATACATCATTCCTGGAGTATTAGTTACGATGTTTAATGCATGAAAAATACAATCTTTAATATCCGTAAAATTTTTATATAAACCTACTGATGCATTTTTAAAATAAGGAGGGTCTTACGCCCCGTAATAAACCTTTAATGCATTGGCTATATTTTTCGACTGATTAACGGTTGTTTTATTTACTAATATAGAAAGTGCGTCACTTATTTTTTTTATTTCGCTATCATTGTTTTCATAATCGGTTATAAAGCCTTGAAAACTATGACCGCCACTTTTAATAGCTACCGGCAAATTATTTTGTTGCGCATAATGAATCGCTTCTACTACACCTTGTGTATTTTTACATACCGCAATAATAGCTGGATACTTCTGAATTCTCTTATTATATACTTGTCTTAATCGATCATACTGCTAATCGTTTTTTTTATAAAAAAAACGTTGTCGTTAGTTTGAGGTATTGTTGTATTTTTAGGCGCGTTGTGTGCAGTTGTATCATTCTGGGTATTTTCTTTTTTATTATTTGATTGGCAAGAGCTAGTATAAAAGCCCAATCCTGTTAACGCTGCAAGTTTTATAAATGCTCTACGTTGATATTGCTTTTTATCATTCATTTAATACATACTTTTTTAGTTCATCGGCAATACTTCTATCATTACTCATTCTTGGCACTTTATTTTGTCCACCTAGTTTCCCCATTGAACGCATATAATCAATAAAAGCATTTTTCTTCAAAGGGTTTATATGTAATGATTCGAGAATATTTCCTGTAATTAAATCATTATAATAAATATTTTTTTCTCGCAAATATTGATCTACTTTTTGAGCAAATGCGTGTACGTTATTAGGCACTTGTTCAAATTCAACAAACCATTCATGATACGATTGGCCTTTACCTTGTTGAATCATAGGAGCTACGGTAAATTCAACAATATGAATATTTTCTTCTGTTGATGCTTTCATTAAGCTATATTCTACCTCTTCTGCAATAACATGTTCTCCAAAAGCAGAAATGAAATGTTTTATACGGCCCGTAACTATTATTCTATAAGGATTAGTGGAAACAAATTTTATAGTATCCCCAATATTATATCCCCACAAACCTGCGTTGCTATTAATGATAAGTGCATAATTTTCTCCAATTGTAACATCTTTTAAAGAAACCCTTGTTGGTTTTTCATTAAAAATTTCATGGGCTGGAATAAATTCAAAGAAAATACCAGAGCGTGTATTTAATAATAGACCTTCTACCTGTTGCGAATCTTGAAATGCAAAAAAGCCTTCTGATGCAGGAAACGTTTCAATAGTAGATATCTCACTTCCAATACTATGTAATAGCTTAGCTTTGTAGGGCTCAAAATTCACCCCGCCGTGCACTAATACAGAGAGATTAGGAAATATATCTTTAATTTTCTTACCTGTTTTTTCCATTAATCGATCAAAATACATTTGCATCCATGGAGGTATCCCACTAATCAACGTCATATTTTGATGAATTGTTTCTTCCACAATTTTATCAAGCTTTGTTTCCCAATCCTCCATACAATTGGTTTCGTAACTGGGCAATTGATTACTACGTAAGTATTTAGGTATATGGTGATTTACAATTCCACTTAATCTTCCTGTAGGTATACCACCTATACGTTCTAATTGTGGGGAGCCTGATAAAAAAATCATTTTACCGTCTGCAAATTGTGCGTTTCCAGTTTCTGCCATATAACACAACAATGCGTTTCGAGCCGTATCAATATGATTGTGTATAGACTGTTTGGTTATAGGAATATATTTTACTCCACTAGTTGTTCCACTGGTTTTTGCAAAATAAATTGGCTGACCTTTCCATAATATATTTTGTTTCCCTTCTTTTATTTTTTCAATATACGGTTTAATCGTTTCATAATCTCGAATAGGAATAGCCTTTTTAAAATCTTCATACGTTTGTACTTCTTTTAAATGGTACTCCTTTCCAAATTCTGTATGCATGCCGTGTTTAACTAAGTCCTTAAAAATAGTTTCTTGATCCTCTAAAGCCGTACTCATACTTTTTCGAACCTTACCACATATGTAGTTTGCAAAGGGTTTTGCTAAAAAAGATTTTATTTTCATGCGTCTAATATGTTAAATCAATGGTGCAAATATAGGCTTAAGGCTGCTAGCGGCTTTACATAGAAAGTATTTTTTATTGTTTAAATAAGAAAAAATGCTACCTTTGCCGTCCAAAATTTTATATATTATGTTCGCAGTTGTAAAAATAGCCGGTCAGCAATTTAAGGTGCAAGAAGGCCAAAGTTTATATGTTCCACATATAGAAGGCAAAAATGGAGATAAAGTTGATTTTTCTGAAGTATTGCTTGTAGAAAAAGATGGTAAGATAAATGTAACCAACAATCCAAAATCAACCGTAAAAGCACAAATTATTAATGCTTTAGTAAAAGGTGATAAGGTAATCGCTTTCAAAATGAAACGAAGAAAAGGATTCAGAAAAAAACATGGTCATAGAACACAATATACGCACATTAAAATTGAAGCTATTTCTTAACAATGAGTAGTTAATCTTTGATAATAGCTGGAACAAAAAATTATCAATTAAACATTATCAACTATCAATTAAAAAAACATGGCACATAAAAAAGGTGAAGGCTCGGTAAAAAATGGACGCGACTCACAAAGCAAACGATTAGGCGTAAAAATATATGGTGGTCAACCCGTTATTGCAGGCAATATTATAGTTCGTCAGCGTGGTACAGTTTATCATCCTGGTAAAAATGTTGGCGTAGGAAAAGACTTTACTTTGTTTGCATTAACAGATGGTATA
>CAZXBE010000005.1:0-30632 GCA_964638565.1 uncultured Chitinophagaceae bacterium
TGTTGATGAGTTTTGCCAGTACATGGGCTTGCAACCGGAGACGGTTGCCAAGCAACTTAGGTAAGTAGAAATCTTATCTTTGCTTTTGCTGATGATGAGGCACAGCACACCCTAACAGCAACAACATATTTTCCTTTCTTTGTAGTGCAGTTGCACTTATTTTAGTCAATCATGTTGCCTATTTGTTGCCCAATCTCCGCAAAGCATTGATAATAAAGGGAACTGTATTTTTTGTATCGGAAAGTAATTTTACAAAACGAATAGTAGAAAAGGTAAAATAAAAGTGGTAAATGTATTTGATTATTGGGCATTGTGAACGAGGTATAAATTTTAAATTAAATAGCATGATTTGCATTTCTCCCTACGGTTGAAATCCATTACTAAATAAGGAATGGATTATTTTCAGAGATGCTTCACTACGTTTAGCATGAAAAGATATCTATAGTTATAATCTTACGCTCATTCTTTTACTTAAAGAGTGTGTGTTAACAATATCCCTCCAGAATTTCCATTATAGTATGGAATGGCTATGGTATTATAGGCAGATTTATTTTTAAAAATACCTTTTTGAAGAATAGGATATATCCAATATGAAGCTTTGGTTGCTAGGATTCCCATACCGGCTCCAATAACAACATCACTAAACCAATGTTTATTGTTGTATACACGTAAAGCACCTGTTGCTATTGCTGCTGTATATCCCGCAATGCTGTATAAAATAGAGACATCTTTATATTCTTGATGTAAAAATTCAGCAGTTGCAAAAGCTGCGGCTGTATGGCTGGATGGGAAAGAGCGGAAATCAGAGCCATCGGGTCTTTCTTTTTTAATTAAATGGTCTATTGTTACATTGGCTGCAGTAAGCATTAAGGCAGACATGCCAATAATAGTAGAACGATCTCGAAAATTATTTTTTCCATGAATACCTACAGCATTTAAACCGTATACTGTTACTAAAGGAGCAAATTCTATATAATCGTCCAAATGTGTTGAAAAAGTTGGATATTTTCTTTGTATACATTGCTGGATGTTATCATCCATTTTTTTTAACCCATTATTTCCTAAAGCAATAAAGCCATATGTAGCAAAAGCGGTTGGTATGATTAACGGTTTGATGAAGTGGAAAGAAGATGTTTTTTCTTTTTGCAAAGTATCATTACACGGATATCCTTTTATTGAAGGAGCTACACTTATAGAGTCATTCAATTGTGCATAAGCTGTTGAAGTGTTAATGCACAATAAGCATATTACTTTAAATAAATTCATTCTAAAACTTTAGACCTTATGAAGGTAAGGGTAAATAATGTGTAGTTACTTACTTTCCATAGAAGTTGGGTTGGTATGTACAACAAAAGAAATACGCATAAATACAGTAAGTATCTGTTTTATAAGCGTCTTTTTGTGTGCCCAGGACTGGAATCGAACCAGCACATTGTTGCCAACGGCAGATTTTGAGTCTGCTGCGTCTACCAATTCCGCCACCTGGGCAATAAAGCTGCAATATTAAGCCATCATTATATTCCTTCCAAAATTCGGTCTAAATATTTCTTTTTATAGTAATACTCTTTTACTTGCAGCAACTCTTTTTCAGAAGAAATATTTTCTTTATAATTCTCCATAACCTTACTAATCGCTTCATACAGCTCTTTTTTTAAACTTGTAATACATAATGTGTAATGCGTAACCTTATGAACATCATTGCTCGATTTTGCTTCAGTTAGCTTTTCATTGAATTCCATCATTTCCATTAAAAAATGGCAATCGAGTTGGTAATGTTCGTCTTCTTTTAAAATATTGGTTATTTCCAATACATATTTTAAACGTGCATCGTCGTTAGTTAAGGTTTTATAGGCCATATTTAAATAAGCAGAATGCTCTAATGCTGCAGCTTTTTCTATATCTGTATTCAGCGTATAAAAATCAGGATGATGCTGTTTGCTTAGTTGATAAAAACGTTGCTGAAGACTATTTTTATCAACTTTAAATGAAACGGAAATATTAAATAATTCAAAATAGTTCATACATATAATACTTATATTAGCGCAATTGCAAAAATAGATATAATAAAATGACTACCATAGGATTATTAAGAGAAGAAAAAAAACCGCAAGATAACCGTGTTGCACTTACACCATTACAATGCAAGTGTATAATGGAGCATTATACAAACATGAATATAATTGTTCAATCTTCACCCAATCGTTGTTATACGGATGAAGAGTATATGCAGATGGGCATTCCTGTTACGGAAAATATGAGCAATGTTGATATACTCTTAGGAATAAAAGAAGTGCCACCAGAAAAGATTATTACATACAAAAATTATTTTTTATTCTCACATACTAAAAAAGAACAAATGCATAACCAGCAAATGTTTCATGTTATGATAGATAAAAAAATAACCCTTACGGATTATGAATGTTTAACACATGATGATGGTCAACGTATATTAGGTTTTGGTTTTTTTGCAGGTGTAGTAGGTGCACATAATGGCATAATGGCTTATGGAAAAAGAACAGGATTGTATCAATTAAAACGTATTAAAGGGCTTAGTTTAAATGCTTTGGTACACCTATATTTTGGATTAAAATTGCCTCCCATAAAAATTGTAATAACAGGTAGTGGAAGAGTTGCAAAAGGCATTATAGAAGTAATGAATGTAATGGATATACAAGAAGTAGAGCCTGAGGAATATTTAACCCAAACATTTCAATATCCTGTGTATATACAATTAAAAGGAGCTGATTTGTATCAACATAAAATACAGAGAAACTACATCCGAAAAGACTTTCATACACATCCCACACAATACAATTGTTTATTTAGCCCTTATATAAAGTGTACAGATATTTTAATGAATGGCATTTATTGGGATGAACACATACCTAGATTATTTACAATGAAAGATCTTCAGCAGCCCTACTTTCATATACAAACAATTGCTGATATTACAGATGATGTTAACGGTAGTATTCCTTGTAATCTAGGGGATTCTACGATTGATGATCCGGTGTATGGTGTTGATAAAATAACAGGCTGTAAAACAAAACCATATTTGCCTAATAGCATTGATATAATGTCTGTAGGAAATTTACCCAATGAAATGCCTAGAGATGCTAGTCGTTATTTTGGGGAACAGTTTATGAAGTATATTTTAGAAGAAATTTTAAAAAAAGATAGTACAATCATTAAGAGGGCGACTATATTGAATAAAGGCCACTTAACAGAAGCATTTCAATATTTAGGCAATTACGCAAAGCATTAGCTTGTTTTTAGGCATTATCGATAAAATGAATAGTAGACTTCTCTAACGTAAGTCACCAACATCTGTCTATTACCATATCTATTGTATAAATATGTGTTTTGCATTTTCTCTGCTTACCCAGCGGCCTTTGCGGTACATACTAGCTAAACCGCATAGCAAACAAAAAACACAAAAAAGATGCAGAGCAAATTCATCCATCATCAGTATAGTACATAATTGACTTGCGCTAAAAGCTCAGTATAAAATTCCAATTTGCAAATATAATCTGGCCTATTCTCTCAATTTTTCATTTACCCAACATCCAAAATAACTATGGCAGTAATTCCGAGATTTTTCTATTACCACGTCTCCTTTTGGATATTACCGTATAAAGTAGTTCCACTTCCTTTAAGTAGGAGGTTACATTATAAAGTTATTTCTGATGATATTTAATCAATCCTTCTATGGGGTTTTTTAATACGTTGCCCAATGTAAATTCATAACTATTACATAAATCTTGTAATACATCTTTAAAACCATGAGCAATGCTGCCGACAAAATGGATGGGATATTTCCAACTTTCTTGATACTTACATAAATGTTGAAAGAAAAAATCATTCAATCCATCTTCAATAATATTTTCTATCATATAGTGTCCTCTGTTTTCTGCTAAAAATAGAGCAAAAGAAGCCAAATACCTGCTAGGAGCTGATTTTCTATATACATGATCCATAACCTCTTCACTTGAAACGGAGAATTGTTTCTTGAATCGATGCATTAATTCCTCATCAAAGGTGTTATAAAAATAATATTGCAAAACCTTTTTACCCAAATATGCACCGCTACCCTCATCGCCCAATACGTATCCCAAACCAGGTACATTATGTATAATTTTTTTACCATCGTAGTAGCAAGAGTTGGTTCCAGTACCTAAAATACAAGCAATGCCTTTCCCTTTGCCGCACAAGGCTCTTGCTGCAGCTATTAAATCATGATCTACCGATATATTCGCTTTAGGAAAACCTGTACGTATAACATCTTTAATAAGGTTCACATTTTCCGTATTACTACAACCTGTTCCATAAAAATAAACATGTGTTGGAGCTGTTTTTTTTAACAATGGAAACAATTCGGCAGATACAATGTGCAACAACTCTTGCTTGGTAGAATAGTATGGACTTATACCTTGTGTGTCAATGGTCTTTTTTTTACCATTGTGCAATAAACACCAAGTACATTTAGTAGCGCCACTATCAGCTATTAGTATCGTTGACATAGATTTAATTTTTAAATTCTCACTCAAAACTCAATGTTTAACAATAATTTCGTGCATTGAATGGTATTACAAAGAAATACGAGATATGCACAATAAAAAAATAAAAATTTGGTTGCCCCTTCTACTTTCTCTTAGCATGATTATAGGCATGTATATAGGATATAAATTGAAAGATAATATAAAATCGCCACAACATTTTTGGGATATGCAACCAGTAAATACGTTGCAAGAAGTAGTGGAGCTTATATCAAGAAAATATGCAGATAGTATAAATATTGATACCTTAAAAACGAAAGCCATTCATAATATACTTCAACAATTAGATCCTTATTCTACTTACATTCCGGCTAATATAGTAGAAGAATTGAACAATCAATTATCAGGAAGTTTTAAAGGCCTTGGAATAGAATTTCAAATTATTAGGGATACAGCAAATATAATATATGTTATACATGAAAGTCCGGCTGCTGAAGCGGGGTTAAAAGTAGGAGATCAGCTACTAGCTATAAACAATACACCACTAACAACCCTCCATACAACACCTGAAAAAATTAAACAACAACTACAAAGCACAACAGAACCAAACATAAAACTTGATATATGGAGAAATGCACGACGATTACAAATAAACATTACGAAAGGCCGTGTTCCTGTATATACTGTAGATGCAGCATATAAGCTCGATTCCATAACAGGATATATACGGGTGAACCGATTTGCAGAAAATACGTACATAGAATTTATGCAAGCACTCGAAAAATTATTAAAACAAAATAGTAAACAAATCGTGCTTGATTTAAGAGATAATGGGGGTGGACTTTTAACATCCGCTGTAGATATTGTAGATGAACTTTTAAATGAAGATAAACGAATTGTGTACATACAAGGCAAAAATGTACCTCGTGTAGAATACGATTGTAAACGCGCCGGATTATTTGAAAAAGGAAAATTAGTAGTGCTTGTGAATGAAGGCACAGCCTCTGCAGCAGAAGTAGTAGCTGGCGCTTTGCAAGATTGGGATAGAGCGACTATTATTGGCCGGCCTACTTTCGGTAAAGGATCAGTTCAAGAGCAATATATGTTGAGCGATGGAGCAGGCTTACGGCTTACTACAGCCAGATATTATTTACCTACTGGTCGTAATATTCAAAAATATTATAACAATAATAAAGATACTTTGAATAAGCAATTCTTTAAAACACCTGCTGGGCATATCGTTTACAGCAATAATGGAATAATGCCTGATGCTATTATTCCGGTGGATAGCATATGGAATACCCCATCAACTAAAGCATTAATAGAAAAAAATATCATAAATAAATTTGCATACGAATATTTTATAGCTAATCGTAAAACGATTGAAGTATATAAAACGCTTATAGATTTTGCTAAACAATATACATTACCGACTATAATTTGGAGTGATTTTTTAACTTATGCAAAACAAAGTGGAGTAGAAATAAATACTTCTTCTTCAACCTTGCAAATAGAAATTTTACACCGCATAAAAGCGTTATTAGCAAGGCTTATATGGTCTAATGAAGGATTTTATGAAGTGTATAATGTTAACGATGATTTTATTAAAAAAAGAGAACTATTAAATTGATTCGTTTCTTATTTGAATTATGCAATAAAAAGTATTATATAATCCTCTAAATTATGTTAATGAAAAAAAAGCTTATCCTAATCGTTTATTTACTAATTTCTTTATCATCTAGAGCACAAATTGTTTGCGACTCTTTTCTTATTGATAATCATTACAGAGTATTCTATTTTGATGAATCTGTACAAAATACAAATAATGCAAGCCTAATATTTATTCTTCATGGCACAGGAGGTAAACCACAAAATATGATGAAACGGACAAATGCCTTACAAGAGGAAGCAAAAAAAGAAAATATCATATTAGTTTATCCAGAAGGATATAAAAATGCTTGGAACGATTGTAGAAAAGCTTCTACGGTAGAGGCGAATCGCATAAACATTGATGAAAATACTTTTTTTGATAAAATGATAACATATTTTAAAAATAAATATCAGATTGATGATAAAAAGATTTTTGCTATAGGATTCTCTGGGGGTGGACACATGACGTACAAGCTTGCCATGACAATGCCTGAAAAATTTAAAGCTATAACAGCTATTGTAGCAAATATTCCTGACACAAGCAATATGGATTGTATAGTAAAGAAAACTCCTATGGCTGTGATGATTGTAAATGGAACTGCAGATCCTATTAATCCCTACAATGGAGGAGAGGTTAAAGTAGATGGAATTGTTTTAGGAAATGTTCGGTCCACAAACGAAACAGTTCAATATTGGGCCAATATAGATGGATATAACACTAAACGTCAGCCATCGAAAGAAACAATAATGGGGAATGATGCTGTAGATAGAAGTGCTCATATAGAAAAAGAAATATATAAAAAGAAAAATAAGCCAGAAGTTGTTCTTCTAAAAGTAATGAATGGTAAACATGAATTCCCGACTAGTATAGATATTTTTTTAGAAGCATGGCAATTTTTTAAAAGACAAAACTATAGTAAGAATAAACAATAATCTACTAGAATGCCCATCAAACAACATATACAACAATCTGTAACAAAGGCGTTAAAAGCTATCTATAATAAAAATTTTATTGGAAGTGATTTTCAAATCAACCAAACCAAACCAGAATTTGAAGGCGATTATACGGTTGTATTATTTGCTTTAACTAAACCGTTAAAACAAAAACCAGAAGAAATAGGAAAAACGCTAGGAGATTATTTAGTGCAACAGCATCAAGATCTTTTTACACACTATAATGTTATAAAAGGCTTTTTAAATGTAACCATTAAAGATGCACATTGGTTAACCGTTTTAAACGATTATCAAAATATACAATATGGATTTAAATCGGCTAACGAAAAAAAGGTAATGGTAGAGTACTCATCGCCCAATACCAATAAACCCTTGCATTTAGGGCATTTGAGAAATATTTTTTTAGGATGGAGTGTAGCAGAAATTTTAAAAGCCAATGGATATGATGTGGTTAAAACCTGTGTCGTAAACGACCGTGGCATACATATTTGCAAAAGCATGTTAGCCTGGCAAAAATTTGCTAATGGTGCAACACCACAATCAACCAATAAAAAAGGCGATCATTTTGTAGGCGATTATTATGTTCAATTTGAACAGGAATTACGTAACCAGGCTGAGCCATTAATAGAACAAGTAATACAGGGCACTTTTGAAAATGTGGTTACAGAAGATGCAGAAAAATTAAATACGTTATACCAACTACTTCTTAAGGCAACAGAAGTAGAAGACAAAGAAAAAATATACACTTTAAAAGAAGATATAAAAGAAATTATACGCAACAACACACCCATTATGCAAGAAGTAAAAGATATGTTGCGTAAGTGGGAAGCTGGAGATCAAGCAGTACTTGCTTTATGGAAGCAAATGAATACTTGGGTATATGAAGGATTTGATGTAACGTATAAACGTATTGGCAGTGATTTTCAAAAAATATATTATGAAAGCGACACCTATTTGTTAGGAAAAAAATATGTAGAAGAAGGCTTGCAAAAAAATATCTTTTATAAAAAAGAAGACGGTAGCGTATGGATTGATTTAACACAAGAAGGCCTCGATCAAAAATTAGTATTGCGTAAAGATGGTACATCCGTTTATATTACACAAGATGTAGGCTTGGCAAAATTGAAATATGATGATTACCAAATGAATCAAAGTATTTATATAATTGCGGATGAGCAAAACTACCACATGCAAGTATTAAAACTCATTTGTAAAAAATTAGGATTACCTAATGCAGATGGTATGCAACACCTAAGTTATGGCATGGTTGAATTACCAACCGGACGTATGAAAAGCCGTGAAGGCACTGTAGTAGATGCAGATAACATAATAGATGAAATGATACAAATAGCCACACAAAAAACAAAAGAACAAGGTAAAACAGAAGGAGAAACAGAAGAGGTATTAAAAAAATTATACACTACCATTGGTTTGGGTGCATTAAAATTCTTTTTATTGAGGGTGGATCCTAAAAAACGAATGGTCTTCAATCCCGAAGAATCGATTGATTTACATGGCTATACCGGAACGTTTATTCAATACGCATATGCACGTATACAATCTATTTTAAGAAAAGAAAAAAATATTCCTTCTAAAAAATTGAATACGAATGAGCCTTTATTGCCCTTAGAAAAAAAATGGTTAATCATATTAGAAGAATATTCGCAGACTATTGAAACAGCAGCTCAAACCTTTGATCCATCTCATATTTCGAGCTATGCATATCATCTCGCAAAAACCTTTAATACGTTTTATGCGGAACATTCTGTATTAAATGCAGAAACAGAAAATAAAAAAATATTGCGACTGCGAGCCGCAATATTAACAGCTCATGTATTAAAATCAGCTATGGGTTTATTAGGTATCGAAATGCCAGAAAAAATGTAGAATATAATTTGCAATTTCTCATTTAAAATAATTATAAATCGTGCTTCCTTTCTTTCAAAAAAAATATATAGAAGCAGGCTGCGATGAGGCTGGAAGAGGATGTTATGCAGGTCCTGTATGTGCTGCTGCAGTTATATTGCCCAAAGATTTTTATCACCCTTTATTAAACGATTCTAAACAATTAAATGCTAATCAGCGAAATATATTAAGGCCTATAATTGAAAAAGAAAGTATTGAATATGCGATAGCGTTTGTTGATGTAGTTGATATTGATACGATTAATATTTTGCAAGCTTCTTTTAAAGCTATGCATCTATCTATTGAACAATTATCTATTATTCCGGAATTATTATTAATTGATGGGAATAAGTTTAAGCCATATAAAAAAATACATCATCATTGTATAGTAAAAGGAGATGCAACGTATGCAAGTATAGCAGCATCCAGTATTTTAGCCAAAACATATAGAGATGAATATATGATGCAATTGCATCAGCAATTTCCATATTATGGATGGAATAAAAATAAAGGTTATGGAACGCTACAGCATAGAAATGCGATTGAGCAATATGGCTTATGCTCTCATCATCGTAAAAGTTTTGATATACTTCCTAATCAATTAAAAATGGTATAATGTTAGTATTTCCCGAAAATCTTATTTTAGAAGATGAAAAAGTTTTTCTGCGCCCATTACAACAATCTGATCTAGAACACTTATTGCCTTTTGCTTTAGAAGAACCTGATACATGGATTTATTCTAATGTTAGTCCTGCGGGAGTAGATAGAATGAAACGCTATATTGAACTTGCTATTGATGCCCGATCAGCTAAAAAAGAATATCCTTTTATTGTTTTTGATGAAACTATACCTGCCTATGCAGGTAGTACAAGATTTTATGATATTCAATTAGAGAATCTAACAATTCAATTAGGCTACACTTGGTATGGGAAACAATTTAGACGCACCGGTTTAAATAGACATTGTAAATTGTTGCTACTTACATATGCTTTTGAAACTTGGGGAATGGAACGAGTGGAATTTAGAGCAGATATACGGAATGAACGTTCTATCAATGCTATGAAAGCTATTGGCTGTACAGTTGAGGGTATATTAAGAAGTAATTGTATAAGTGTACAAGGAGGAAGAAGAAGTTCCATTATACTTTCTATATTGAAAGATGAGTGGTTGAATAAGGTAAAAGAAAATTTAGTTAAGAAAATATATGCTTAAGATAGTACAGTTTGGTAGTGTTAAGCAACCTGTGTATAGGATTTAAATTTTGATATTATACCGATTATTATTTGAAAATAGTCTAAAATAAGGATACTTGTTTTATTATCCCACACCCGCTACCATTTAGAATCAATGAAAGCCTTGAACAACTCAAGAAGTTACATAAAAGCTCAAAGAGTAAACTTCAACCTCGTCTCCAAATGCTCATAATCTTAAAAAAAAAGAAGGCAAAGGCATATCTAAAAATGTTCTTTCCAAGCGTTTGGGAGTAAAACATAATGGTATACAACAATGGAAAACGAATTATCGAAAAGGAGAATTAAATTGCTTGCTCAACGATAAAGGAGGAGAAAATCACAAATCCTTAATAAAAGAAGCTATTCACATATAAGGCTATAGAGAAAAAGCTACCCAATGTTCCATTTTTGATTTTAAAAATCGTATAAAATCCATTATTGGTTATAATGGCCACTTCAAAATTTTAGGGTTTTGGTAATACGAATTCTAATATCTTTATTTTATAAATGGTTATTGTCTAGTAATAATTACACATCAATTTTAGCATACTTAGCATGATTTTCAATAAACTCACGACGTGGGGCAACCTCATCGCCCATTAACATACTAAACACACGGTCGGCTTCTGCAGCGCTTTCAATGGTTACTTGTTTAAGCGTACGAGTTGCAGGATTCATGGTAGTTTCCCATAATTGCTCTGCATTCATTTCTCCCAAACCTTTGTAGCGTTGAATGTTTACGCTATCCTCTTTTCCAGCTCCCAAGCGTTCTACTAAGGTTTTACGTTGGTCTTCATTCCAAGCATACGCTTGCTCTTTCCCTTTTTTTACCAGATATAATGGTGGTTGTGCAATATATACATACCCCTGTTGCACCAATTCTTTCATATATCTATAAATGAACGTGAGGATCAGCGTTGCGATATGACTACCATCTACATCGGCATCGGTCATGATAATTAATTTATGATAGCGAAGCTTGGCTAAATTTAACGCTTTAGGATCTTCAGGTGTGCCAACGGTTACACCTAAAGCGGTATACATATTACGAATTTCTTCATTCTCATAAATTTTATGTTCCATTGCTTTTTCTACGTTTAAGATTTTACCTCTTAATGGTAAAATAGCTTGATAGCTTCTATCTCGACCCTGTTTAGCTGTTCCACCGGCTGAGTCGCCCTCTACTAAGAACAATTCGCACTTTTCCGCATCCCGCTCAGAACAATCGGCTAATTTACCTGGTAAACCACCGCCGCTTAATACCGTTTTACGTTGTACTAATTCTCGAGCTTTACGAGCCGCAGCACGAGCTTGAGCAGCCAATACTACTTTTTGAATAATGTTTTTTGCTTCCTTAGGATTTTCTTCTAAATACGCTTCTAACATCTTACTCACCGTTGTATCAACAATTCCCATCACTTCATTATTTCCTAGCTTTGTTTTGGTTTGCCCTTCAAATTGAGGCTCTGGAACTTTTACAGAAATGATGGTTGTTAGCCCTTCTCTAAAATCATCGCCTTCTACTTGTACTTTAGCTTTTTCAAACAAGCCTTGCTTGTCACCGTAACTTTTAAACACGCGAGTTAATGCTCTGCGGAATCCTGCCACATGGGTTCCTCCTTCAATCGTATTAATATTATTTACATAAGAAAATATATGTTCACTATAAGAATCATTATAAATCATAGCTACTTCTACAGCTACGTTATTTGCGGGGTCATGTCCTTCAACATAAATAACTCTTGGAATTAATGGGTTGCGTTTGCCGCTTTTATCCAACATTTCAACAAATTCTACAATACCACCTTCGCTATAAAATGTTTTGGAATAGATATTTTCATCTTTCTCCCGCTCATCACTTAATGTTATTTTGATGCGTTTATTTAAAAACGATAATTCTCGTAAACGACCTTCTAAAATATCTCTGTTGTATTCTGTAGTAATAAAAATACTCGCATCAGGCCAAAAATGAACGGTGGTACCTGTTGTATCAGATACACCTATTTCACGTACACTATATTGCGGAGTGCCTTGTTTGTATTCTTGTTCAAATATTTTTCCTTCACGATGTACGGTTACATGCAACACACTACTCAATGCATTTACACAGCTTACACCTACACCATGCAAACCACCAGAAACTTTATAGGTGTTTTTATCAAATTTACCTCCTGCATGTAACACCGTCATTACAACTTCTAATGCGCTGCGTTTTTCTTTGGTATGCATGCCTGTTGGTATACCACGACCATCATCTTTTACGGTAATGGAATTATCTGTATGAATAGTAACATGTATATTTTTACAATAACCGGCTAAGGCTTCATCGATAGAATTGTCTACTACCTCATATACTAAGTGGTGTAAGCCTTTTACACCAATATCACCAATATACATGGCAGGGCGTTTACGTACCGCTTCTAGTCCTTCTAAAACTTGTATGCTTTCTGCATTATAACCATTGTTTTGGTTGTTAATTTTTTCTTCTGTTTCGGGCATTATTAATGGTTCATTAGACATGTGAAAAATATTATTTTATAGTACTTTTTTCAAATATTTTTAAGTGTGGCGAAGATACTTAAAATTGAGGGGGTTCTCTAATTTTATGAGATGTTTTTTTTCATAATAAAACCCTTTATGAGAAAGGGTTTTAAAGAAAATATTTTATGACTGAATTATCTCAGCTACATTATGGTTTTTGAAATACAAATCAGCGCAATTAAAATAAAAAATCGTCATGTCGATAAAATCTGTAGAACTTGGCGCATAAGCATTATCGAAGCCATCCGCTCAATATTTATGCATTAAAAACGAAGATGGCTTTACTTCGTTCGCCATGACGAATTAAAACGATTTGTTGGATACGAACCATGGCGAGCATCACTCGGTAAAATTGCGCAAATGTTAAACGTTTACTCTATATTAATTGTTTGAATTTTCACTAAAGCTTCCGCCCTGGCTTGATTACACAATAGATGTTTCATTTTTAACTGGTCGTTCATAATTTTTTTAGTACAAGCTGTTAGTATGGCTGTAAATGCTAAAATGGAAATTGTTGTTTTCATAATAAGGAATAAAAAATTACATGTCAGATATACTTTTCTTACTTTCGAATAAAAAGCAATTATCCGGCATACTTTTCCCAAGCAAGAACACTTAAAAGGTAAAAGGCTTATTACACAAACCTTTGAAAAGGGGCATCGCTTGTATGTTGCTCCGTTAAAGCTATTGTATTGTTTCAAAAGTGCATTAGATCCATCTATTTATATCCATTCTTCCTCAACTCTTTTAATGGGTGTGGGTGTAAGCAAAAGATATGTTAAACGAGCGGTAGATCGTAATCGAATAAAACGTTTATTAAGAGAAGCCTATCGATTGCAAAAACATATATTGTTTGACGTTTTTAAGGAGGGTGACGATCAATTATTTTGTTTTATACAATATACACAAGCTACCATACCAACATTTGATATGGTGTACAAAAAAATGGAAATAACACTACAAAAATTAGCAAGAATTGCACATGAAAAAAGGCTGGATCATACTTAGTTTACCGTTTATTGGTTTGATCAAAATCTATCAATGGATTTTTTCTCCTTGGTTAGGTGCTAAATGTCGCTTTACACCTACATGTTCCCAATATAGTATTGACGCGTTTAAAAAACATGGGCTCTTTAAAGGATTTTGGCTAACACTAAAACGTATTTCTAAATGTCATCCATGGAGTGGAAAACACGGATACGATCCATTGCCCTAAGTATTTATTTCATTGCTTTTTCGTAGTTTTCGGCTACTTTATTCCAATTGATTACGTTCCAAATAGCCCCTAAATATTCTGGGCGACGATTCTGGTATTTTAAATAATATGCATGTTCCCAAACATCTATACCTAAAATAGGCGTTCCTTTTACTTCTGCTACATCCATTAATGGATTATCTTGGTTAGGCGTTGAAGTAATTTCTAGTTTTCCATCTTTTACAATTAACCATGCCCAGCCGCTACCAAAGCGCGTTGTGCCAGCGGTATTGAATTTTTCTTTAAATGTATCAAAAGATCCAAAAACACTATTAATAGTTTCTGCTAATTTTCCAGAAGGTTTTCCATTAGCATTCGGCGCTAAAATTTCCCAAAAAAAACTATGATTCCAATGACCACCTCCGTTATTACGAACGGCAGGAGTTATTTTTCCAGCATTGCGCACTAATTCTTCTAACGATTTATTTTCATGCTCGGTTCCTGCAACAGCCTTACTTAAATTATCTACATATGCTTGGTGATGCTTTCCATGGTGTATTTGCATGGTTTGCACATCAATATGAGGCTCTAAAGCATTATAAGCATAAGGAAGATTGGGTAATGTGAATGACATAGAATAATTTTTATTTTTAATGAATGAATGATTAACAAGAATGTGGAACAAATCTAAGCATCAATAACTAATTACACAAGCAAAGGACCACCTTAATTCTCCCAAAGAAGGAAAATCAGAGGATTTCCATTGTAGAGCGTTAAGCATTGTACTATCATTTTATGTTGACAAGCCTCTTTGTTGTTGAAAAAATTGTTTTATCAGTTGCACACACTCTTCTTGCATCACTCCTTTAATGATTTCTGTTTTAGGATGTAAGGCATTTTTGTTTTTTGAACGAAAAGAAAGTCCGCCATTTTTTTCATCCTCTGTGCCATATACTATACGCCCAATTTTACTCCAATACATTGCACCAGCACACATTATACAAGGTTCTACAGTAACATATAAGGTGGCTTCTGGAAGGTATTTACTACCTAAATAGTTAAAAGCCGAGGTTAACGCAATCATTTCTGCATGGGCTGTAGCATCTTGTAGTTTTTCTACTTGGTTATATGCTCGAGCAATAATTTTTTCTCCTATTACAACAACAGCACCAATTGGAACTTCACCTTCATCAAAAGCTTGTTGGGCCTGTTGTAAAGCTTGCTGCATGAAGTAGTGGTGGTTCTTTGTCATTACGGTAATTCATCAATTATTGCTATATGACGGTATAATATTTGTTATTGATATCTTATTAATATGGAGCACCCATTTTACTTACAACCAACTCTTTACTTCCAGATGCATAATCATAAAAACCTTTTCCAGACTTAATTCCTAGATGTCCGGCCGTAACCATATTTACTAGTAATGGGCAAGGCGCATACTTTGGATTTCCAAAGCCATCATACAATACTTTTAAAATACTTAAGCAAATGTCTAATCCTATAAAATCTGCTAGTTGTAAGGGCCCCATTGGGTGTGCCATACCTAATTTCATTACCGTATCAATTTCTTGTACGCCGGCAACGCCTTCAAATAAAGTGTATATCGCTTCATTAATCATCGGCATTAAAATACGATTGGCTATAAAACCAGGATAATCATTTACTACACAAGGCACTTTATCTAATTGCTTGCTCAGTTGAACAATTGTATTGGTTATCGCTTTATCTGTTGCATAACCATTTATAATTTCTACCAGCTTCATTACAGGTACCGGGTTCATAAAATGCATACCAATTATCTGTTTGGGCCGTTGGGTAACGGATGCTATTTGTGTAATGGAAATGGAAGATGTGTTGGAAGCCAGTATAGCATTAGCCGGAGCGGCTTTATCTATCTGCTTAAATATTTGTAATTTAAGTTGTATATTTTCTGTTGCGGCTTCTACTACTAAATCTGCTTGTTGAACGCCTTGTTCTATATTATTTACAGTTTTAATATTAGTTAACGTTTTTTGTTTTTGCGCTTCATTAAGTGTTCCTTTTGCAATTTGCCGATCTAAATTTTTAGTAATGGTTGTTAAGGCTTTTAACAATTGTGCTTCCGACACATCAACCAGTGTAACATTAAAATTATGTTGCGCAAATACATGTGCTATACCATTTCCCATTGTACCTGCACCAATTACAGTAACATTTTTCATTTGTATTCGTTTTAGTTAGAGTTATCATTAAGGTCATTCAACACATTATCGATTGCATATAAGAAATCTATAAACTCGTTATTTCTAGTTGTAAATAATTTATTTTTTATTTCTTCTTTTTGGAAGGTGCGAAAATAACACCTGTTTACTAGATTAATAACTCTTATTTACAAGTCCTCATTAAAAGTGGTGATAAAAGCATTTATTAAAAAAGGGTTAAAGATATAAAAATAAGTTACCTGCTATTATTCACTAGCACGCTATTTGTCTATTCGTTATTTAATAAAATTCAAATTTATGAAACAACGTATCTACTGCTTTTTTATAGCAACTACAATAAGCGTTTTTTTTATTGGATGTAATAAGAAAGATGTTTTACCTACCCCTCATTTAGAAGGTTATTGGTCAGGTACTTATTCGTCTATTTCTGCACCAGTATTTACAAGTGACGGATATCCTTACACAGTTACTACAACAAATAATGGATCACTTAGTATTCAGGCAGATAACACGTCAACTATACAATTTAGCACCGATCCTATTACGTATACAGGATCCATCGTTATCAATGATCGCATGCTTACAGGAATGTACCATGGAGCAACCAATACAAACGTGATAAGTTTAACAAATGTTGTCATTAATAGTGCGAACAACCTTTTAAGTGGCAGCTGGAAAAACAATCAGACAAATATTTCAGGAAAATTTTCTTTTAAAAAGGGAAATGAGAATGAAGTTTCTGCATTTTAGTATTATATACGGACCACTTTATCGTTTTGTTTTAAAGTCTCCTCGTTTCCAGGCGTTAATAAATTCAGCCCAAGCAAAAGGATTGAATATGTTCATGGGTGGCGTTTGCCCAGCAGAATAATATTTTGCTGCATTTTGACGCAGCGCATTATTGACGGCTTCTCTCCCATCAAATGGTAGAGAAGCTATTAATACCCTACGTTTAGCCTCATCCGTATTTTTTCGAGCTATAGTAATGGCATCATCTGAAATTTTAATATTTACAAAATCTCTTTCAAATTGTTCTCGTCTAGGATGTTGTTTAATAATCGTTATGGGTAAATATGTTGTATCGGACACCATAAGTTGTATAATGCTGTACTGATTACCTTTTAAATCTTTTGGTATATGTACCAACTTTGATTTATATCCAACACTTGAAAATTCCACATCATCTCCCTTCATCACAACAATAGAAAATACTCCTTGTGTGTTACTAATGGTTCCCCGATTTTGATCTTTTACCACTATACTTACAGAAGGCAGTCCCATTAAGCTATCTGCTGTCATAACTACACCATATAATTGCACAACAGAGTCTTTTGTTTGGGCCTTTGCAAATAATACATGCACCATCAATACAAATAGTATAATTATCCTTTTCATAAAAACAATCAACATTATAAAAATCTTTCAAAAATAAGTGCAATAAACCATCCTATTCTTTTATCTAATCACTTAACACCATTACATACAGCTAATGTTTAACTTTGTGACCATTATTGAAAATTAATTGCAATGACACAAGAACAAATTTAAAACGCCTTACGTAATGTACAAGAGCCTGATTTAGGAAAAGATATTGTAACCTTAAATATGGTTAAAGATATTCAAATTCAGCAAAATGAAATATCTTTTACCATTATATTGACTACTCCAGCCTGCCCATTAAAAGATATGATAGCAAAGGCATGCACCAATGCCATTCAATTATTAGTCAACAAAGAAGCGAAGGTAAATGTGGCTTTTACTTCAAACACCACTAGCAACAGAACAGACGCAAAATCTGTATTACCTAATGTCAAAAATATTATTGCCGTTATTAGTGGAAAAGGTGGTGTGGGAAAAAGTACTGTGGCGGCTAATTTAGCCATTGCCTTAGCCAAAAGCAATGCAAAAGTTGGGTTGATGGATGCAGATCTATATGGACCAAGCATACCTATTATGTTTGGTGTACAAAATCAAAAACCACTTATGACAGAGGTAAATGGCAAAAGCATGATTATTCCTTTGGAAAAATTTGGTGTATCACTGATAAGTATTGGTTTATTAATAGATCCTAAAAGTGCAGTTGTTTGGCGTGGGCCAATGGCTAGCAGCGCTATAAGACAATTCATTAATGATGTACACTGGGGAGAGCTGGACTATTTAGTTATTGACATGCCACCTGGAACGGGAGATATTCATCTTACTTTATTACAAACAGTCCCCGTAACAGGTGTAATTGTAGTAACCACACCTCAAAATGTAGCATTAGCTGATGCTAAAAAAGGTATCGCCATGTTGCATCAAGCTCAGTTAAAAACACCCATCATTGGTCTTGTAGAGAACATGAGTTATTTCATTCCTGTTGAATTACCCAATAACCAATATTATATATTCGGCAAAGAAGGGGGAAAGAAATTAGCCGAGGAGTACGAAATGCCTTTTTTAGGTCAGATCCCATTAGTTCAATCTATCTGCGAAGGTGGAGATGATGGTCTTCCTGTAATGATGGGTAATGATATTATTACAAAAAAAGCGCTTGAAAATTTTTCAAGTAATGCAGTTCGAATAATTGCTATGCTGAAGCATCAGCGTAGTTAGATCAAATTTTAAAATACCGTCTTAAACTGTCTCAATGTAAAAACATTATTAATACAGCTTAGCTTCTCTAAGTTTTTTTACAGCAATAATATCTGTAGAAGAACTGAATACATTAAAAAGATTTCGAAAAATCGAGTAAAAAACTACAATTACTAGAGCAATAATAGTAATGATCATTAGATTCATTAAAAAAAGCGGATAATAAATGTACAAGTGACTTTTGATGATGGTGTACATAAAAAAGGATTTAATTGTTCAAACAATAGTACCAAAACAATTTTCATGCCTATATGCGAAATACTTGTAACATTATTGTAAAGGACGCATTACTTCTCGTATTGTATTTGGTATAAACACCATACTACCTTTTTAATTTTAAGAGTATAATTTACCAAATAGCCCTTGCAGTGGGATTAATACTTAAATCAACAAATTCATTGGACATATATTTATAATAACCAACAATAGCAATCATAGCAGCATTATCAGTGCAATATTCAAATTGAGGTATATACACTTGCCAGTGATTTTTTTTACCTAGCTCTGCTATTGCCTTACGCAAGCCACTATTAGCACTTACACCTCCAGCAATACAGATTTCCTTAATGCCAGTTTGTACTGAAGCTTTTTCTATTTTTTTCAATAAAATATGAATGATAGCATGTTGAATAGAAGCACATAAGTCATTTAAATTATTTTTAATAAAGTGAATATCTTTTTTTATTTCCGCTTGTAAAAAATATAAAATAGATGTTTTTAGCCCGCTAAAACTAAAATTCAGGTCCGAAATCTTGGGTTCCGAAAATTTAAATTTTAATGAATTGCCTTGTTGTGCATATTTATCAATTAATGGCCCACCAGGATAAGGCAATCCTAATAATTTAGCAGATTTATCAAAAGCCTCACCAGCAGCATCATCTAGCGTTTCTCCTATAACAGTTAATTTTAATGGCCCATCGCAACGTACAATTTGCGTATGCCCTCCACTAACGGTTAAACATAAAAAAGGGAAGCTTGGTTTTGGATCATCAATTAAATTAGCCAATACATGTGCTTGCATATGATGCACCGCAATCAATGGCTTATTTAATGCTAAAGCCAATGATTTTGCAAAACTCGCTCCTACTAATAAACTACCTATTAAACCCGGCGCCTGTGTAAATGCAATGGCATCAATATCTTTTAACTGCGCAGTTGCTTTGTGTAGTGCTGCATCTACTACTGGAAGAATGTTTTGTATATGGGCACGGCTAGCCAATTCAGGAACTACTCCACCATACTGCTCATGAACTGTTTGATTCGCAATAATGTTAGATAGTATAATCCCATCTCTACAAACCGCAGCGCTGGTTTCATCGCAAGAAGATTCTATGGCAAAAATAGTTGGCAATATATAGTTGATTAATAATAAAAGGAATATCGATTGTTTCGTATTTCCGTATTCGACAACGACTCTTCATCATATTAAAAAAGATATCTATTTATACACATAATAGCTCTATAATTATCATTCAAAATTTCACGGCTACTTTTTTCCGCTGTACCGTATGTGCACTAAAATATCCTAATGCATTATTACTAATATTACTTGTAGGATTTGCTGGTGTAGAAGACTGGCCATCGCTTATAATTTGTTCTAATTGGTTAAAATAAGAAAATACATTTTTATCTACACACTGCATTTCCAATAATAAAGTGTCTCCAGCATTAAAATACGCACTATCGTTAAACAACTGTCTAGCTATATATCGTCCATCAGATAAGCGATCATCAAATGCAAAAAATTGCTTAAGTTTTCGATCATTAATGGTTTGCTGAAATTTAAAATAGTTAGGGGTTCCAACAGGATCTTGAAAATTAGGAACTGCATTAATTGTAGTATTTCCAAAAGCAGTGATTTTAAGAAACGTTACTGAATCGAGCAATATTTTTGCTGGCATTGTTGATGTTACAGTGTATTGCTCCCCTTCTGCAACAACCGTTAGGGTATAATTATGCCCTTGCACTCCTTGTATGGTAGCTGTTTTATACGTACCAGGCGAAGTCTCTGTTAATACGTTAGTGGTATTGGCAGTATTATCTTTAACCGTTACTACAGCCCCTACAACAGGTGGAAAAATATTATCGTTTGCGTAGTTAATAGTTTTTGAAATAGTAACTGTATATGGCCCTGATTCATCAGTTATATTACCTTCAATAACTATTTTCGGTATTGCATTTTTTAAGTCAATATCAACAACCCTTTTACAGGCAAATATGCATAAAGCTAAAAAGCATATGCTATATTTTTTGTATATGTTTTGCATATATTAAAATTTAAAATTATAAGTAACAGCTGGCACTATTTTAAACAACGTTGTTTGTACCGCCTGCGTTTTAAAAGCGTTTGTTGGGTCCTCTTGAAAATCAATAGCAAAAGCATTTGCACGACTATATGCGTTATAAATAGAAAAGGACCAACTGCTTTCAAATTTTTTTGTTTTTTTTGCTTGTAAGGTAGCGCTTAAATCTAAACGATGGTATGCTGGCATTCTGTAGCCGTTACGTTCAGTATAATAAAAAACGGTTCTACCATCTACTGTATACTTGCCGCTTGGGAAAGTTACCGCGTTCCCTGTATAATAAACAAACGTTGCGGCAAATGTCCATTTTTTATTAAGCTCATAAATTCCTACAATTGATAACTCATGTGTTCTATCTTGTTTGGCATTGAAGTAATTACCATTATTGATGCCTTGTATTTTTCTTTCTGCCTTAGATAACGTATAACCAACCCATCCATTTAATTTTCCATATTTCTTTTTCACAAAGAATTCTATACCATAATTTCTACCCGTTCCAAAAAGTAGTTGTGATTCTACATTTTCATTCGCTCTCAATTCTGCACCATTTTTATAATCAATTTGATTTTTCAAATCTTTGTAATATATCTCTGTCGAAAATTCATACTGGTTATTATGAAAATTTTGAAAATATCCTAACGCTATTTGATCGGCTATTTCAGGCTTTACATTGTTACTACTTGGCATCCATAAATCAGTAGGATTTGTAGCCGTTGAATTAGATATTAAATGTAAATTTTGCACATTGCGAGTATACGAACTTTTAATAGAGCTGCTCTCTGTTAATTTATAATTGACTGCTATTCTAGGTTCCAAATTAATGTATGATTTGATGACTTTATTAGCTGGATAGGTAGCAGCACTTATAACATTACCAGCTTCATCATATCTATAAAACGTACCTGGGCCTAAAATGCTGAATGAACTTAACCGAATGCCATAGGTAAGGTTAAATTTATCTGTTGCTTTCCAATCGTGCGATGCATAAGCACTATTTTCCAAGCTATATTTTTTTTGTAATTCGATAGAGTTAAAACTAGATTCTTTTGATGCTGTAACTACACCTGGAATAATATTGTGATAAATAGTATTGAAGCCAAAATTAATTTTGTGTTGAGCATTCACATAGTATTGTAAATCTTCTTTTAAATTCAAATCCCTAATTTTTGATGTAATAAGAATATCATTATTACCTGCATTAATATTTATTTTATAACTATAGTTACTATATATAAGCGATGTATTAGAAAACAGTCGATTATTGAATGTATGATTCCAACGCAATGTGGCTGTTGCATTGCCATAATCAATACCAAATGTTTTACTGAAGCCTAAATTATCCCTACCTGTATAAAGAGACAAATACAATCTATTCTTATCATCTATTTTATAATTAGCTTTTGCATTAATGTCATAGAAATAAAGCACATTCCCATTAATCGTAGGGTCTTTTGATAATCTTAAAAACAAGTCAGCGTATGTTCTACGAGCACTTACCATAAAAGAGCTTTTGTCTTTTATAATAGGCCCCTCTATATTTATTCTAGAAGCAATAAGGCCAATTCCTCCACTTACTCCAAATTTTTGATTGTTTCCATCATTCATCTTAATATCAAGCACAGAGGATAATCTGCCCCCATACTCTGCAGGCATACCACCCTTGTAAACGGTTATATCTTTTATAGCATCCGAATTAAATGTAGAAAAAAAGCCCAGCAAATGTGATGCATTGTAAACAGTTGCCTCATCTAATAAAATTAAATTTTGATCAGCCCCTCCGCCTCTTACATAAAAACCACTATTCCCCTCTCCCGCTGATTTTATACCTGGTAAAAGTTGTATAGTTTTTAAAACATCTTTTTCACCAAATAAAACAGGCACATTTTTAATTTCATTAATAGAGAGCTTTTGCACGCCCATATTAGGTTTAGAAACATTATCACTTTTTCTTTTTTGACTTACGATAACCTCTTGCAATTGAGAACCCATTGATATCAACTTTATAGGTACAGATATATTTTTACTCAATACCACTTGTTGTGTATCCGATACATAACCAGTAAAAGATGTAACCATAGTATATGTTCCTTCTAAAGCACTTATAGCATAGAAACCATACGCATTAGATGTAGCACCCGTTCCGGGTTGTTCTAATAAAGTAACACTTGCCCCAATTAATGTTTCTCCAGATTTACTATCTCGTATAGTACCGTTAATGGTGTATTTATTAGTTGCCTGTGACCAAATACAAATTGGCAGAATACATAAAAAAAGAATGCTATAGTACTTGTACATATACATTAGTAATAATTTATATTATGATGAGGAAGCAAAGTTATGTAGAATGTTTTATGAATTGAGCGTCTTAAATAATGCATAGATATAACAAACTACACTTTGCAAGCAATTATTCTCACATTCGAATTAACTTTTTGTAGCTTTACGCTAATAAACTGGAATATGAGTGATATTATTGTAAACAAAGTAGCTGAAAGTGGTATTATTACTATTAATTTGGAAGAATATTTAGGAAAAAATAATATTAAAATATTTGATCTGAAAGATCATTTATTTATGGGATTAATATTAAAAGAAAAAGAATTTAGAGCAGCTCTAATGCAAATTAATTGGGAAGATTATAAAAATATGTACACTGGAGTTACTTGCACCGCAGATGCTATTATACCTTTATGGGCCTATATGTTAGTAGCCAGCTATGTAGAGCCTTTTGCAAAAAAAGTATGTATAGGAAATGAGGTCCAAGTAAAAGAACAAATCTTACTACATCATATCGATAGTTTAGACATAACTAATTTTACAGATAAACGAATCGTAATAAAAGGATGTGGAGAAAATTCTGTTCCTGCTTCTGCCTATTTAGCCATAACAGCAAAGTTGAGGCCCATAGCTAAAAGTATTATGTATGGCGAACCTTGTAGTACAGTGCCTATATTTAAACAATCAATTAAAAAATAATAAATATGGAATATCGTTATCTCGGAAAGTCAGGCTTACAGCTCAGCATATTATCTTTTGGTAGCTGGGTAACTTTTCAAAAACAAATTGATGATAGCATTGCCGATGAATTAATGGGCATAGCTTATGATAATGGCATTAACTTTTTTGATAATGCGGAAGTATATGCCTTAGGAGAAAGTGAAAAAATGATGGGTCGAGTATTAAAAAAGAAAAACTGGGATCGCACATCCTATGTGTTAAGTAGCAAAGCTTTTTTTGGTTGGAGAGGAAAAGAAAACAAACCCAACCAACATGGCCTTAGCCGCAAACACTTAGTAGAAGCTTGCAATGAAGCATTACAACGTTTGCAAACAGATTATTTAGATTTATATTTCTGCCATCGCCCCGATAAAAATACACCTATTGAAGAAGTTGTATGGACAATGAATACGCTTATACAACAAGGCAAAATTTTATATTGGGGAACCAGTGAATGGAGTGCACAAGAAATTATGGAAGCTCATATGGTAGCTAAACAGTGTCATTTAATGGGGCCTACCATGGAACAACCCGAATATAATTTATTCAATCGCAAAAAAATAGAATGCGACTATTTACAAATATTTAAAACCATCGGATTAGGAACTACTATCTGGAGCCCCTTAGCCAGTGGGCTACTAACTGGAAAATACAATAACGGTATACCAAAAGGTTCTAGACTTGGTATAGAAGGTTTTGAATGGCTAAAGGACAAAGTATTACAACAAGAAAAAATAAACAAAGTAATCACGCTACAAAAAATAGCCGATCAACTGAATGTTTCCTTATCCAATCTAGCTATTGCATGGTGTATCAAAAACACCAATGTTACTACTGCTATTTTAGGCGCTACCAAAAAAGAACAATTGTTAGAAAATTTAAAATCGTTAGACGTATTAGCCTTATTAGATAGCAGCGTAATAGAAGAAATAGATACTATCATGAACACTAAACCGGTGTTGGCTGATTTTTAAAGTGAATATTTTTAATCTATGTACATAACCGCCACCATCATTGCTTGTATAGCATTACTGTTTATAGCTTTCTTTGTAGGCATACAAACTGCTTTCATACATGCTAGCCGACTAAATATTGAACTCAAAAAAAAACAAGGCAGAATAGCGGGAGCTATTATAGATCATTTTACAGATCAACCTTCCAAATTTATAGGATCATGTATTGCGGGCATTGTGATTTTTTTAGTATCATACACATTATGTTTTAGTACGGTTATTTTACCTTTTTGGCAATGGGTTTCTATGCATTCACCTTACATTATATTGTTAATAGACATTATACTATCTACCACTATAAGTATTTTATTAGGATATTGGCTACCTAAAATAATAGCCAAAGTGAAAGCAGATAATTTTTTACTACATTCTATTATAGCCAATATAGCACAATTTTTTAGCACATTATTTGCACCGCTGATGGCTCTTATTACATCTATAAGCATGTGGGCATTAGATATTGTTTTCAATATACCTGTAAAACAAAAAAAAGAAGCCTTTATCGCTACAAATCCTGAAAATTTTTTAGATCAAAGTAAAGAAGCCGCTAATGATACCCAAGATTTAAATGAAGAATTATTTGAAAATGCGTTATCTCTACCTAATGTAAAAATTAGACAATGCTTGGTTCCTAGAAAAGAAATTGAGGCAATATCTATTCAAACACCCATCAGTCAAGTAAAACAAAAATTCATAGAAACTAGGCTAAGCAAACTCATCGTATTCGACAATACAATTGACAATATCGTAGGTTATATTCATCAGTTAGATTTATTTAAAAACCCAGAAAACGTTCAGGCTATGTTATACACTATACCTGCCGTTCCAGAAAGCATGAACGCTATTGATTTAATTAGCAAATTTTCCACATCACATAAAAGTATAGCATGGGTAGTGGACGAATTTGGAGGTACTGCAGGTGTGGTCAGTATGGAAGATATATTGGAAGAAATATTTGGAGAGATAGAAGACGAATATGATACAGAAGAACGTATAGAGAAAAAAATAAGCGCTCAAGAATTTCTTTTTTCTGGCCGTTTAGAGTTAGATTATTTACAAGATAGATATCAATTAACATTTGCTGACACAGACTCAGAAACACTTTCAGGCTATATTATTAACCGACACGAAAGTATTCCAAAACAAAAGGAATATATCATTATAGAAAATTATGCATTCGAAATTCTTGCTGTAAGCGATACCAGAATTGAAACCGTTAAACTAAAAATATTAAACTAAACACACATTCCTAGTTTAGCACGAGGCTTAAAATAGACAATGAGTATACTATTGCAAGCCCTATTGTATTTTTGTGTATCCATTTTTCAACAACCATTGTTTTACTTTATCCTTTTGATCACCCTGTATAATAATTACCCCGTCTTTAACAGATCCGCCTGTTCCACAATATGTTTTTATCGTTTTGCCAAGTTTGCCTATGTCAACTGTAGTACCTATAAATCCTGTAATTAAAGTGACCGCCTTACCTGCACGTTGTTTGGTATCTAGCAAAATTTTTAATGCCTGCTGTTCTGGGATTAATGTATTTTTTTCTTCTTCCATATGCTCTTTTAACATAGAAGGATCCGTTGAATACACGATATTACCTATATAGTTTTTCTTTTTCATATATCTAATTAATTGTGCTGCTATTTTAAAGTTTAATTTTAAAATTAAAGAGCATTTTTTACAACTACTAGAAATGCTTAAAAACTTTTCTGTTTCTTACCTTTGTTTTCAAAATATACATTATGAGTAATCTTATACAAGATTTCCATGTTTATCGTACTCGCATGAATGAGTTAATTTTAAGCAAAAATAATCTTGTTATAAAACGGTTATGGAATTTAGATACCAACAGTTATGAAGATGGCGCACTGAATAAAAAAACAAAGGAAATGTTAGGGCTTGTGGCTAGTATGGTATTGCGTTGCGATGAGTGCATAAAATATCATTTAGGTAAATGTTTCGAACTAGAAACTACCACAGAAGAAGTATATGAAATTTTTGCCGTAGCGAATATAGTAGGAGGAACCATTGTTATTCCTCATACTCGTAGAGCAGCAGAATATTGGGAGTTACTTACTAAAAATACACCTGAATAATCGTAACTTCACAGCCCATATTGTATGTCACCAACACTAACAGCCAAAGATTTTACAACCAACCAAGAAGTACGCTGGTGTCCCGGCTGTGGCGATTATTCTATTTTAGCACAAGTACAAAAAGTAATGCCTACATTAGGCGTCCCCAAAGAAAATATTGTAATCATTTCAGGTATCGGTTGCTCTAGCCGATTTCCTTATTATATGAATGTATATGGCATGCACTCCATTCACGGAAGAGCTACTGCTATTGCAAGCGGATTAAAAGCGACCCGACCAGAATTGAGTGTATGGATTGTAACAGGAGATGGAGATGCGTTAAGTATTGGAGGAAATCATACCATCCATTTATTACGCAGAAATTTTGATGTTAATATTTTACTGTTCAACAACCAAATTTATGGCCTAACAAAAGGTCAATATTCTCCTACATCTGAAGAAAATAAAATTACCAAATCAACCCCTTATGGAAGTATAGATCATCCATTTAATCCTTTAGCACTCGCATTAGGTGCAGATGCCAGTTTTATAGCACGATCTATGGACAGAGATCCTAAGCATTTACAAGAAATGTTGTTGCGTAGCCATCAACATAAGGGATCTTCTTTTTTAGAGATTTATCAAAACTGTAATATATTTAACGATGGCGCATTTGAACTATTTACAGAAAAAGAAACTAAACTAGAACACGCCTTATGGTTAGAACACGGTCAACCGCTAATTTTTGGAAAAAATAAAGAAAAAGGTATACGCTTAGAAGGTGTACAACCTAAAATAGTAACCTTGGCAGATGGGCAAAACACCAACGATTTATGGATACACGATGAACAAGATTTTTATAAAGCGCAGGTGCTTACTCGATTTGTTAATGATGTTCATTTTCCACAACCATTTGGTGTTTTCTACGCCAAAAAAAGAGCATGCTACGAAGATATAATGCAACTACAAATTAAAGAAGCGATAACTACAAAAGGTAAAGGGAATATGGATACTTTGCTAAGAGGAAAAGATATATGGGAAATTATTTAATGTGCTATAGAAAACGTGATTGCTGTAATGACAAAAAATCTACCTATTACATATTATTTAATACGCTCTCCGTTATTTCTTTTTTGCTAGAGGAGGAAATAATAACCGAAGGGATTGATCAAATGTAAAATATTTGTAGGTCCAATTAATAAATACCATTATCCTATTTTTAAATCCTATCAATAAAAACAAATGTAAGGTCATCCATATTAGCCAAGCAATTACGCCATATAAATTCATTCTTGGTTTTTCTAATTCTACTACTGCTTTTTTTCTACCTACGGTAGCCATAGTACCCTTATTAACATATACATATGCATTGAGTGCATGTTTTTCATTCGCCATTTTTTTTAAATTGGTAGCCAAGTTTTTGGCTTGGTCAATAGCTACACTAGCTAATTGCGGATGTCCCTTTGGGTATTTAGTGGTTTCCATGTAAGCAATATCCCCTAAAGCAAATACATTATTTGTTCCAATAACTTTACTATACTCATTTACTTTAATTCTATTTCCCTTTACAATTAATTGTGGGTCTAGTCCGTTTAATATATTTCCTTTTATTCCGGCTGCCCAAATAACTAAAGTAGAAGGAATTATATTTCCATCTTCCAATAATACCTGTTTGCCATCATAGTCTTTTACTATCGTGTTTGTTTTTACTACTACGCCCATTTTTTCTAAATAGTGGCTAGATTTTTTAGATGACCCATCACTCATAGCACTCAATACCCTATTTGATCCTTCTAATAAATAAATATTCATTTTTTTAAAATCTATTTCTGGATACTCTTTAGGCAGTATGTATTTTTTCATTTCTGCTAATGCACCACTCAATTCGATGCCTGTAGGTCCTCCACCAACGATTACGATATTGAGTAATTTTTCTAATTCAATTGAACTGTTTGTTGTAGCGGCATCTTCAAAATTTTGAATAATTTGATTGCGCAATTGCAAAGCTTCTACAGTTGTTTTCATTGGAAAAGCATTGTTCATCACAGTTGTATTTCCAAAATAATTCGTATCTGCACCGGTTGCAATAACTAAATAATCATAAACAAGATTTCCAATATTTGTTTCGATTTCATTTCTTTCAACAATAATTTTATTGACTTCGGCAATTTTAATTCGAACGTTTTTACTTTTTTGAAAAATTTTTCTCAATGGAAAAGAAATATTGCTTGCATCTAAACTTGCAGTGGCTACTTGGTAGAATAAAGGTTGAAATTGGTGATAATTGTTCTTATCAATTAAAGTGATGGTATAATTGGAATGATTGTTTAGTTTTCTTGCTAATTTTAGCCCAGCAAAGCCAGCTCCAATAATAACTACTTGTTTTTTTGAATTCATAAAACATCTATTTATAGCACAAAGGTATGTTTAATGATCGGCTTGAATATTCATAGAATCTTTTACTACCTCAGGTTTTTTGCCCAATAATCGATTAAAATCTCGTTGATAAGATAAGCTAGCGCCAGAGCGGTTTCGCTGTCCACTAGGAGTAGTAGGATCTGGTAAATTGTTGTAGAAAACAATTGCCTTTAATCGTCGATCTTTGCTTAAAATAAATTCTACCTTTACATTGGGCAGGTATTGAAACCCTCCTGCTATAGAGGAATTAACAGCGCTATTATTAGCGAATTTAAAATCAAAATCACTTCCAAAAGTTATAATTACTTTGTTATTGAATAAACCGGTCCCTATTTTTAGATTTACTTGCGATCGCTCAAAACTGTTTAGAATACTACTATTTCCAGATAGTAAATCTGCTGAGCTATAAAAACTCGCATTAAAATCGATAGACAAATTTTTGCCCATTATTTTAGATAAGGTATTTGCTACAATATTATTTAGTTTTGAAGCGAATACTGAAGATAAGGTATTGCCTATTAAGCTGTTACCAGAGGTATTTACACGATTTTCTCCATAAGGTGCAAAGCTATTTAGTACAATAAGGTAAGTAATTTGTTTTAATAATTCATTTTTATCTGACTCTATACGTTTTAAAAAAGATGCTGCTGTAATATCATTATTGATAGGGCTTTCTGCTGGAAAAAGTAGTTTAAAATCTATAATGGGTTGACTTAATTTTCCTGTGAGTTTTGCAATAACATATACATTACCTCTATAAGTTTGAACAATATCACTAAAATTACCTACACTGTTTTTAGATAATCCACTTGTTAAGTCACTAAATCGAACCTCTTTGGTTATGTACTTTGCTTCTATATTAATTCGAGCATCTAGTGGATCTCCGTTCCACTCAATAAAATTACCTGCTCCTTCTTCTAAAATAAAAGGTTTTGTTACCAACGATTGAAAATTAAATTTATACGCTCCTTTTTCTATATTGTATCGACCTCGCATTGTTAATGGG
>CAZXBE010000006.1:0-30290 GCA_964638565.1 uncultured Chitinophagaceae bacterium
ATAATGATCTGGCTTTAATAGTTCTTGCTCTTGCTATCATATAAATAAGTAGCGTATGTTATGAAACTTCACAAATAATTGGAGCTACTGTTGGTTAATTTTAATAGCTCTTTGTTTTTGTTGTAGAATAATTTTTACAACAGCGTTATCATTAGCTGTAACTACTATTTTTTGCTCATTTTCGGGATACAGCAACTCAGTGTTTAAATTGTTTTTATCAACTGCAATAGTATAATTTCCAACAGGTAGGGTTAGTTCAAAATAACCTTGCTCATCTGTTACAACCATAAAGCTTTGATGCTCATTTTTTATAATTACTTGTATCCCTTTTGTATCTACACTGTTATTCGTGTATTTAGATTTTGTAATAGTAATACTACCTTTTAATACGACGCTTTTTTGAAACCTAATATTAGTGTTCTTATCTAACGCTATTCTCTGTTGGTAACCGTTTGTTGGAATCCAATTTGAAGAAACTTCAACATCATTTAAATTGATATCGTAATAAGAGAAATCAGATTTCTTAACAACAATTTCTCCTCTTGTATTTGTTACCAATAATTGGTTATTGATCCACACCGGTTTATTAGCTAGTACTATTTCATTTTTATCCATTTGATTGTTACCATCCATATCTTGATACAATGTAATACGTTTTTTTCGCAGAAATAAAGATTTAATATCATTCCCAAAACGCCTTCTAAATGTGCATTGAATAAGGTTGTTAAACGTTGAGCCACTATTCCATTGTGCCAATAATCCTATACTTGCTTTACAGTTAGGAAAAGGATATTCTATGTAGTGTGATAACATTACATTATTACCGCCTATAGGCTTATTTGATTGAAATGTGGCATACGATTGCATAAAAAAATTAGTATTAGTAAAACGCCAATATTTTTGAACCATAATATCAAACCGGCTAAATTTATTCAGATTGTCAATATTATTTTTTATATCATAATAATAAAACGGATTTTTATTCCACTGAAATGTTAGTTGAATATCCTTGCTGCTTGCCATTGCACGAATGCTATGTACATAGGCATATTGTGTATATTGATCCGTTATTTCATTAAAACCTATATCACACCATATGGCTATCATATTTTTTCCCCATTGCCATCTATTGCTGTAGTTAATTTTATATATTGTAGAACGTAACGTATTATCCTTATATTGTGTAAATACAGAAGGACGCAATTGCCAAAAAACCTGTTTTTGTGACCAGTTAACGGATAACCCCGTTTCGCTAGAATGTACACCTTGTAGTAAGTAAAGCGCAGAGTCGTTAGCATATAAAAAATCTTTTTCGTTGCTTGTATAGAAAGCTTGTACAGTTAATGGTTTTTGATAAAAAGTAATACTGTGTCTTTGTTGGCTTAAATCTCTATTTGCGCCAGCATAGTTTTTACCATAATGTAATACAGATGATTGAATTGTAATATTTTTTCTCTTTTGAATAAATGAATAGCCATACATAGAGGATGTTAAAGTAGTATCCAATTTTGTGTAATAGATACGCTCTCTACTTATGCCTGTTAACACCTTCGCTTCAGTAAAAATAGATCCACTGTCTTTCCATGCTAATTGTAATTTGGGTATTATGCTCTGTGTTTTTGTATCTATATTAGTATACGTGCTAATTTGAGGTGTTATAGATATATTATTATCTAAGTTACGCTTCCATTGCCAATTCGTATAATATGCATCTTTAAGGCGATCTTTAACTAACGTGAAATTAATTTCTGAAGATATAAAAGTATTTCTAAAACTGGCTCCCCATCCATCTATAAAAAAGTCGTTTAGCTCTATTATATTCCCTACACGAAAAAAAGTATTTTTAGATTGAAGATAGAAAGAGGTAATACTAGTAGGCAAGAATCTATTTTGCAATAATGAAAATTGTCTACGCTGAAAACCAACATGTGTGAAGCTATCTAAATATATTTTACCATCAACATTTACATTTGTTTGTGTTTGACCATTACGCCATAATTGATTAATATCTGCCTGAATGTATATGTTTTCATCAATCTTTGTTGATGGTTGTACATACGTGTTAGAAGGAGTTGTTACTTCAATGGGGAATTTTAATGCTTTCCCAGATGTTGCAGACACAAGGATGAAAAATGTTGCTGATCTAGCTTTCTTTTTAATAAAATATGAAGTAGGTATTTTTAATATCCACTCCAGCTTTTTTTTAGAGGGTAATACAATAGAATCAGACCATGATTTTTTATTGTATAATGGAGTATTAATGGTAGCAATAAGCTTTTCACTCATATTACCATCGTTGTATAAACTTATAGTAAATGACTGTTCTGTTGCTTTAGGTAAAATAAAATATGATTTTTTACTGCTTGCGGCAATCCAACTGCTTTTTGTAAGTATATGTATTGCAAATAAGCGTTGGTCTAAAAGCCTGTTTTGTGAATCATATATGTAAGCCTTTATACTGCATGCATTTTTATTACTCGTATTTATTAATTTATAAATAATGGGAAAATATAGCGGTTGATCTACTTGTATAAAAGTATCTATTGTTGTAAGAACAGAAAATTGTATCCTATCCGTATCTGTTGTTGTAAAAACAATTCTAACTTTTTCAGACTGATTGCTGCGTAAACAAAATATATTTTTATGAATCTGATTGATATCTTTCAACACAACACTATCTTTTTGAAATGAAGCTTTTGTAAAAGATGCTGTTACCTGTGCAGAAGAAGTATGAAAGCAGACCAACAGGTTTAATAAAATAATTGTATATATATAATATTGTGGCTTCATAGAACGACGCTATTCAGTTGTGTATCAAGCAAATTGCCTGCCAGAAAATATATTTATACTTTATAGACAGGCAATTTATAATCCAACTTTTTCAAAAATTAAAAGTTCTCATTGTTGCACTGCAGTATATGTTGCAGTAATACTGTATGTTCCAGCAACATAACCACTTAAACCTGGAACAAATTTATAGTCCATTGCGAGTGAAACATTATCGCCATAAGACTGATTGGTATATAAGTTAAGAGAGGTTGTGCTTAAGCCCACATATGAACCAGCACCAGCAGGTTTTGCCATTAATACGGTGGAAGGTATGACAGAAACACCACCAGTAAAATCAGCAGTAGTTGTTTGAACATTTAAATCAAAATTTTGCGTAGAACTTACTGTGGCTTGAACGGCTAAAAGGTTTTCGATGCCATTAACATATTCGCTGACTTGATCAAAAGTTGCGTCTGCGCCACCTGCCCCTGGAGCTACGCTAATAGTTATTACATCCACCAAATTCATGTTGCTAATTTGATCATCAGAAGCTTGTGTTTGTGCATGTGCATTATTTGCAGATGCTATTAGAAAACATGTTCCTAATACTGTAAAAATTTTTTTCATAACGGTAAATTTTATTATTAAAAAATAAAGACTCGAAGTGAGTAAACCAATTTTTGTGCCAAACAGTAGATATAATAAGTAAATCAACGTCACCAATTTGTAAGAATAAGGTTTGCCTTGTTATATAATGGTCTCTGATAATAGTGCACAAAATGAGGGAATCAGAATTATAGACTTCAACAACTTTTTATTGTTAACTAAGATTTATTTTTTTACTCAAAAAATGGGAACTCATCTGTAGCAGATAGTAATGTTTTCTTATACATTCAATATTGAAATGTACATTAATTAAAGATGTAATAGTACCTCAACTTTGATATTTTATCATTCGTAGTAATTTTTTCTTTTTAACTTTGATATCATGAAAAACTTGTTATATAAAATAGCTTATCTGCTTGTCTTAATTGGTACTAATACATTACAGGCACAATCAGTTATGGTTAGCCCATCCATCGTACGATTTAACGCAGCTCCAGGAAAAACAGAAACGAAAACGATATCTGTAATAAATAATACTAAAAAAACCTTAGAGCTAAAATTATATTTACAAGATTGGCTGCGAGACTCAATAGGAAAACATTTGTATTACAAACAAGACACATTGAGTCGCTCTTGTGCTTCTATCGTATCTATAAATCCGGAGTCTTATATCAAAATCGATTCTGGTCAAATTGGTAAAATTTTGGTTCGCTTACAATATCCAGCAACAGCAAGTAATAATGAAATGAAGTGGGCTATGCTTTTTTTAGAATCCATATCAGAAGCAAAGGATCCTTCTAAATTAAAAAAAATGAGCATGCGTGTTGGTACGGCTATACGTGTAGGCGTGCACATATATCAAACACCACCAGGAGCAATAACAAAAGCTGTAAGCAATGTAAGGCTTTTAGCAGATAGCGCACAAAAAGGATTTGTGTATTTGTATATGAAAAATACAGGACAAGTAAGGTTAGATTGTAAAGCACATTTAGAATTGACCTATTTGTCTACAGGGGAAGAAAATATATTAAAAGCGGTTACATTTCCTGTCTTTCCTGATGGATTTAGACGAGTAAGGTTAGATTTACCTAAAGATTTAAAACCTGGCAATTATTCTTTTTTGGCTGTATTGGATTATGGTATAGATGTGCCACTAGAGGCTGTGCAGCAAAACATTACAATTTATTAAGAAGATGAATACGATATATATGTTGATTAAAATAGAAGATCCGCATTCAACCATTCTCATAAAATATCATTTGTCCAAAGCCTCAGGAGAAACTTATGGAAGCATTTATCCATAAAAGTTACCAATTATAAATCTTCCTTTGCTTCGATAAGCGCCTGTCCATTATCTTCACAAATAAAAAAGCAAGTATTTTTCGTAGAGGTTTATTTTATAACTCCTATATGCTATATACATTAGCCGTATGACTGTTCAAGAATTTCAACAAATAACCTATAGTATCCCTGGTGAACCTGGAATATATAAGTATTTCGATCAAAACAATGAATTGCTATACGTTGGTAAGGCTAAAAATATTCGAAAAAGAGTATCATCCTATTTCACCAAAACAACTACTAATTACAAAACACAAGAACTTGTTCGTCGTATATATCGTATAGAATGTACAATTGTAAATTCAGAGCAAGATGCTTTTTTACTAGAAAATGCACTTATCAAACAATCTAAGCCCAAGTTTAATATTAATTTGAAAGATGATAAAACATATCCATACATCATTATAAAAAAAGAACCCTTTCCTAGAGTATTTTTAACCAGACAAAAAGCGAATGATGGTTCTGAATATATAGGCCCTTTTACTTCTGTACTTCAAATTAGGGAACTACTTACGTTTATTAAAGCGTATGTGCCTCTACGTACTTGTACGCTTTCATTAACAGAAAAAAATATTCAAAAAAAACGATTCAATGTTTGCTTGGAGTACCATTTGGGAAACTGTAAAGGCCCTTGTGAAGGCTTGCAAAACGAAGAAGAATATGCAGAAGGCTTACAATACATTCGCAATATTGTAAAAGGAAACCTTAGCCCTATTATTCAATATTATAAAGCACAGATGAAGCAACAAGTAGCTTTACTTGAATTTGAACAAGCAGAATTGTATCGAAAAAAAATAGACTACTTAGAAAAATACCAAGCTCGATCCGTTGTTGTTAACACCCATTTAGGCAATGTAGATGTTTTCTCCATCTTAAAAGAAGAAAAAGCAGCATATGTAAACTATCTAATGGTGCAAAATGGGACCATTGTTCAAACACATACTACCTCATTTGATTTACCCTTAGATGAAAGTGAACAAGAAATATTACCCATCATCATAACACAACTTCGATTAACATTTAATAGGATATCAAAAGAAATAATTATTCCTTTTTCCATCAAATATCCTCAACAAGAAGTTCGTATTACCGTACCTAAAGCTGGTGATAAAAAAAGACTGCTCGATCTTTCCATAAAAAACGCAACCTATTTTAAACAAGAAGTTCGAAGAAAGAAAGCGCTACAATTATCCACTACATCGAACAACGAAAAAATAAAAATATTGCAGATGATACAAGATGATTTGCAATTACCCGCATTGCCTATACATATTGAATGCTTTGATAATTCAAATTTCCAAGGTAGTTATCCTGTTTCTGCTATGGTATGTTTTAAAAATGGCATTCCAAGTAAAAAAGATTACCGACACTTTCATATTAAAACAGTAAAAGGTATAGATGATTTTGCGACTATGAAAGAAGTAGTTTACCGTCGGTATAAACGATTAATGGAAGAACAACAATCCTTTCCTCAGCTCATTATTATTGATGGTGGTAAAGGTCAGCTGAGTGCAGCTGTTGCAACTCTTAAATCTTTAGGTGCATTCGGAATAACAACAGTTATTGGCTTGGCAAAAAAGGAAGAAAAAATCTTTTTTCCCGACGATACAGATCCTATACAATTAGATTGGAGCAGAGAAAGCCTAAAACTTATTCGAGGTATAAGAGATGAAGTACATCGCTTTGGGATTAATTTTCATCGCAATCAACGTTCAAAAGGAACCTTTAAAAATGAATTAGAAACAATAAAAGGTATTGGCAAATCAACTGTAGAAGCATTATTAAAAAAATATAAATCTGTTCAAAACATCAGAGCATTAAGTAAGGAGGAATTATCAAATATAGTTGGCGAAGCCAATGCTAATCGCATAATACATCATTTCAAATGATCTATGGTTTTACGTTTTTAATGTAATATCTTAGCATCTTGTTTTAGCTCTTTGGTTTAAGAGTACCATATAGATAATCGGTTTATTCACCCTTAAAGAAATAGTATATTTAGTGAAAATACGTCAAACAATATTTATTATAGCTTTCATTGTAATAATAGATCAACTATTTAAAATTTGGATAAAAACACATTTCTATATTGGGCAAGAAATTAAAATATTGGGGGCTTCATGGTTTCGCTTACACTTTGTAGAAAACGAGGGAATGGCTTGGGGTATCAAATTAGGAGAAGATCTGGGTAAAATTATGTTAACCCTTTTTCGCTTAATAGCTATAATAGTAGGAGCTTTTTATATTCGTACGTTAATTCGAAAACCAGCACATAAAGGTTTTATTATTTGTGTGGCTTTTATTTATGCAGGAGCTTTGGGTAATTTAATAGATAGCATGTTCTATGGGCTTATATTTGATAGCAGTGATCCTTTTACTCGAAATATAGCCCAATGGTTTCCAAGTGGAGGAGGGTATGGAAGTTTTTTGCAAGGGAAGGTGGTGGATATGGTTTATTTGCCTATCATTAATGGCATACATCTCCCTTCTTGGATGCCCATTTGGGGTGGAAAAACATTTGATTTTTTTGAACCTGTATTTAATATTGCAGATGCATCTATCTCCATTGGTGTTATTGCAATTATTATTTTTCAGAGACGCTTTTTTAAAAAGAAGCAACCTTTAAAAATAAATACTTCTCAGTAAGGATGGATAATGTATGCATTTATTTTTTTGTAGTATTTTTCAAATTTATTTCAGTAATTAATTTATGAATCATCTAATAAAAAAAGTAGGTATTATTATTCTTTTTACTTCTCTACTTTCTTGTAAAAGAGAGTATAGTTTTGAAGTTCATCAGAGTGAGGGTACATTAATTTCAGCTACGCCCTCTGTTCCAGAATACCCTTCCGGTTTAACATTAAATAACACAAATACAATAACTGTTCAAGTAAATGTAACTAAAGCAGGAAAGTATTTTATTACAACAGATACCGTAAATGGTGTTTATTTTAATGCTAGTGGTACATTTAGAAATACAGGAATGCAAACAGTTATACTACAAGGTTATGGTACGCCGGACAACTCTGGTGTTTGTAGTTGGGTAGTTACGTATAGTTCAAGTAGTCGTAATGTATCCGTAAATATATATGATTGGTGGGAGTTTGAAGAAGAAGGAGCTCAATATATAGGTAGAATGGATAGTGTATATATAGTCCATTTGCTTGGCGATAATATTTTGATATTTGAAGGTACTGGAGATGATGGTGTGGATAGAAAAATAATGACAGTAATTGATATAGGAACTACAACTAGCCCTGTTGTGGGGAGCTACTCTACTGATATGGGGCTTTCCGGTTTCTTTGTTTACGGAATAGTAGATTTAGCTTCGGGTCTATTTATTACCCAAACTTATGCATCAGATAGATCTACAGGTGGAGGGGGCACAAGAATTAATCTTACTATTGACAACTATAATACTACGACACAAATGCTAAGTGGTACATTTAGCGGAAACGCAGTAACAGATTTTGGAATGTTGGTGAATATTACTAACGGCCGTTTCAGAGCTAAGTTCCATCCTTAATAGCATTGTATTGCATTTTGTTTATAACCCTCTTAAATTTAAGATGCATTTACAAGTAATTTTGTTCCAAAATAGTGCATATTAATACTGTAAGTTACATACTACAAAATCCTATTGAATATCTTAAAGGTGTTGGACCCTTTCGAGCGGATCTATTAAAAAAAGAATTAAATATTTTTACATTTAATGATTTGCTTGAGCATTTTCCTTTTAGACATGTAGATAAAACAAAAATAGTTGCTATAAAGGATATTACAACGCAGTTAGATTATATTCAAGTTGCTGGTAAACTTATTCATTTAGAAGTAATAGGCGAACGGAGAAGCAAACGATTGATTGGTATTATACAAGATTATAGTGAAACATTGGAATTATGTTGGTTTCAAGGAATAAACTGGGTGCAAAAAACGTTACAAGTAGGACAATCTTATTTGGTATACGGTAAAGTATCATATTTTCAACACAAGCCTCAAATCACACATCCAGAAATAGAAACTACAACACTTTATGCAACAGCTAAAAATTTTTTGGAACCCATTTATCCTACAACAGAAAAATTAAAAGCAAAGGGGTTAAATGGACGCCAATTCGGCAAATTAACATCAACACTATTATCTCTTATTACTGAAAAAGATATTCCCGAAAATTTACCTGATAATGTATTGCAATCACTTCACTTAATTAACCGTTACCAATCCTTTGTTAACATCCATTTCCCTATTGATACCATCAACTACGCAAATGCATTGCGTAGATTAAAGTTTGAAGAATTTTTTATTGCTCAAATACGTTTAGGATTAACTAAACTGCAACGACATCGTTATACACAAGGCGCAGTATTTGATAAAGTGGGCGAATATTTCAATACACTCTATCAACAATATTTACCCTTTGCACTAACCCATGCGCAAAAAAGAGTGTTAAAAGAAATTAGAAATGATTTAGGTGTTGGTAAACAAATGAATCGTTTATTACAAGGTGATGTAGGCAGCGGGAAAACCATTGTAGCTTTATTAAGTATGTTGATTGCTGCTGATAATGGTTATCAAAGTTGCTTAATGGCTCCTACTGAAATACTGGCACAGCAACATTTTGATAATATTACAGCCTTAACAAAACACTTACCAATACAAGTTCAATTACTAAAAGGATCTACTAAAAAAATAGAAAGAAAAAAAATATTAGAGCAATTACAAAATGCGGAAACAACTATACTTATTGGCACACATGCTGTTATTGAAGATGTAGTTGTGTTTAATAAACTAGGATTAGCAATTATAGATGAGCAACACCGTTTTGGTGTAGCACAACGAGCTAAGTTGTGGAAAAAAGCCCACCCAGCACCGCATGTATTGGTTATGACGGCGACACCCATTCCACGAACCTTAGCCATGACGGCTTATGGAGATTTAGATTATAGTGTAATTGATGAACTTCCACCAGGTAGACAATCTATTGTAACCGTACATCGCTACGAAAAACAACGAGTAATGGTGATGGATTTTATAAGAGCAGAAATTATTAAAGGCAGGCAAGCGTATATTGTTTTTCCGTTAATTGAAGAATCAGAAAAATTAGATTACGAAAATTTAATGCAAGGCTATGAACATATAAAAGCTTTTTTTCCTGAACCACAATATTTTATTAGCGTGCTACATGGCCGCCAATCTGCTCAAGAAAAACAAACCAATATGCAACGGTTTATTCAAAAAGATACTCAAATAATGGTAGCCACTACCGTTATTGAAGTAGGTGTAAATGTACCTAATGCAAGTATAATGGTTATAGAAAGTGCGGAAAGATTTGGTTTATCACAACTACATCAACTGAGAGGTCGTGTAGGGCGAGGTAGCGAAAAAAGCTATTGTATATTATTAACCAGTTTTAAATTGAATAATGAAGCAAGAGAACGTATGAAAACTATGGTGGCCACAAACGATGGATTTGCCATTGCCGAAAAAGATATGGAACTTAGAGGACCCGGAGATGTAGAAGGAACAAAGCAAAGCGGCTTATTAAATTTTAAACTAGCCAGTATTGTCCAAGACAAAAATATATTAGATATAGCTAAGCAAGAAGCAGATATACTATTAACTGCCGATCCAGATTTACAAAATGAAGACAATGCAGCATTAAAAAAATACCTACATTCACTAAACGGAAAAACAGCTTGGAGCAAAATTTCTTAATATGGTTAATACTTGATAGTTGATAATTTCTTCGAAAATACGTTGTTCATTACCCAATCATTATGCAAAAAATAATAACCCTTTTATCCTTACTGATTACATCCTTTTTTACCAAAGCCCAAAGCAACGCAACTATGGAGTTCGTGGAAAATAAAGGCCAGTGGAATAATGCTGTAAAATATAAAGGCTTAGCCAATGCTGGTGAATTTTATTTGCTTCATCAAGGGTTTAAAGTAGTAGAGCATAGTGCAAGCGATATGGAGCAGCTACAAAAAATAATGCATGCCGAAACAACAGTAACCAATACACCTGCTACAGCTAGAGCTGTGGCGAATTACAGCCCAAATGAACATAATGGTGGTACCAACCATAATACCATCATTCATTCGCATGCTTACGAAGTTAGTTTTGTAAATGCCAGCCCATTAAGCACTACACAACCAGAAAAACCACTTTCATCGTACAATAATTATTTTATTGGAAATGATCAATCCAAATGGGCAAAAAATTGTAAAATATATACAGCGGTTACCTACACCAATATATACCCCAATATAGATGTACGATATTATACCAACGCAGGAACACTTAAATATGATATTATTGTACATCCTGGAGGCGATGTAACACAAATAGCCATGAGGTACGATGGTGTAGAAGGCTTAAAGTGTAAGCACAACAAATTATACATAAAAACATCATTAGGAGAAACGCAAGAATCTTTACCAGTTTCGTACACAAGAAACAATCAAACTTTTCAACAACAAAAAATAAACTGTACGTATAAAGTAGAACGAAATATTGTACGATTTAGTATAGAAGACGATTACGATAAAAATGCAACGTTGGTTATAGACCCAACATTGGTTTTCTCAACCCTAACAGGCAGCAGAGCAGATAATTGGGGCTATACCGCTACCTACGGACCAGACGGAAGTTTTTATGCAGGTGGTATTGTTTTTGGTAATGGCTTTCCAATAAGCAACGGAGCGTATCAAACCACTTACCAAGGGGGCAGTAACAGCCAAGAGGGCGGAAGTGCTGGGTATGATATGGGTATTATCAAATTTTCTGCCAACGGTAGTAACATGATATATGCGACATATATTGGTGGAAGCACCAGCAGCGAACAACCGCACAGCTTGATCGTAGATAAACAAGGAAACTTAATTATTGCTGGTAGAACTGCTTCTGCTGATTATCCAACAACCTTAAACAACATAGGCCCTTGTGGTGGATTTGATATCGTAGTAACCAAACTAAATGCTACCGGAACAGGGTTAATAAACAGTGTTAAAATAGGGGGTACCGGAATGGATGGTGTAAACATTAGACCAAAAATGATTGCACCAGATGGAGCACAATCCCTACGACAAAACTATGGAGATGATGCTCGAAGCGAAGTCATATTAGATAACGTAGGAAATGTATATGTAGCTAGTTGTACTCAATCAAACAATTTTCCTACACCCAATGGCCTACAGAAAACGCCACTAGGAGGGCAAGACGGGGTACTACTGAAATTCAATTCTAATTTAGGCATGTTGTTTAGTACGTATTTAGGTGGATCTGGAGATGATGCCGCTTATGTTTTGGCCATTAATCCAACAGACAATAACATTTATCTAGCTGGAGGCACAACCAGTAGAAATATTTCTGGTAGTACAACAGGTACTATTGGAGAAGACAATCATGGAGGAATAGATGGATTTATTTCTATTTTTAGCAATGTTGGCAACTTTCTCCAATCTACGTATATAGGTACTACTGGTACAGACCAAGTATATGGTATTCAGTTTGATAAAAAAGGATTTCCTTATATAATGGGTACGAGTACAGGAGCTTTCCCTGTTATTAATGCTGCCTACAGTAACAGTGGAGGAAAGCAATTTATTGCCAAACTACAGCCAAACTTATCCGCATTTGTATATAGCACTACATTTGGTAGCGGTGGATTAGAACCTAATATCTCCCCTGTTGCATTTTTAGTAGATAGGTGTGAAAATGTATATGTATCGGGTTGGGGAGGTGTAGTAAACGAAGAATACCGATCTAAGACAAACCCCGTAAGCACAAGAGGCTTGCCTGCAAAAAATGTTCCTGCAAATTCTTTGCTTAGAGCAAATACAGATGGCAGCGATTTATATTTTTTTGTATTAAAAAGAAATGCCATCGATATTTTATATGGTTCTTTTTTTGGACAAGTTGGTGGTGCTGCAGAACATGTAGACGGCGGTACCAGTAGATTTGATAGAGAAGGCATTATTTACCAAGCTGTTTGTGCTGCTTGTAGAGGAACTACTTTTCCTACTACACCTGGGGTATGGTCGCCTAATAACGGTTCTAGAAATTGCAACCTTGCAGCAGTAAAAATTAATTTTGATTTAGCTGGAGTAGCCAGTGATGTACAAGGAAGAATTAATGGTGTTTTGGATACCATTGGTTGCATTCCTTTACGGGTTGATTTTAAAGATGCTATAGGAAACGCTAAAAAGTATATTTGGGATTTTGGAGATGGGACGCCTATAGGAACCACCACAAAACCTGACACTTTTCACATATATACAAAAACAGGACTGTTTAAGGTAACCTTAGTATCAGAAGATCTTAACTCCTGTAATATTACAGACACCTCCTATATACACATTAAAGTGGGAGATAAAAGAGTAAACAATTTAGGGTTTACCTATACTCGTTTACTGCCCTGCGAAACCAATACCATCCAATTTACGAACAACTCCACAGCTCCAATGGGAACGATGTTTAGCGACACTGCTTTTGGTTGGGATTTTGGAGATGATTCTCCATTTGTAATCAATGGAAGATTAAATAAAACCTTTAACCACAGATATCCTAGCGCAGGCACATACAATGTAAAATTGGTATTACGAGATACTATTTTTTGTAATGTGTTTGACACCATTAACCAATCAGTTATTGTTACGCCCATTGTTAAAGCAAATTTTACAGTTCCTACAGAAAGTTGTGTACCTTATACTGCAGTATTCACTAACAATAGTGTCAATGGTAAGCATTATATATGGAGTTTTGGAGATGGTGGTACTTCTAATCAACCAAATCCAACACATGTATACAATGCAGTAGGTAGCTATCCTGTAAAGCTTATTGCCATTGACTCTGGATCTTGCAATATTAGAGATAGTGTAACCACAATTATTAATGTAAACCCTATACCGGTGTCTAATTTTACGTTCTCTCCACCCATCGTAAATACGCCAACTACATTTAGAAATAATTCTACAAGTGGTATTGGGTTTAATTATACTTGGCTTTTTGGAGATGGAGAATCCTATACTACAGCTGATAGAAATACACCTGTTGTACATCAGTATAATGCCACGGGCTCTTTTAATACTTGTCTTATTACAACCAATCCATTTGGCTGCAAGGATACAATATGCCAAATGGTTCAAGCAATTGTTCGACCAGAATCAGATATCCCAAATGCCTTTACTCCTGGACGATTTGGTGAAAATAGCAGTATAAAAGTAAGAGGATTTGGTATTGGTCAAATGACCTTTAGAATATTTAACCGCTGGGGCCAAAAGGTTTTTGAAACAAATGACAGAAAAGCGGGTTGGGATGGAACAGTAAGCGGGAAGCTACAGCCTATGGATGTGTATGTGTATACCTTAGAGATAAAGTATACAGATGGAACAACAAAAACACAAAAGGGAGATATTACTTTAATAAGATAGATTTAATCACATGATTCGGTTAGTTACATATATATCTATTTTTTTTATAATGCTGCATTTTGGAGTTAATGCGCAAAGCTTGCATTTTTCTCAGCATAACAATATTCCATTAATAACTAATCCTGCTAATACAGGCTTTTTACCTGATGCAGATTATAGAGTTGCAGCTATTTATCGAAATCAATACTCCAAAGTAATGAGTGTTCCATATCAGACTTATGGAATGTTTGTAGATGCTCAAGCTTTTAACAGCCCAGCAGAAAATGGTTGGTTGGGAGTGGGCTTTTCTATATTCAAAGATGTGGCAGGCAGTAGTGTTTTATCAAGTACTAAATTATATGGTTCGGTTGCTTACCATCAAATGCTTGGAGAAGCAAGTTTGTTAAGTGGAGGCTTTGCTGCAGGATGGGCCGCAAAAAGAATTGATAGAAGTAAATTAACGTTCCCAGACCAATTTGATGGAAAGTTTTTTGATGGAAATAGACCTACAGATGTGATATTAGATAACACACAAGTGAACTACTTAGATATACAAATAGGAATGAACTATGCTTATTTCCCTAATGATAGAACGTATATTAATGCAGGTGTTGCTTTAATACATGTAAATAGACCCAAAGAGTCTTTTTTTTTAAATACAACAGTAGATCCTAAAACAGGAGAACCTTTTGATCAGCGTATTCCCATTCAATATAATTTCTTTTTAAATGGTAGTTTCAAGCCCAATGATGTTTGGATTCTTAATCCAAACATTCACTACAATTATACAGCAGCAACCAAAGCGTTATATTTAGGTTTTACAGCACATTATAATTTATCAGGTGATGGTAATAATCAAATAATGGGCGGTATTTACTATCGTTTAAATGATGCGTTCGTTCCCATGGTTGGCTTGAGTATGCAAGGCTTTGCTTTTACATTTAGTTATGATGCCACTACTTCTAGTCTAAGTAAGTTTAATAATACAGTTGGTGCATTGGAGCTATCCCTAGTGAAACAAGGTGTATTTAAATCTTCTAATGGTAGTAGTGCTAAAAAAGTAATTTGCCCCAAGTTTTAAGTTAAAAATTTAGGAAGCTTCTCAATTATTTCACTATTAATCTAAACCCGTTTCCATGAATATTAATAATTTCAATGGCTGGGTTATCTTTAAAATATTTTCTCAATTTAGCTATGTATACGTCCATACTACGTCCGTTAAAATAAGTATCGCTACCCCAAATTTTTTTTAATGCTTGTTCTCTAGGTAGGAGATCATTGATGTATTCACACAACATCTCTAGCAATTCACTTTCTTTTGGAGAAAGGATATGGCTTTCTTTTCCTATGCTTAGTTCTCGTAATTTTGGATTGAATTGGTACGAAGCTAAATTAAACAATTTAGTTTCCTTTTCTTTATGTATTTCTTCATTGCGCTTTAGTATTGCTTTTATTTTTAATAACAATAGCTCACTATCAAAAGGTTTTACAATATAATCATCAGCTCCTAATTTATATCCTTTGATAATATCATTTTTTACTGTTTTAGCACTAAGAAAAAATAAGGGAATATCTGGATTTATATTTCTTATTTCCTCAGCTAAAGCAAAACCATCCATATTTGGCATCATAATATCAAAAATACACAAGTCAACTTTTTCTCTTTTAAAAGCCGCTAGGCCTAAAATACCATCTCTTGCTAATATTACATAGTAATCATTCATTTCTAGATATTGCTTTAATACCATACCTAAATTATTATCATCTTCAACTAATAAAATTTTTGGACAAGATTGCATAGACTATAATTTAATAAAAAAATATCAACTATTATTTAGATCATCTAGGGCGTAACCAATCTAATGGATTTAAAAATCGAGAGTTATCACCTGATATCATAAAAGTTAATTCGCCACTACCATTCAATCCTACTGCAACTTTTCCTATTACTTGCCCTGCTTTAATTTGTTGCCCCTTGCTTACAGATACAGAAGAAAGATTACTATATGCAGTAACATATTTACCATGTCGAATACAAATGGCAGACTCGCCTTCCAAATCAAAAATACCTGTAATAGTTCCTTCAAATACAGACTTTACAGGACTGCCTATATTTGTTTCAATTCTGATACCATCATTTGTTTCTGTTAATTTTGTTCCTTCTATGTTATTGGTACCATGTTTTCCTACAACTATGCCACTACTAACAGGCCAAGGAAGTTTACCACGATTGTGCTCAAATCCGGTTGAAGTTGCCAATCCTTCAGCAGTTGTTTCAAATACACTGTACGTTCTATTTTTAGATGGTTTTGTTATAGCTACATCTGGGTTTGTTTTTTTGGGGTCACTCGTTTTTGTGGTATTTGCTTTTTCTAATGCTTCTTGTTTTTTTCTATCTTCCTCACGTTTTTTTGCTAAATCTCTTTCGCGTTTTAATGCTTCTTCTTTTTCTCTCTTTATGATGGTATTTAATTTATTGCGCAAACGTAATCTTTGTTGTTCTCTAGCCGCAATCTCTTTTACCAATTCTTTTTCCTTTGATTGAAGTTGGGTAACAACATTATTTTTTTCATTTTTTTCTATTTGTAATTCCTTCTTTTGATTATTTTCATCTGTTAGAACTATATTTTTTCGTTTGCGATTGGTATTTAGCAGTGTGTACTTTTCTTGAAGTTTTTGTTGCGTTTTATGAATGGTTATTGCTTGCTGCTCTCTATAGCTACGGTAAGCTTTTAAATAAGTAACGCGTTTTAGAGCATCATTAAAGCTATTGGCCGAAAAAATAAAATTAAGCATATCATAGTTACTCCTATTTTTATAGGCGTATACTATACTTTTGGTATACTGTTGCTTGAGCGTATCTAACTCATTCTTTAATTGTGTAGTTTCCAATTTAATAGTCGTCATATCGTTTTCGATATCATCAATCTGACTATTAATATTTCGTATAAGTTGATTGCGTAAGTTTATTTTTTGTTGTATAAGTGCCAGTTGTGCTAATGTTTCTTTTTTATTTTTCTTAGTAATATCTAAGCTTTTTTTTACCTCTTCTATTTGGTTTAATAAGTCTTGCGCACGCTTTTGAATTTCCTCTTTTGAGTTAGAGGTTGGTTGTGCTAATACACCAACGCTCAGCCATGTTCCGAGAAGTATAAAAATTAAACGGCATGTATTTTTTTTATTGGGCATAAATGTGTAGATGCTAGTTCATTTGTTTTACATAAAGATATTATATAATAACCTATGATTTCCGTGTATAATTTTTAGGTATATTAAATGGGAAATTAATTTCTTCATCAATAGTAAAAGATTTAGTATTGATTGTTATATTAACTTGATTTTTCCCTAGTATAGTCACATTGCGTTCTGTAGGAAACCATTGATTGTTTTTTGTTTCAAATGCCTCGTTTAAAATATTACATGTTCTATTCCCTTGATTATCTATATCATCTAGTTTGCTTTGTACAATTCTATGATTGGGTTTATCCATAGTAATGGTTTGCTTAAAAAATGTCCCCACCATAGTAACTAATAATTGATTATTATACTCAGTACAAGAAGTAATATTAGAGTCAATGAATATAGGATTGCCTATTATCAAGTTTTGTAAAGTTTTAAAATCTAAAGGTATTTGTGTAATATTTTGTAAATGTTCTATGGGAAGGGTTTGAATAGTTTTATGTAGCTTGTCCATCAATTGCATACTTGTTGGTGTAATAAACAATCTATACCCTTCTATACCAAAGGCACCTGTCAAAGAAATCCAAATAACACTATCTTTTTGTATACGTATGTTGGCTGTAAAGTTTGCATCTTTTGTATTTGAATTTTCATAATTGACCTTCATTTTAGCTGTAAAAAATTGAAAGGTAATTATATTGCGATTTAACTGTGTTAATATATTCTTAATTGTTACATCGTTGGTTTTTATAGAATCTTGTTTGGTTAAGCAAACGGTCTTAGTTGTATCTCTCACAGAAATCACTTTCGAAATACTTCTAGTTGATCTACATGAAATGCAAATCACAATAATTAAACCAGATGCAATAACTCGTTGAATTTGTATATGTTTCATTTTTATTAATTTGTACTTTCGATCCTACTTAATACCCGTATGTCCTAAGCCACCATCCCCACGAACTGTTTCCCCTATATGGCTTGTTTCAATCCATTCTATACGTTCTACTTTTTGTAACACCATTTGTGCAATCCTATCTCCCGTTTCTATTACTTGCGTAGTATCAGATAGGTTAATCAAAATAACTTTTATCTCACCTCTATAATCTGCATCAATAGTACCAGGGCTGTTTAAGCATGTAATTCCTTGCTTAACAGCAACACCGCTTCTAGGTCTAATCTGTAATTCAAATCCAAATGGAATTTCAACATACAATCCTGTTGGCACAATTATTCTTGATAAAGGCTCTAACGTTATGGTGGTTGGGATAAAAGCTCGAATATCCATTCCAGAAGCTTGTAGCGTAGAATACGATGGTAATGGATAAGGAGATTCATTAATTATATTTATAGGAGTATTGTGCATGTATATCAATTATGATAAATGAATTTTTTAAAATTACACGTTTGCAAAAAAACAAAATCTATGTTGAGTGACAAAGTTTTACTTTTGTGTGCCATTTTATATTGTGATTTCTCCACAAACCATACAGCAAATTGTTAGTCGAATTGATATCATTGAGATTTTAAGCGACTTTATAAAACTTAAGAAACGAGGTGCAAATTATATAGGCTTATGTCCATTTCATAACGAAAGAACACCTTCATTCACCGTATCACCTACTAAAGAAATATACAAATGTTTTGGTTGTGGTAAAACAGGCAATACTATTGGCTTTTTGATGGAGCATGAAAAATATTCCTATGTAGAGGCATTGCGCTGGCTAGCCAATAAATATAATATTGCTGTAGAAGAAGCAGAAATGAGTGCAGAAGCTTCTCAGCAAAAATTATTATCGGAAAGTCTTTTTATTATAAATCAATTTGCTCGAGATTATTTTCAAGAAACACTTCATCAAACAGAGGAAGGACAAACTATTGGATTAAGTTATTTAAAAGAAAGAGGCTTTAACTCAAATATTATTCAAACATTTCAATTAGGATATTGCTCTAATAGTACAGATGCTTTTGCAAAAAAAGCAAAAGAAAATCAATATAATGAAGATTATCTTTTGCAAACGGGATTGGTAGTACATAGAAATAATGCGTTAGTAGATAATTATAGAGGAAGAATTATTTTCCCTATACATAACCATACAGGTAAAGTAATTGGATTTGGAGCTCGCATTATTCAAAAAAATGATAAGGCTCCTAAGTATATTAATACCCCAGAAAACGAATTATATAATAAGAGCAAAACCTTGTATGGTATATATTTTGCTCGCCAAACAATAGACAAAAAAAATGAATGTTTGTTAGTAGAAGGATATACAGATGTACTGGCTTTACACCAAGCAGGTATAGAAAACGTAGTAGCCAGTGGCGGTACGTCACTTACATTAGATCAACTGAGGCTTATAAAAAAATATACACAGAACCTAACTATTATTTATGATGGAGATAATGCAGGAATAAAAGCCGCACTTCGTGGCGTGGATATGGCGTTAGAAGAAGGGTTATATGTTAAAGTGGTGTTGATACCTGATAAAGAAGATCCTGATAGCTATCTTCAAAAATTAGGCCCATCGAACTTTCAAACGTTTATTGAAAAAGAAAAAAAAGATTTTGTTCTTTTTCAATTAGAAGTAATGCTTAAAGAAGCCGGAAATGATACACAAAAACGTGCACAAACTGTCAATCAAATAGCTATTACACTATCACACCTAAATAAAGCAGAAGATTTTACCCGACAACAAGATTATATTAAAGCCTGTGCTGAATTATTACATATCGATGAAACAGGATTAACGCATTTAGTTAATAAGTACAAAAGAGAATTATTACTAAAACAAAATAATATATTAAGACAATCACCTGAACAAGTAAAAGTTGATACTGTACAATTAAATGAAGAAGATAAAACCATAGATCTTTTATTAAGAGAGGAAATACAAGAAAAGGGTGTTATAAGATGTTTATTAGAATATGGGCTAGATAGCTGGGCAGAAAATCAAACCGTAGCCGATTATATATTTTTGGAATTGGAACACTTTCCGATTGAAACGCCGCTATTAGAAAAAATAGTTCAAGCTTATAAAATACTTTATGATAAAGGATTACAGCCCAATACCAAACTTTTATCATATTATCCGGAAAAAGAAATTAGCGATGAAGTAATGGCCATAATGACTAACCCCTATGAACTTAGCCAAAATTGGAATAAAGTTATGGAAGGCAAAAACATTAACAATCAAGATGTTCGTAAGAATGATATCATTTTAAGCCTGAGCTATTTCAAACTACATAAATTAAAAAAAATGTTGAAAGAAAACCAACATGATATGCAGCATGCAAAAAATGGAGAAGAACTTCAGCGTTGCTTAGCCATTCATAAATCGCTTAAAGAAATTGAACAAGAAATTACTAGAACTTTAGGTACAGTGATTATAAAGTAACTAAACTATTTAAAGCGAGTGTCATTAAACATGTATAAGTATGACTATACGAACATGCTCAAATCTATACTGTTCCAAGTAAACAAGCTGCTTAACAAGCCCCTATTAACTTTCAATTTAAAGTAGACCATCAAGAAATTATAATTAATCAGCTCGTACACCTATTTGAAAAAATGATTCCGTTTTAAACAAAAATAATCCCCAAGCTATCGTAATTTACACAGATTTTAGGCTAGTGTCTCAAAACAATACCATGATCTTTTATAATAATTAACTTTTCTCCATTCAAAATATAGCATTTAAAACTCAACATAGTATATTTGCCAGCCTAAATAAAACAGAACTAATTTACTTATGACTTATTCTACCTTATTTTACCTAGTTCCTGCTACAGGAATAATTGCATTGCTATATACATTTATTCGATTTAGTTGGGTTTCTAAGCAAGATGCCGGCACTGATCGTATGAAAGAAATAGCAAAATACATTGCCGAAGGCGCTATGGCTTTTTTAAAAGCAGAATATAAGATTTTAAGCTATTTTGTTATAATAGCTGCATTGTTACTAGGCTTTATGGGTAGCCGCAATGCTAATTCCCATTGGTCAATAGCCATTGCATTTGTTATAGGCGCTGTGTTTTCCGCATTAGCCGGTTTTATTGGTATGCGTATTGCTACCAAAGCCAATGTCCGTACAGCACAAGCTGCTCGCACCAGTTTACGCAAAGCATTGTCTGTTTCATTTGCCGGAGGTTCTGTAATGGGTTTAGGAGTAGCAGGGTTAGCCGTATTAGGCTTAGGCAGTGTATTTATCGTATTAATACAATATTTTGCTCCACATGTCATGGCAACAAACCATTTAGTTACTAAAGCTATTGAAGTACTAACTGGTTTTTCATTAGGTGCTGAATCCATAGCCTTATTTGCTCGTGTGGGTGGTGGTATTTATACCAAAGCAGCTGATGTTGGTGCTGATTTAGTAGGTAAAGTAGAAGCAGGTATTCCGGAAGATGATCCTCGCAATCCAGCTACCATAGCTGACAACGTAGGAGATAATGTAGGGGATGTTGCTGGTATGGGTGCTGATTTATTTGGATCATATGTAGCAACGGTATTAGCTACTATGGTATTGGGACAAGAAACCATGGCTATAGATAGTTTTAATGGCTACTCTCCTATCCTGTTACCTATGCTTATTGCAGGAGTAGGGATTATTCTATCTATGTTTAGTACACTGTTTGTACGCATTTCCGAAAGTGCAGGCATCAACACTTCTACGGTACAAAAAGCTTTAAACATGGGTAATTGGGGCTCCATTGTTCTAACAGGTGTTGCAGCATTCTTCCTAACTAAAAACATATTACCTGATTCCAATATGGTGCTACGTGGTTTTACATTCACTAGCATGGATGTGTTTGGAGCTATTATGGTGGGCTTAGTAGTAGGTGCCTTAATGAGTATTATAACAGAATATTATACGGCTATGGGTAAACGACCTGTGTTAAGCATTATTCGCCAATCGGCTACAGGTCATGCTACTAACGTTATTGGAGGATTAGCAGTGGGTATGGAATCCACTTTATTACCCATATTGGTATTAGCAGGCGGCATCTACGGATCTTATTATTTTGCAGGATTATATGGTGTAGCCATTGCAGCCGCTGGTATGATGGCTACTACGGCTATGCAATTAGCTATTGATGCTTTTGGACCTATTGCAGATAATGCAGGTGGTATTGCAGAAATGAGCGAACTACCAAAAGAAGTTCGTGAAAAAACAGATATACTAGATGCTGTTGGTAACACTACAGCTGCTACAGGTAAGGGGTTTGCTATTGCTTCTGCTGCTTTAACAGCTCTGGCCTTATTTGCTGCATTTGTAGGTGTAGCAGGTATTGATGGTATTAATATTTATAAAGCAGATGTATTAGCTAGTTTATTTATTGGAGGAATGATTCCGTTTATATTTTCATCACTAGCTATTCGTGCTGTGGGACAAGCGGCTATGGCCATGGTTGAGGAAGTGCGTCGTCAGTTTAAAACTATTTCAGGTATTATGGAAGGTACAGGGAAACCAGAGTATGATAAATGTGTGGCTATTTCAACCGAAGCATCTATTAAAAAAATGATGATGCCAGGTGCTATTGCTATTCTTTCTCCCCTAATTATAGGCTTTGTACTAAGCCCTGAAGCATTAGGTGGATTCTTAGCTGGCGCTACCGTAAGTGGTGTATTAATGGGGATGTTCCAAAACAATGCTGGCGGCGCTTGGGATAATGCTAAAAAAAGTTTTGAAAAAGGCGTTGAAATTAATGGAGAGATGTATTATAAAAAATCGGAACCACATAAAGCCTCTGTAACAGGTGATACGGTTGGAGACCCTTTTAAAGATACTTCTGGACCATCTATGAATATTTTGATTAAGTTAATGAGTATTGTATCACTTGTTATTGCACCTACTTTAGCACAAATCCATACAAATAAGCAAAAGATAGCAAAACAACAACCAACTATTGAAAAAACATATATGGTGAAAAACAAGTACTAGTAATTTGATGAATACAATTTATGTTAGATAATGGCAACAAGCCAAAGGATAGCATAAAGATTATTTTTTGCATTACATCTTTGCTCATCAAAAATATTAAAGCTATAAAATAGGTGTATTCTACAAATTAGATCATATAGACCAATAGCAAGCCTAACCCTGTAAACAAAAAGATAAAAGGGCTATCCCAGGTATGGGGCGATTTGGCTTCTGCTAAAGTAGCTGTTATAGGAATAAGCAATAATGCTGTTATAAATTGGGAAGTAGTAAACGTGTGATAAAATCCTATAATAACTGCTAAGGCTACTACAAACACACATGCACTTCCTTGTAAACTTCTTGTATAAAAAGTGGATGTAAACAGTGCTTTCACAGCGTATTTATTTTTACCCCATGTAATACCAACAGGCTCTGCAAGTCCATCTCCAATAGCATTAATTAAAATAATGATTAAAATAGCTTCTGTATGATTCATATAATTAAAAAGGAACCACAAAGGCAATGCCACTAAGTAAGTAGCTAAATATTGTGTAAATAACCATTTCAAAGTGTGTGGCCTATCCTCTGGTCTATCAAAAGCAGTAAACATAAGTCCAACTACTTTGATATTTGTTCTTATTGGTTTTAAATATATTAATAACGTCATAAGACCAACTATTGCTATAGCAATTTGAGTATACAACGTTTCCTTAAACGGAAAGAAAATTTTAATAATATAGGGAGAAGCAAAAACAAAAAAATGATTCACTTTTCGAGTATAATTTACTTTCCAATGTAAATGCACAACCAACAGTCCTTCTAAAAAGGCAATAATATGAATGAAAACAAATTCTATTGCTTGGTTATATATAAAATTTTGCATAAAAGGAAGTTCCCGTTTAATACGCTCTACTTATAGGTGTAAATCCTTCAGATTGAGTGTACTACACTTTTTTAGGAGGTAAATCAAACGCTAAAGCCTCATGTTCTAAATGGCCTTTATGTGCACCATCGCAAAAAGGTTTATTTTTAGAAAGTCCACACCTACATAGCGAAACAATATCTCTACCAGCTAATCCATAGGTATTTCCTTTAAAATCTACAATTTCAAATTCTCCTTCTATTTTTAATGATCCGTTGTTGTTTACGGTAATTTTTGTTTTAGTCATATTTTTTTAGTTCCAAATAATTTTTCTACGAATTAATGTATTGCTTTGAACAATTGAAGTTATTGCATTTAAATGGATAGTAACAGATAATCATTTATATCCCACTTCCACCAAGCAATTCAAGCTCTTGTCCTTTTTGAGGTTGCCCGTCTAAAATTGGCATGGCTTTCATTATGAGTTCTCTTACACCTTCAGCTTTCAATGAATTGTCATGGTCTTCTTTGCTATCCCAAATTTCTGTTACATAAACAGCATTGATGTCGTTTTTTTCTTTACCAATTACATAAAGATTACAGCCTTTTGCGGTTGAAACCAATTTTGAAGCCTCGATTAAAATAGCGGCAAGTTCGTCTCTGTGTCCTGTTTTTGCGGTTAATTTTCCGTGCAATAGATATTTGTTCATTTTTTATTTTGATTTATTTTCGTATTGTCTGCGTAAATCTTCATGCTCTTTTTTGATTTTAGCATTTTGATGAAAATACCGAATAACCATTCCAATTGATATTAGAACAGCATTAACTATAACAAAATTTAAAATCGAATATTCTCCACGTAAAATAAAACAGCCGATAATAGACAATAGAATTATAATTAATAATACAATTGAACTAACATATTTTGAAGTAAAAGGATATACAAAAAACATTGCTAGAGCAATTAAAACCTGAATCATATTTTAAATTTTTATAATAAATCTCACACTGGTCATCGTTTATAAAAGGACTAGTGTGGGATGCTTGCAATAATTAAATCTTTTTAATTTTTGATTTAATTGTTTTTACAAATTCATTTACGTTCTCTTGATTTGAAAAAACCTTAACCGGAATTATTAAACCATCTCCTTCTACAAAACCTAAATCAATAAAACCATATTTTAAATTAATGGCGTTTATTTCTTTGAAATGAATACGCTTAGCATTCCCATGAAATGCAATAACAATTCCTTGTTCAGAAAGTAATAATTTTTTACTCCCATATACATCTGCAATTTTACTAATTTTTTTAGACAATGTATTAATTAATATTAATCTAGGAATAATATAAAAAATTGCCAATAATACTACCGAGGAAATTAAAATAAATAAGAAGAAGTATATAGGTTGCTCTTCGAGTAGAAACATATTTAACGCTAGCAAAAATGCTACAATTAGAATTAGAATTATAATGCTATTTCTTAAAAGATTCGTTCTAAATTTAGCAAAGTAAAAATTTCTGTATTTTTTCTTGTTAGTTTAAGATTCGATTTCCATAATATTGAAAAGTTAATTATGTCATAGACCATGGGCGCTGACAGAACTGAGCAAATATGTAAAGAGTGTTCCTTCTCTTCAGAATCTCTCGTAGAGAACTCTAAAGATTGCCCATCAAATTAATTTCAAAATCACATATTGAGTTGTAGTCTATTTTTTTAAATTAGTTTCATAAATATTAATCCATTGCTTTACGCTCATCTTTTTCATTAATTCTCCAATGAGTTTGTATGGAATGTCATCAATTTTTTTAAACCGTATGCAACTTTTACCCATGTCAAGTTTTTGTTTGGTATGTTTGGGATATTCTTTAACAAACCAGTCAAGCAATTTTTGGTCAGAATATATACCCATATGGTAAAAGTTTATTGAGTGTTTTTGCGAAGCAATACCAGCAAATGGCAATGGTTCACTAGGTTTACAATGATAGCCATTGGGGTAAATTGTATGTGGTACAACATATCCAAGACCACCGTAACTAATTGCTGCTTCAAAACCTTTGGGTAGATTTTTTATAATTACTTTGTGTAGTTTATTGAATGGTTGACTTCTGTCAATTGTAAGATTTGTTAGAATTTCATTTACTGTTTTTCCGTTTGCTTTCATTTTTTTATTTTTCGATGAGGTTTAAAAACGTCCGTTAAATTAATTTAAATTTTCCAATTTAGCTTCAAGTTAGGTTCAATTTCTCAATCATTCTTCTTCAATTTGTTGCACCTATTTTTAATGTTATTTCTATCAACCAAGCTTTGCCGATAATTTGAGCGTTTTTTTGTTGCCAAAAGCTAAATAGATTTCGGTTAAGTCTAATATTAGCCAATAGTGGTACAACTGCTGATTGCTAATTTTTTTTTGCCAGCCTTGCGTAAAAACGTTTAGCTAATGTTATTGATTTTCAATTTGTTTCATTAATTCAAAACATAAGTTGTCTATGTTGTTCATTTTAGGATTAAATGCTGAAACGTTCGATAAGATAATTACTCCATTTTTAGTTTCTATATCTAAAACCATAGATGAAGAATAACCACCCGTTGCACCATTATGCCAAATCCAATTATATCCATTTTGTGTTTTAAGAATGTGCCATCCTAAGCCAATTTTCATATTATCGTTAATGTTAAAAGTTGGTTTTCTTGTTAATTCTAATTCTTTATTCTTTTTGTCAAATTGTGCTTGTGCAAATATTACTAAATCTCTTGAAGTTGATAATAAGCCACCACCTCCAAAAAGAACATCAAATTGCCAGTTAAAAACTTCTTGTCCTTTATCGTCTAATCCTTTCACCATAATATTTTCAACACTTTTTAAATTGGTGTACGTATGTTGCATTTTATATCTTTTGAAAATTCTTTTTTCTAATAATTTTTTAAGAGGTTGCTTTTGAGATAACCCTAAAGTATGACCAAGTAACCCCGCTCCCAAATTAGAATATTCATATTTTTTAGTTTGCTGTTATCAATCTTTAAGATTTTTTTTAAATATTCGTTCAATTCTGTACACTCCCATAATTTTTGTAGGGATTTAATTTATTTGATACGTCTAAATTTTCAGGTAATCTTGGCATTCCAGAAGTATGATTGGCTAAATCTAAAAAACTAATTTTCGAATTGTTATTAAAAGCGAAAGGGTAATAATTATTTACAAAATCATTTAATTTTAACCTGTTGTCTACTACTAATGAAGCAAGCACAGATGAAGTAAATACTTTTGTTATTGAACCAATTTCAAATATTTTATTTTGGTTTTTGATTGATTTCATTGTATCACTTTCAATAACTATTCCGTAATAATTTGCCGTTCCATTTTTTAGAATGGCAATTGAAAGTTATGTTTTGTTTGGGAAGCTGTTTGATTGGGAATAAATGCTTTTTGCAATAGCATTAGGATAATTATTTAAAGTATTTGAAATTGTTGATTTAGTATTCTCTGCATAAGGTTTGATGTAAAGCCCGTTTATCAAATCGGCTTCGTTTAATGAAATATCTACAGCTAAAACAACATTTTCAAAGGTTGTTTTGTAAACGGCATAGCTTTGCTTTTCAAATTTTAAAAAGATTCCATTTTGAATATTGCCAGCTTGTGATTTTAGGCCGCCAAAAAATTGTTTTGTTCTTTCAATAGGTAAAGCTGCCTTCATTTCAGAGGAAAAACTATTGAAAATATTTTCAAAATTTCCAGCATTATAATTTTCTTTAAGAAGATTGAATACTTCATTGTGTTTTTCATTTTGAGCAAACACAACGTTTATCATAAATGTAAAGATTAAAATAATGGTCGTTTTTTCATATGTTCTGTTGTTTTATAATATTCATATAGCGGTTTATGTATCGAGAGGAATGGCTTCATAAGTCTCTGTCTGCGATGCTTTTGCTAAAACGTATTGGAGGTGTGAATCGGTTTTTAACTGTTCTGATAAAATATAAAGAATAGTTGCGCTTCAGGTATGTTTTGTATTGTAAAGCAAAATAGAAATTAGCTATACATTTCTGTTTGTATTTTTTTTACTCTTTCATTTGTTACATAGTCATCAAAGTTCATTAATTGATCAATTGTGCCTTTTGGAGTAAGTTCAATAACTCGATTGGCAACCGTTTGCATAAAAGTATGATCATGTGAAGAAAGTAATACAACGCCTTTGAAGTTAGTCATACTTTCGTTAAATGATTGTATAGATTCTAAATCAAGATGGTTGGTAGGTTCATCTAACATTACTACGTTTGGATTTTGTAGCATCATGCGACTAATCATACAACGTACTTTTTCGCCTCCGCTCAATACAGTTGTTCTTTTTAATACATCATCCCCACTAAATAACATTTTTCCTAAAAAACTTCTTAAGAAGGGTTCATCCACGTCTTTTACATATGATGGAACAAATTGTCGAAGCCAATCCATTAAATTTAAATCTTGTATAAAATACTTTTGATTATGATTGGGTAAATAGGCATGAATTACAGTTGTTCCCCATTCATAAGAACCTTCTTTAGCTTTAGTTTCACCATTAATAATATCGAAGAATGCATTAATAGCCAAGTGATCTTTGCTTACAATAGCAATTTTATCATTTTTATTAACAGTAAAAGAGATGTTTGAAAATAAATTTTTTCCTTCGATAGTTGCAGCGAGGTTTTTTATATTTAGAATTTGATTGCCTACTTCTCTTTCTTGTTTAAAGATAATACCAGGGTACTTTCTATTGGAGGGTTGTATTTCTTCTATTGTTAATTTTTCCAATGCTTTTTTACGAGAAGTAGCTTGTTTGCTTTTAGAGGCATTAGCGCTAAACCGAGCAATAAAGTCTAATAAAGCTTGTCGTTTATCCTCTGTTTTTTTATTCTTATCAGCTATTTGCCGAGCCATTAGTTGAGAAGATTCATACCAAAAAGTATAATTTCCAGTATAAATTTTTATTTTTTGACGGTCTACATCGGCCACGTGTGTACATACAGCATCTAAAAAGTGCCGGTCGTGGCTTACTACAATTACAATATTTTCATAATCGGCTAAAAAATTTTCGAGCCAGCTAATCGTTTCTATATCTAAATCGTTTGTAGGCTCATCTAATAGCAAAATATCAGGGTTGCCAAACAATGCTTGAGCTAATAACACCCTTACTTTCATTTTTCCCTCTATATCTTTCATTAGGCTGTTGTGTACCGTTTCACCAACACCTAATGATGTTAAAAATGAAGCAGCATCACTCTCTGCGGTATAACCGCCTATTTCTCCAAACTCTGCTTCCAATTCTGCGGCTTTCATACCATCTGCTTCAGAAAAATCAGCTTTGGCATAAATGGCTTCTCTTTCTTGCATTATTTTCCATAATCTTTTATGGCCAATTAATACGGCATTGATAACTGTCTGATCATCAAATGCGGCATGGTTTTGCTGTAGAACAGCCATGCGTTCCCCAGGGGTTATTTCTACACCACCTTTATTAGGTTCTATTTCGCCACTTAATATTTTAAGAAAAGTACTCTTGCCTGCACCATTAGCACCAATTAAACCATAACAATTTCCTTTAGTGAACGTTAAATTTACTTCGTCAAACAATACACGTTTTCCGTAAGCGAGGGTGACATTTCTTGCGCTAATCATATTACTATTTTGAGCGGCAAAGATAATGTGCGTAAAGGGAAGCTGGAAATGTTATTTAGAAAGAAAAATATAGCATAAAGCAAATAAGCTTTGTATAGCATAGAAATTCTCAACTCAACTAAATAGGTTGATTTAGAAAGTGTTATCTATTTGCTTCTTTTCCTGTTGCGATATAGGTTGATCTCCAAAATTTATTAGATTTTTTGTTAACCATTATAGGTACAGTTATTCATAGTATATAGTACCAGTATTTTTTTAAAATAATCCGTGTAATTCAGCATCGATTTTACGAATAATTTCTCCAAAATGTTCTTCATTTTCTGGAAATTTGTTATCATCTACATTAATTATAAGTAAGGGTCCTTCTTTATAACTTTCAATCCATTTATTATAATAATCGTTGAGGCGTTTTAAATAATCTAACCGGATATTATCTTCATACGCCCTACCTCTTTTTTGAATTTGAGCCACTAATGTAGGAACAGAAGCTTTTAAATAAACAAGTAAATCTGGCGGACTTACCATGGTTTTAAGAGATTCAAAAAA
>CAZXBE010000007.1:0-28505 GCA_964638565.1 uncultured Chitinophagaceae bacterium
TGCCCCTGCACCAACTGCCTGAACCTCAGCTGTTGCTTTTTCTCTAAGCAATGCAGCAAGTGCCCCTGCAACTGATTTAGGTTGTGATTGAGCTGATACTTTAAGTACATCCATGAATAATTCCTCCTAATCTGTTATAGTGTTGTATCGATGACTAATTACTAAAATAATTCTAACAAAGGATGTCATCGATTAAATTGACCATTTAAATGCATGTATGTTATATCGGCCAATTCTAACTATTTTTTAATATTCTATATTTCGGAGGAAAATCCTTCTTAATATGTTATTTTTATAAAATCATTAATTGACATGCTTTTCACCTTTTCGCCATCATCCAAAGAAAGGGTCATTGGAATCATATCTTCGTCCTGTAATATTTTCAATTTTATTGTAGAATATTGTTTTGTTTTGTTATAAAAATATTTCTTTTTATCAGCATACAATTTAGATATATCCCGGGGAGAAATACTAATATTAACTTCCTTAGACTCTAAAAAATATTTATTAATCATATAAACCACAATATCGTTTAATAGGGATGATTCTACCAACTCCCTAAATGCTGGATGAAAAGGTCCTGATACTACATCCTTTCCAAGATTAATCTGTTCTGTTGTTTGTAGTCCCAACCTTATAATCTGTATGCCTTTTTTCCCAAATTCACAATATAGAATTTTACAAATCTCAACTGCCTCATCCAGGGTTAATGGCTTATACAAATCATTCTTATACATAAATTCCATGTATGTGTCCTTAATTACCAGTGCAGGATATATTCGGACAAAATCAGGATTTAGTTTAATAATTTCACTAATAATAATAGGAGCACAATCTTCTGGAGCATGCATAGTACCTACATAATCAAATACGGTTAGATCAGTAGAATTAGTTTCAATGCTAAGTGTATGCATTCCTGAAGATAATCCTGTAAAGACTATACATGCAGGGCCTATTTGATTATCATAACCAATACTGGCAATACCATCCCACAAGTCATTTTGATTGTAGGAGCCATGATTTACCCCGTCAATATAAACAGTAAAATCTCCTTGCTTACGCATAGGATCACCATCGCTGCCTATATAACCAATAACCACATTATTACCTGTAAAATTCCACTCTGCTTTATCGCTTTTATCCGTAGAGGCTATACCTTTACCGCCTAAATGTTCTGCTTTACCACCAACAGTAGAAGAAGGATAATTGGTAACTTTCCATACACCTGTTTTAGTGATATTTCCATCGCTAAATGGTACAGCCGTTTTTAAAAACTGATTAGCAATTAAGGATCGGTAAGCTTGTTTTATTTTCTCAAAGGTTTTGGAATTGTTACCTGATAAAGCTACATCCACAATTCCAGCCATAGCAATAGTTAACACATTACTGTTTACTTGTGGTAATTTTTCAAAAGCAGTACCAATCACTTTATGTATACCGGCAGCTCCTGCTCCATAGTTAAACATCTTTTTGTTATACTCTCTACAAAAGCGTTGTATAAATCCTTCGCTAATAGGTTGTGCATCTACTCCCGCTATACAACCATCACCAAAAGCATGCACATCGCTTATTTTAGTAATATCTACAGTAGAAGGATCAAATAACAATTTAATAAAATCTCTTAATTGTTTAAGACTTAGCTTGCGCATAGCACCTGTAATAGGATCGGCTATAGTAGTTAAGTCGGTAGATAACAGTTTTTCTGCTATTGGCAGTTGATTTACTTTTTTTCCCATAAGTTTTTTGAATTATTTTAAATGAAAAAATTATTTATTGATAATATAATAGTTCTGAATTTTCGGTAAGAATAACAGCTCCATCAGCATCAATTAAAGCAAAGCTCAAATTACTGTCATCGCATACACAAATATCTAAGTCAAGTGGTTTCATAATTTTTATTTTAAATGTTCTACCATTTATCTATTGGACATTTTTCTTTTTCTACTAATATTTTAGCTTGCAGAGGACAACCGCACAAGCTGCAACCTATGCCACTTCCCAGCTCATCATTTTTTAGTATGCCATCTATAATTTTAGTTATCCACTGTTCTTTAGCATGTCTACAACGCATACAAATATTCATACGCTGTAAGGCTAATGCTTTTTGTTCTTCACTAATGAAGGTCAAGTGCAATTTCTTTGACCAGCCCTCTACAATATGTTTTATCTTATTCATTATACTATATTGTTCATTATACAATTACTGTCCTTATTATTATCATAAGCATTAAATACCCAATCTGTTTTGCGCAAGACACTAATACCATCTTTATTATCATCAGAGCATTTATTAGTATATTTTGGAAACTTATCCTTTCGTTCACAAATCCACTGTTGCATACGAGCTATAAGTGGATCGATGCGCTCTTGCATTTGTATATCTATTTTAAACTGCACATCTTTTCTATCCCCTGTAATGGAATTCTGGCCATTACCTCCAATTACTTCAGGATTATTTTTTTGCTGACCTTGAGTCGTGTGTCTAAGCCAACTGGGAACAGTTGTCATCATATCTACGGCTTCTGCGGTTAGCTTCCATAAAAACCTATTCCATAGTTCTATATAGTCATTATTAGTAACCCACTCAATAGCATTTATGATAGTACCTATAGGCAATTCGTTCTTAGTAATGGGTTTTTTACCTGCTGCTATAAGACTATTGTTAATCTCTTTTAAAACCATCGCTTGATTGATAATATTGACCGTTTTATTTTTTAACCTTATTAACTCTTCATAAAAAGAATTGCTGATAGCTTGCACGATAATTCTTTCTTCTGCAATGATGATATTTTGTAATAGCTGTCTTGCATCCACACTATGATCAGTAGCCGCATGAAACAGCACCTCATCAGGAGTAATTAATACAGGTCTATTTAAACGGTTAATAGCATACATAGATTAGTTATTTTGCATAGCGGACTGTTCATTATTAAATGCTGTAGACTTATTTTCTTTAATAAAAGCGCTTCCTTCTTTGCCATCATAGGCCGTTAACCCTATAGCTGCTCGTCCCTCATTCTTTGTAATTATAGCATTGATGTCTAAATCCCCAATGAAAGAAATCGGCATTACCGGTTTAACTCCAATCTCATGCTCTGACCATTTGGTTTTCATCCATTCATCACAAATTTTCATGAGTGGATAGATAAACTTCTCCATCACATAAGCTTGCATAGGTTCAATAACGGTGGTATTTTTAATACTGAAAATAGAACGGTAATTATTACCCCCGTTACTAAGACTTCCTTGTCTATGTATACCTGCAAGGAAAGCATCCCAGTTATTAGCACTAATAATTTTTTCCTCTATTCGTTTATCAAACTCTATAAAATCTCCATCTCGTTCTTTATCAAAAGGAATAATTTTAGAATTATCTATCCCTGATTGACTACTAAGCACTACATAACGTCCTCTTTTACCATCACCTGCATGCTGCTGTACAATCTTAGCTCCTAACTTATCTGCTTCATCTTGAGAGAGATTACCCTGCAACAAAACCACTCCCCCAATTACTAAGTTGTTGTCGAAGTTGTCAATGTTATAGCGAGCTGCTTTATATTCTAAAATTTGCTGTGGTAAACAAGCAATACTGGAAGGCATACCGTAATAATCATATCCACTCACCTCATTCTTTAAATGTAGCATAGTATGTTCATTACCATTGTCATCTTTAAGCCATTCTGACTCAATACTATCTCCTGTATACAAGGGTATTTCTACAAATTCATTATCACGCATGTTCCAAATCCCCTGCTTTCTAAACTCAGGGGACTTAAATACAGAAATAGGTATTTCTTTATCTTCCGGCATGGAGAGCCTGCAATCCAAAAAAGAATTGACATACACTTTTATAAACTTGGTTGATCCAATTTTCCCTCGAATAATTTCTATAAAAGAATTACCTACCGTATGCAGATTATCAAAGATGGCTTTTAAAATATCGTTTAAGGTTTGCCCTTTTCTATTGAGCGATTTAGCCCAAGTATTTAAACGCTCATCTACTTCTGTATTTTTTAAATACCAACCCGCACCAATTGAGTATTGCGTTTTAGAATTTATACAAGCCATCTGTGTAGGGCTAAGGAGTTTGGCTTCTAATAGTAATTGAGCAAAATTATCCAGTGGCTCTAAGAAAGGAACATATCGTCGCCCCTTACGGCTAATAAAAGCATGACCATAATGCTCTAACGGAATAGGAACATTACTATCCAGATTTATGGCATTAATAATAGGCTTTTTCTCTATAGTAGCTTTTTGTTCTTTTATTGGAAGCGAACTATTTTTAGAAAATGTTATTTCCTTTCTTTTATGTTTGAGATGGCTTCGCATTCACTGCTTTAGATTCTTCGGTTTTCTTTAAGAAAGTATTGACTTTAATTGTTTCTAACTCACTAAGGATAGGTAGCTTTTCAAAATAGCGTAAAAGATTATGGTTATTGCTTTGTAGTGCGAGTAGTGCCAGCATATCTAAGTCTGTACGCTGGCCTAAAGGCAGAGCAGCACCATTAAACCCAACAATTTCTGATTCAAATTCTTTTTTAATTTTTATTTCTATTGCCATATAAATATTGTTTTATTCAAAGCCTTCAATAGCTGTAGCACCACCGGTAAACTCATACAAGTCTCTGTTATAATCTCCTTTAATTACTACGTTAGTGCCATTAAAATCATCATAAAGTTTTCCGGAAGTTCCATCGCTACCATCCATTTTTACTTCAAAGAATGGAATAGCGTTGGCGTTAACATAACGCTCACCTATCACAAATATTTTTCCATCATTATGTTGAATAATAAAACCCAGCCCGCAACAACAACCCGCACTATCTAAACTTTTTAGAAATACAGTTAGATCATTGCTTAATTGTGGTAACTGTGCTTTGATTTCGTGTTCATATTTTACAGAACAGCTTTTTACACTTTGTTTCCATGTGCGTTCAGCTTCTTTAAACTGAAATTTTATCGGATACATCTTAGCTGTAGCAGCACCCATACGGCGGGCAACTACTGTATAAGGGTCATCAGTTTTCACTTGAGTAAAATCAAAATCTGCTGGATCAAATACCCATAGTCTACTGATACCTCCAGTTACACCACCACAGGCACGTTTATAAGCTTGAAGAGTTACACAAAGCATAGGTTAATAATTGGTAGTTAATAATTTTGTTTTTCATTTTTCTATTATGGAATTGGTGTCATAGCTATAACACTGTATTCAGGCAATGCGATTTCCGTTCCTGCTTTCATAAACATGGCGTATTTCCAAACCATATCATCATCGCTATACCATATTCTTAATGCCTCATTTAATGCAGGCCCTTCACCATAGGTTTTGTCGGTAGCAAATACGAAGTTTCCTCTAATGGTTAGTATAGCAGCATGGCTTTCTTTACCTCCATTTAGTGCTGTCATCACCGGAGACCATGTAGGTTCTAAAAACATCGGTATACCGTTAAAAGATAACTGAGGAATACCATTAGTGTAAAGCCCTATGTTATAAGCACTACCAATTTGTTGTAAGTATTTATGGTAACCATAATAAAGTGCATCGCTTACATAGAATGATTTCATAGTAGGCGGCATAGACTTTAGCAACACTTCTTGATTATCGAACAAATAATTTAGTGTATTGAAAGCTTGTAGTGGAGTCATTGTTCCAGTAGATATAGTAATTGCTCTGGCTGCTGGTATTACCCCTGAATTAATATAGCGTTTGTATTTTTTAAAGATGCCATCAAATACATTCCAATTCCATAGTCCGCTTGGGTCATCTGGTCTGGTAATATCACCAAAATATGCATTGCTGTCTAAGTCTACTTTAATGGCTTTTTCAAAAAAGGTTAGCACATAATTTCTAAATTTTTCGTGCTGACTTATAAAATCTTTAAAGCAACCTTGATAAAATTCATTATCGCATTGCAAGGTGGCACCATAGATCGTTTCTACTTCAATGGTACGAAGTCCACCTTTAGCAACAGGTGTGAAGTCAATATTACAAGAAGCATCTCTACGCTTTAAAATATTGCGTGAGCCCAGAATATCGATGATTTTTCTTTTACTTACTACATCATCCATTACGGTAAATTCTCCAAGTGTTCCACTGTAAGGCCCATCGGGAATAAGGTCAGCAAAATGTGGATGTACAAGTAATTCATAGAAGGCTTGACTGCCTACAATAAGTGGTTCCCAGTTTGGCATAGGTTTTTAGTAGCCCCCTCATACTCACTCCGCATCATCAGATGAGAATGAGTAGTATGGTTTTTCATAGGCGGGGGCATTTTTTTAATTAGTCAAATAATATATCCTGTCTTACATTTTTTATTCATCAACTGTTTATGTACTGTATTGCAGCGTTCCACTGGATGCAAACTGCCCAATTTTATAACTACCTACATTAGCTTTACAACCCAGCGTAGAGACTACTGTTGCAGTGAGTGTTAAACTGTTAAAGTCGAAAGCGGTAATTGATAGTGTTACTGATCCTCCGCCTGTACTTAGGTCTGCATTTTTTCGTTTACCTGTACCATCTGACACATGGAGAATAATTTTTGCTAAACTATCTCCTGTGTCAAATACAGAAGCATCCGTAAATTTTACCGTCTCTGCTTTGAGGTCTACTTCATATTTTACAATCGCTGCAAATCCTTTACAGCTACAATCACCACAAACCTTAGTTTCTAATTCTTTATTATCAATTGCTGTTGCCATATCTTTTTAAATTTCTTTTTAGTTACCCCATTTAATATCGGGATGATCGTATTTACTTGCAGTAACTGTATTCTTTAGTTTAGGTTGTGCAGAACCTGTTATCTTATTGGAAATATCTTTTTTAATCTCCTCTACTTCTGTTGTAATATTTTTCAGTGCATCATGACTGGAAAGATGATTATCTAAAAAATCCTTAACAGTATTAGTAACTTGTTCATCTACTGCTTTCATTTTTAAGGCTACTGCATTATTAATATGATTATGTATTTCTTGTTGCAAAGGATTCAGTGTTTCTTCTAATGCAAGAGTTAATTTCTTTTCATCTATGCTTACATTTTGTAGCTCTTGGTTTGTTGCACTTTCTTTTTTTACCAAGTTTAATTTTTGTAAGGCGTGTGTTACGCCTTGTATAATTTTATCTACCATAGTATTTGTAGTGTGGGGTGTAGTAAACCCATTGTAAGTATTTAATACCTGTAGGTTAGCATACGGCCAGCTTTCCGGTGCAATAGCGTTTTTAAAATTTACCTCTCCTGTTATATTTTTAATAAATCCTTTTTCTTTGGCTTCCTTAGCACTTAGCCATGTTTCTTTATTCATCATAGATGAAATAGTTGCGGCAGGAAGGCCAGTAGCATTAGCATAAAAATCACGAATACGGTCATTAAACTTTCGTAGAGTTTTAGCTTGATTTTCTACCTGATTTACATCGCCAATAGCTACACCACTCACATTATGTAACATAAACCAACTGTTTTCACTCATTGAACTGTTACCTACCATAAGTAGATAAGTAGCAGCACTGGCTACAATACCTCTACCATGCGTATTTACTGTTACGCCCTTATTTTGCAAATCAACCAACAAATCATGTATAGCCATTGCATCGCCTACATGCCCACCGCCAGAGTTGATATAAATGTCAATAGTTTTGTAATTAGCACCACTTAGTTGATCACGAAAAGATTTATAAGAGACAGAGGTCTCATCATTCCACTCAGCTTTTAAAATGTCCTGTGTAGGAGCGTCAACAATATAACCGTCAATATGAATTTCGGCATTGTCACCTTCGTTATGAATAGCATAGTTAAATATGGAAAGATGAGGTCTCATGTCTACCACAAAGTTCTATGGTAGTAGAGAGAGAAAATACAACAAAGAGTATTATCTGTCCGATTTAGACGGACAGTTTTTAGAAATATCGTATATGGTGCTTTTAGCTATGTGAAGCTTATGTGCAATCTGCCTAAAACTTTTACCTTTAGCTCTTTCTAAGCAGATAACAGCTTTGTTTTTGTCGACTCCGGTAAGTGTGCAGAAATAAGAAAAGTCCAGTAAAGCCAGTTCTTGTAACCGTTTATCTATATCTGAAAATTTTAAATGGTGCTGTGGTAGCATAATATTTATCTATTAATAATTCTTATCTGTAAAAATTAATTTTCTTAATTATTTTTTCTTCAATAGCTGCATTATTTTTTCGTTCATAGACATTACATTTTCCACTAATTGAACGATTAATTTGGTTTGCTTTTCATCAGTTGTTTGAAAAGTACTGTGATCTTGAATAGCTATTGGAGAATTAGTAATATTCTCAAAAATATGCCCGGGTTGTGAAGCAACAATTTGCAATGGATCAACCTGTAAAAACTCTGCTACTTTTTGAATAATATCAATAGTAATCTTACTTTCTCCTCGCTCATACTTAGTATAGGCAGGTTCACTGATGCCAACATATTTAGCTACTTCTAATGCTTTCTTTTCTCTTATTTTTCTAAACTTATATAAATTCTTGCCGATGGTTTTGTTTTCTAACACTGTAAAATCCTTTTGCATTATAGTTGTTTTAAAGTTAAAATTATAGAATATAAACTACTGTAAAAATAGTACTTCTTCAAGATAATTATTCAAAATTTACACCGACAAAATATACTATATGGAACAGCAGCTAAACAACTTCTCCTATGTAAAACTTTTATCTATAGATGAAATTGCTGAACCTTACAAAGCAGTTCATTCACTTATTAGAGAATACGATTTAACTTATTTAAGGCAAACTGTATCGGATTGGATGGCATCTGTATATAAAGCTGGTAGTTGGATAGAAGAGATGTCTGGCAACTTTCTATATTTTTATGAAAATCTCCTAAAAATAATTGAATCTGCTTGGATTATTCAGAAGATAGATAATAGTACTCGATTGGCTAATCTTACTATATCATATAATATAGATGAAATAGAGCTTATGGATACTAAATTCTATTGTAAGCCTGCTGATAAGATATATTCATGGGATTACTTTCCTCGTAGTCTTAGCCGCAAAGAATATATTAACCCTTATAAAGCCCTTACTAAATTTTTCAAGTTTTATTCCTTGCCTAAATGGAAAAATCAGTTAGAAAATATTTTATATATATCTATAAGAGACAATAGCACACTCTCTGGAGGAAGCATTAATATTTTAAATGTAAAAAAACACCTTAATAAATTAATTGATGCTTGCCACTTAATTGTTGTTCGTGAATTTGAAAGCTTTAACACACAATTAAAATATTACAACTATCTATAATACCACTAATGAAAAATGATACTCTACAAATAAAGATTAAAGAATGTGCAATTAAAATGGGCAATAATATAATGCATATACGTATGAGTAAAGGTATTTCTCTGCCGGCTGTTTCTTCTGCACTAAATACACCAGTATATGTATTAAAAAATATAGAGGAAGGTAAATATCCAGATGTAAAAGTAGAATTGCTTATCAGATTGGTTAAATATTATGAAATAAAAATGAAAGATTTATTTGAGGGTATGTAATTTGATTTTGACAGAAATGTTCTAATGTATAGTTGGATGTTTTTCTAAAAGGTTATCTATTCTGAAAAATTTAGTTTGTACTCTGGTGCTATAATCCCTGTCTTTTAAAATTGGAATTTAATATAAATTGAAAAATGTAATTTGTTTGGATATAGATGTTTGTGTTTATTTTTGCTAATAAAATTAAATATTATGAATGAACATTTTATGGGTGTTGAAATATCTATTGCAAATGGGATAGTTTCTCCAGAGCATATAGAAAATGCTAAAAAGAAAATAGCTCCAATATTTATTGTAAATAAAATGAGAGACGTATGCGTTCTTAGTTCTAAAAAAGCAATGGTAACTTTTACTGGTACTCCTAATAAAGATAGAGTACCCGGAAAAATACTTGTTGGAAAAAGAGCACCATCTAAAAATAGTTATTAAGATTTATATAAAAGTTAAAGTAGATTGCCATAGCAATTATTTTTATTTTTCTATATAAATACTTCTATTCTCGATTCATGATTCTGATGTATAGATATGGTTGATGTGCCAGTTAATTTATATTTTAACACTGCATGAAACCATCCATATAAATTCAGATGTGCATTATTATTAGCTGTAAGTGTAGACTGTGATTCTCCCTTACCTTGCACCGTTACTACACCACTATTGCTTACCGTACCAGTCAGCTTTGCTTCATTATTAAGTGTAATACAACTAATACCACTGCTGGTGATACTTAAATTAATTTGTGCATCATGGTAAGCGGTAATTTCTGCATGTGCAGTGCTTAGAATATTCATATTTAATGTTCCGCCTAAACAATGAAAATCTTGCCTGCTACTACCAAACATAAATACATTTACTGTTGCATAAGGTAGTACGTAAATTGGAATAGAGGGATTAAACAGCGTTGTTGTACCGGCGTTATAAATTCCTCTTGGATTTAGATCAGCAGCAGCTCTGGATATAAGGTAATCATCTATCACTCCCGCATTATACGCCCATACAAGTGATGGTAAACCTGCATTAATCAACTCCCCATAATTATTTGCAAGGGATGCTTTATGATAATCGTCGCAGGTTTCAATTTCTCTTGCTCTTGCAAGTATTTCTGCTTTGACTTGCGCAAAGCTTACTGGAGGTGCCATAGTTTAATCTATTAAAGTGTTGCTATTTCAGATTGTTTTTGTAATTGCTTTTGACTCTCATTAATATCTTGTGTGCGAACAGATACCGTTAAATTCTTTAGCGTTTGATTTACAGTATCTACATTATTAGAAGTAGCTGCTATTAAAGCTTTTAGCTCAGCATTGTCGTGACTTTGTGTAGCATCAGTAGTCGCACTACTGTAATAAGAAGCAAATACAGGAGGTTGTATTCGGCTACCTAAATAACCACCATTGGCGTATTTATGTAGAACAGCTCCAGTAGCAAAACGTTTACCTCCACCTATTTCATTAAGCAGTGAGGCAATTTGTTTAGTTGTACCCGTTACATTATAAACTTTATTATCACTGGCTGATTTTTTATTGATGATAGCCAACTCTTTTGCTTCTGCTTCAAAAGCATTGCCTTTAAATGTAAAGGATGTTCCTCCATTACTATGACTTCTACCTTTAAATTCACCACCAGCAGTAGGTACTTCACCACCACTTGCAAATTGTTGACGATTAATAGTAGAGAGTTGTAAAGCAGAGCGAGCAATAGCAAGTGCAGCAAGGATAGCATATTGCACGGTACCTGCTACTCCGAATGTAAATGCATTAGCAGGATTCGCTGCTGCTTGTACAGCAATGTTAGCCAGCTCTGCTGCAAGAGAAATATATATTTCTGCACGCTTTTGTTTTTTTAATTTTTCTCCTGCCTCAATTTCTATTTGTCTTTTTTTATTTGCATACTGTCTTTCAATGGATTCTCTTTCTGCTGCACTTTGTGCTTGTGCTAATACTTGTTGCTTCTCTAACTCTAAACGATCTAAGCTTGCTTGTTTGCTTTGTTCAATGCGCTGACGCTCTGCATCATAATAATCACTCATGGCCAGCTTTGCTATATCGTAAGATTCGGCTATAACATAACCTACACTCACACCAGAATCTCCAATTTCTATTTTAGATAAATCATTTTTTGTAAACTTATTTAAGCTTTTGATAAAACCACTTATACCCTTGTCGTAAGCATCCAGTGTTGCTTTCTCATTAGCTAATATTTTTTGATTAAGCTCTGCTGATTTGGTATAATAAGCTTCTTTAGCTTTATAATATTCCGCTTCACTTATTTTTCCACTTTCATATAATTTTTGTTTTTCATCTAATATTATTTTGAGCGTAGCAACTTCTCTTGCAAGAATTCCTTTAGCTTCCTCTTCTTCTAATATTTTTAGCTTTTTAACTTTAGCAGCCTTAGAAAATTTTTCACTGGCTTCAATAGTAACTCTTGCTTCTGCAATACTGGCTTTAAATTCAGCTAAATCTTTTTCTCCGCTATCTTGTATAGATTTTAGTTCAGCATTTGCTTTTTCAATATCTAAATTCTTAGTTTCTTTCTTTATCTCATTAATTGCGCTCGCCCTATTCTGCTCATCAACTACAGAAATTTGATTATACTTTTTCTCCAATGCATTCATTTGCTCATTAAAACCAACCTGCAAACTAAGTAGAGTGTTGTAGTATTTTTCTTTGGCTGCTACTTTTTGAATGTCGGTACTAAGTGGACTCGCTTCTACATTTTCCAATTCTTCTTTAGCAGCTTGTTTAGAAAGTTCAAGAGACCCTTCTAAACGTTTAGCTTCTAACTCATAGAGTTTTTGATCGGTTTCTTTTTGCGATTTCACTTTTTCTAATCTTGCTTCAGCAATGAGTTTACCTTCTTTTACTTTTTGTTTTTGTAAGAGTTCAATCTTTTTATCATTATAGGTCTGAGTGATTTGATTAAGTAATATCAAATACGTTTCTTCATCTTTTACAACTTGATTGTTGTATTTGCCTTTCTGTAATTTAGCTATTTCTAATGCTGCTTTCTCGGCTTCAAAACGCTCTTCTATTTTTTTAACGGCATCTTCTGTTTGCTTTTCAGGTGTTTTAGGTTTAATTTCTCTGGGCTTTTTTTCTTCCGGTAGATCAAAAGCTTTTAGCTCATTCTGAAGTCCTTTCTTTTTTTGCAATAGCTTCTTTAAGTTTTCAGTACCTGCTGTTTCCTCATTAATTTTATCTTCTAAATCTTTCAACTCTTTTTCTATAATTGTTTTGGTGCGTTTAATAACAGGTGCTGTAACTGGTGGATTTTCGTCCAGTCGACTTTTATAGTTATTGGTAGCCGCTTCGACATTTTTATTTGCTTCTTTAAGACCTTCATTATATTTTTCAATAAAGGCATTAGCAATTTTATTTCTTATTTCTATAGGAACGTCCTCTGGATCAAAACCTTTATTAAAAGATTCAATAACAATAGCTTTTCCTACGCTTTTCCCAAGCTCTTCACTTAGGCCACTCAGATCACCTGTTTTTTTATAGATTTCCAGTTCCTGCTTTTTCTGTTGCAGATTAGTCAGTTTATCAAATTCTCTTTGCTGAATACCGGCTGCTGCCTGTAGTTCTGCTTTGCGTTGCAAAGAGTTGTTATAGTCATCTAATAATTTTTTACCCTCACTGGTTAAAATATTTTCAGTATTTAAATTTTTAAAATATTCAGGAGCTTGTGCAATAATTTTATCTACCGCAGCCTTACGAGTTTCATAAGATATGGTTAGGTCTTTAGCTACGCTTACATTTAAAGCCATCTCTGCTCGTTGTTTAGAGAGTTCTTGATTTGCTACTCTAATTGTTTCGGTAGCATATTGTTGTTCTCTACTATATTGTTTCAAATTATTTCCTGCATTAACAGTTGCTGTACCAAATAATTTAAAAGCACTAATCAGTAATGTTACTCCTGTAATTAATAATCCAAGGGGAGTTGCTTTCATAACAGTACCTAAGAATTGTAATACTCTGGCTACACCGGGCAGTATTACGGTGAGTTTGGTAAGCAGTCCATTGTAAATCAGCGTAGCTGCATTTAACACATTTTGTGCAATTGCTTGAGCAATCAGTATACCATTACCCACAGCCATTAAAATATTAGCTGTAGTAGTTAGTACAATATTTCTTGCTTTAGCCAGTGTATTAGCTATCCATGCAGCCGTATTTGCAATAATACCTTGCGTGAATATGAGTAATGTTCCAATAAATACAGGCATGGGTATAGCACTAATTGCACCGGCTACAGCACTTACTATTTTAATAAGTGTAGTTAAAATAGGTAGCAGTTTAGCACCTATATCTTCTTGAAGATTTCTAATTTGTTGTTTGTAAACAGCTAATTCTCCCGTACTGGTAGACTGAAAAGTATCTGCTGTACCTTTTACTTTTTTACCCAGTTCATTAACAATAACGCCATAGCGTTCACTTTCTGTGCTGGCTTCTTTTAAACTAAGTCCATAGCGGATAAGTCCTTTACTATTGCCTTCCAATCCTTTAATGATAATATCAGTAGCTTCTCCAATAGATATTCTTTGTTTAGCCGCAAAGTCAATAATAATAGGTAGCAGTTCTTCAATTTGATTTTTACTTACTTTACCATAGGTAACTAATTTCTCGGCCGCTTCGGTAAGGTCATCATTATCTAAGTATTTAAAAGTAGAAGCAAGCTCTTCGATCTTATTTTTAAGCGGGTCTAATTCATTAGCTCTGCCAAGATTTTCAAGTGTGGCACTAAATCTTGCTGTAGCCGTTTCGGCTTGTTCAAATTCTTTAATGGAATTACTTAAAAAACCACCTACTTGCTGAAAGCCTACGTAGCCCAATAGTAAACCAGAGATATTTGTTTTTAAGTTTTTGAATTGATTATTTAAGCTGCTTGTTATCTGCGAGCCAATATTACCTATGCCTTTAAACTGAACTTCCGCTCCTGCCAGCGCAGTTTTTAACTGATTAGTTTCATTGATATTTAGAATAAGCTTTTGTTCAATATCATTAAAAGCTTTTACACCGCTTTGTTTGGCTTGATTATATTGGTTACGTAAAACTTCTTGTTCAGTTTCTAATTGTTTGATCTTGCCTTTGGTTTGATCGATTTGATTACTGATTAAATCATTAAGTCCTAATTTTTTGAAGGCTTGTATAATGCCACTGCTATATTCTCCAACCAGTAATCCATCTTTACTAAGCGAACGATTAAAATCATTCACTTTGTCTTGCAAGGATTTTACTTTTACAAAAGCTTCATCAAATCCTTTTGTGCCAATAGGAATATTTTTTAATTCGGCTTTAGCTACTTTTAGTTCAGCAGCCAGTTTATTATAGCTGCCAGCCTCTGCTTCTATTCCACCAGTTTGTTTTTTTCTTTCGGTAGCTTGCGACTTATTATATGCATCTACTACTTTAGCTTCTGCATCTGCTTGTTTTTTAGCTGTGGTAGCTTTAAGTAAGGCACGCTCTGCTTCCTCTAAAGCAATCTTTTCTGCTTTTATTTTTTCTGGCTCAACGATAAGGTTAGCATTTTTAACAGCATTAGTCCTGAGCGTTTGCACCAATTTTTTAGCTCTGTCAAATTCACTGTTGACAGACTGCATGTTTTTAAGTACTGCATCAGCTCCAAGTAGTCTAATATCATAGACCTTTTTAATTGTACTATCCATATATTCTGTCTAAATTTTTTTATCCGTTTTTTTATTTTATCCTACCTAATATTCTATTTCGGTATATCAGTACTTAAACATACCAATCTTGCATATTTCATATCAAAACGAGTATTACTGATTTTATCACTTACTACACTACTGCTCGAAGGAAACGTGGCATCCTCATCTACTTTACTCACTGGCCAATGTCTTCTAAGTGTACACTCGGTAGATTCTTCTTGCAAGGGTTTATAATCTTTAATTTCAATAAGCTCATAACGCTGACCATTAATTACAATATACTCTCTATGCATTCCATTACTGATGTCATAATTATTTAATCTAAAATGTGTAGTATACCACTGACCATTGCGCATAATAGCAAGACGCTGATGAAAGAATCTTTTTAAAAGGCCTTTGCCTTGTACATATCCACTTATTTCATTACCTATTTTTTCATCTGAGTAAGAAAGAATAGGATCGTTTGCGCCGCCGGGTTTGTAATTCACTGCAAATAAAAAAGGATAATCTCCTCTTGCTGTACCATCCCAACGCCAACCACCTACACCGGTAACCACACCTTTATACCATGCAAGCTTGGGTAAAAATGTATTTTCGGCTTCTCCACTGGAAGTATTACTGATATTCTCCGGAACAATACAAATCATCTGCGGTGCTATTCCTGTAATAGTTTTTAATTCATCTACTTCATAGTGCATGGTAGCAGAAAAAAAACGATTTTCATGTTCTTTATTTCCCGCTTTAAAGCGGTCAGGGAAAATATATTTTCCAGTAGCCAGTTTATTTAGATTTCTGTCCTGCACGAGTTTAAAAATACCATCGTTGCTATCTTCTTTAAACTTAAACGTAACCTCTCTTTCATAATCACTATATAAAGTTTGTGTAGATATTTTACTTATATCTTGTTTGGTTGACCAATCGTAATAATCATCTACAAAATAGCCAGCTTGCTTTTTACTCAGGTCGTTATTTGTACTATAGGCATGCGTAGGTTCAATTACTACTACTTTATTTACGGCGTCAGTTTGTACACTAAGATTAAAGGAGTCCACTACACCTCTAAATAAATCAAGGAATTTATGCTTTTGAAAACCAAGATAATTATCAAAAAATATTTGTCCACCCAGTGGAATACGTATAAAATCCAGTTTAAATTGTACTACACTACATACATTGTTTGCTCTACCCAGTTTGCTTTCAAACATGTGTGTGAAAAGCTTTACACTTACATAATCCCCCGGACTCACTTGCGTTATGAAATTAGCTTCTTTAATGCCTACATCATCTCTTCTACCAATAGCCGGTGCAGATATGCCTACTATTTGATTTACTTGCATGAGTACCGGTGAAGCGTCTACTGTTCTCTTTCTATACCAATGCACAAAAAGGCCTACATCACTATTAGCCGCTACAGTAGCATTTACCGATACCATCAAATTAAAACTGGTTTCTAATACTCCAAAAGGCTGATTGGTTTTATACGTCCAACGCATCTCTTGATTACCAGCTATATACTGATAATCATCGTTATTGTCAAAGGCTCCATTGTTATAATCATTAGTTACACTTAAATCCAGATAACGATCTTGTTTACCTTCTATCCAATATTCCCTTGTACTTTTAGCAAGGAATTTATGTACATCATATTTTGTTCCTTCACTGCTAAGAAAAGTTCCCCATGTCCAAGGCATAACTAATCTTCTGAAATAATGAGTGTTAAAAAAAGCAGATTGTATCCTGTAGCCAACCGATTTAAATCCCCAGTATAGTATCCAATATACCGATAGCGAAGGACGCATGTAAGCAGGTAAATAATTACCGTCGTTGTTTTTATCTTTATCAGTAGGCCTGCCATAGCGAATAGGTGCAAACACATACGGTAGTGCTTCATTACTACCATCATAACTCCATGAAGCTTCAACAACTGCCTTACTAAAAATGAATTTGACTTGTTTTATAAAATCATAGAGTGTTGCTTCTTTTAAATCAATCATCCAATCCGCATTATCGCCATAACAATTAATCTCGTAACTAAGCGGTTTATCATCATGTGTAGCCTTTACTAAAAAACTTTTACCAACTAATAGTTCGTAACCCTCCGCTTCTATAATGCAACGGCGGTGGCTTTTAAAAACTTCTCCTGTGGTAAAATCGGCTATAGCAGGATTATAAAAACTATTAAAAATTTTATTGTTGTTCAGTGTAGCGGGTAAAGTAATGTTAAACGATTCACTGGATTTTTTCTTTTGAAAATCATCTTTATCTTCCAACTGGTAGGTTATAGCAATAGGGACATCTTCAACGCTGTGTACATCAAGGGGTGTATTATCAATAAGTAGCTTTAAATATTTACTCATCTTTCGTTATAAATTATCATCATTTAACTTCTAATTACACTTCGTTCATTGCTTAGTTTAAATTCTATTTGTATTTCGTACACATATCTTTCTTCTACTTTACGAGGAATTATTTTAGTATCACTAATTACAATAGGTATATGATCATCTGTTTGTTCTTCTGAACCTTTCCATTGCAACCATGCAAGTGGTGAATGCAATAATTCTTTTATCCAAGCCATATCTTCTTCTTTGTAACAAGCAGTGGTTCCTTTATAAGCAGAATTTGCTTTAATATTATAGCGGTAGTTTCCTCCAATTGGTTTTTCTAATGGATAGCGAAGCGGCTTTTCGTAAGCATCCGATTTAGTTTCAAATTCTTCTTCTATTTTGGTTATACTAATACCATCTACTGTACCCAGCGTATTTACAAATGAAATTCTTGCTTTCTTATCTTCATCATTACAGCAACCTATTTTATTAAGTGGTGTGGTTAGAAGCTGTGTACCATTATCATCATAGAGTTCTAAATAATAATCTTCTACCTCTTCCCATTTAACCATAGGAAACAAGGGCTTTAAATTTTTAGGCCCATCAGGTAATCCATATATCGTTTTATTACTCACGCTGTAATTATTTTAAATTATTTTTCTCTCATTTCCACATTTTTATATTTTCATATTTACTAATCCTTATACTTATTCATTAATAAACTACTTCTGGATCAAATCGGTAGATGTACTGTCTTATCTCAATAGTAATATCTGTTCCACTGTTAAGTAAGCTATATATAATTGTACCATAGCCTTTGGCTCTTATAGCATTTACTAATTTTTGTGCAATAGTAATAGGAGTATCGCCTGCAACTGCTACTACAATAGCATCATTGCCCGGTGCAAAACTGGGTTTAAGTTTATAAGTATAGCCGGCATATACATAAGGCCCCACTCTAAACACTTGCCTTCTTCTGGGAAAGAAAATGCTGCCTGTTCTGACATCGCTAATCAGTGTTAAAGTTGGAGCACCTTGTACTAAGAAGCTATCGGAGAATTTTATTATGTTAGCCCCTCCACAATTGATAATTTCTAAGTTTACTTTTATCGGTGTGGCAGATATATCTGCCATGGTAGGTGTACCACTAAATGCAATTGTTGTAGGGCCGATGGTTATGCTCATCCATGTGGGCAGTGGAGGTGGAGTTACAGAAAACGGTAGGTCGATTAGTAAATTTAAGATGTATAAATATGGTTTACCTGCATAGGCTGTAGGTAATTTAGGTGTCCCAACAATACTTCCCTCACATGGTTTTACAACTACCACTGTATCCTTAAAAGAAATATAATTGGTATCTCCACAGTTGACAATTGTTATATTAACATTCACTGGTGTAGCAGAAATGTCGGCTTTTGCAGGTGTGCCACTAAAGGTAATTTTAGTGGCTGTAGCCGTAATAGTCATCCACGCAGGCTTAGTATTAATCACTAAAGAAAGTGGTGTATCTATTTTGGCAGTTACTTCATATAGATAAGGCTTAGTAGCTATCGCATCAGGTAATTTATATGTTCCAATAATGCGGCCTGTACACTTACAAAACTGATCGGTTTGATAACTGGTTTTATCTTTTGTTTTATAATAGAGCTTTATACATTTTAGTTCTCCATCTCCTTTATATACAAAGGGATAATAATCACTATCGTTTAATCCTACATAATATAACTTAGGACGGTGTGATGCTGGATAAGCATCCGTCGTAGACCAAGGGCCATTCGTTTTATCTTTTATATATTTTAAATGTGTAGTAAGATTTTGATTATGTTCATGCTGCAAGGCCATGTTTAAAATAAAAAAGGTATTGGTTTGTTTACCTGTACCTGCTACAGGAGGCTTAGCACCTGTTCCCTGTACAGGTGCTATATCTTCACTTACAATAAAACCACTGCTGTTATATCCACTGCTTCTAAATTTACAATATGCACTAAGCATACTTTTAAACGTTTCATAGACGAAAAGATAACCACCATTGTATGGAAGCTCTGCTCTTAAATATTCTTGTGCAGCGTCTTGTATATCAAACTCGTAAGTTGGTGTAATGCCACTTGCAAAATCAGGATTATTAGAGGCTTGCGTTTTAGTGAGTGTTTTATAAAACACACCATTAAAATAAATGTCGCAATAAACAACTGGTGGAACAAAAGCTGTAGGCCCAAGGGGAAGAGTATGTAGTGCTGAACAATAAAGCATAATAGGTCTATAAGCTGCATTTAAGCTGTTAGCATCTGGTTGCTTATATATAGAAACGATCGGCACTTTGAATGATTTGAATTAAATAATTTCTGATTGTTGTTTATTAAATATTTTTTCAACAGCAGTGTCTATTTCTTTTGATACTATATCATTTATAATGGGTGAAATGCTAATAGCTGTTTTTTCTATAAATAGTTTACGCTCATTATTTTTAGCATACTGGTAAGAATTAGCAGTAGGCATACCTTCTCTTTTTTGCACCTTGGCTGTAGCAAAAGCAGCTTGCTTGGCTTCTTTTTCACTGAGTCCCCTTAGTTTAAAATAGTTAATGAGGCCATTGATATACTTACTACTTTTCGCTCCACTGTTTTCCTGATAAGGAATTTTACTGGGCGTAGCACCTGTATTTATTATAAGACCATAATCAGCTATGCTGCCCTCTAATACTGCTCCATTAGGCAACTCGTTTATTTCTCCTTGTATAGAACTTTCCAATCCACCGGTTAAATAATGCCCTTGCTGTTTTAATTCAATACCTAAAGATTTTTTAGTGTATTTATCCACCTTTTGCAATATTTGTTTCTCTATTTTCATAGCCTTTCTAAAAGTTGATACTGTTTTTCTAATTCTATTAAATCTGCTTTAAGCATTCTAAAGCTTTCTAAAATATTAGATAGACAAATCGGACAATAGCTTCTTTCTTTATGAGGTTCGATGAATGTGTACCATATTTCAGCAAGTAGCATCATATTCTGATTACTGTTATTGGGCATAGCATGTGCAATCGGATCAATCTCATTTAAAATGCGCAAGCGTCTTACTTCACGAGGTATACGGTTTACTATAGAATATTTATATATCATGGTTCTATTGGATAATCATTTATAGTACAAGGCATAAATATTTCTGCATCAAATTGCAAAGACACTCCACTTAACCGATCGTTATTTTTAAGCGATACTCTGCTATATACATCTATGCTATGTTGTATCTCTCGTACCTTGTCTAATAAATTATTTTTTCTGATGTAATGATTAAACATACGCCTGAAATCACCAGCTACTGCTCGCATATCTTTCCAGGTATTACAAATAGGATAATTGCTGGTATTACTTAAAGTATTGATATAACTGCTATTTAAAGCTGAATGGTTATCGTAAAACGTAGTAGTTAAAAAGTAAATGTTTAGTTTAAATGTGCTCCATCCTGAAGTATCAGGATTTTCATAACTACGCACCGTTTCTATAGGTGGAAGAATAACAGCCAATGGATATTTTTTTATAGTAGTAATGCTACCCAAGCTGTCGGCAATAATTTCTGCAAGGTTGTTAGCATTTAAATCATTGCCATAACCTTCTGCTACAATACACCGGCCTTGTATAATAGCAGAATATTTTAATATGTGCTGTATCAGCTCATATAAATCCAGTTCATTCATCTTAAAAATCTTTTATTCTTCTTATTAACTATTCCTATCTAAATAAATATAATAACAGGTATTACCTCTTATATAACTTGTCTTGATAAGCAGCTATAGCACTTTCATAATCGCTACGCTCATCTGCCCATACTAATACATCGTATAGTTTGGCTGCTTTTGTATTTTCTAATTTCGTTTTACCATTGCCACTAATATCAAATATTCCTTTTTCTGTTACATAGGTTAAAAAACTAATCCATCCCCATTTCTGAAAATGCTTGCTTAAATCTATGCTGCCACTTGATCCTCCATTACCAAAGAGGGAAAATTGTTTAGCCAAGCCTTGCTCAAACTGCTCAAAAAAAAAGCTACGCTGAGAGCTATATCCATCGGCAGTTCTCGCATGAGTTTAAAACGTTTACTATCTTCTGTAGCAAAACTTTCATCAAAAGCTTCATCTTTCTTGCGAAGAAATATAGCACACAAATATTGCAAGGCTATCCAGTTACTTTCTCCCAAATCATGCAAAGATTTTATTACCTGCTTAGCTGTTAAAAATTCATTGAAGGTCATAGCAGATTTGTAATCTAAGTGAGGAGAAGCCAGTTCCCATATTTCATCTTTCCATAAGTAAGTAATTTGTAAGCTAATCTTTTCTTGTTCTTCAAATAAAGCTCTAAAGCAAGGCAAGAATAAATCGCATAGATGGGCAATATTAATATGTTCTTTTACTTCTACTATATCTATACCACTAAGAAAAGAAAAAGAATTGCATAGTAGTTCCATCTGATAAATAAACTGTTCTGCTTCTTTATCTATTCCTTCTTCCATAGAAGCAATCTTCTTCTCTTGCCCTGCCATGTTTTTAACATACCATACCTCAAAGTCAATACGCTGCCCAAGCGTTACCTCTGCAAGGCTGGTAGGTATAGTATAGATATTATGGTTAAAGCTAAATTCCACAATTTATTTTTTAGTAATGGCCCTTTTAGATATTTTTTTGTTTTGTGCAGTATTAATCTCTGCTTGCTTTTGAGCATTTATTTCTTTTGTGGTATCTTCTATAGATAATTTTTCTTCTGTAGCTGACCAGTTATTAATTTTTGTTTGCTTATTTTCTTTTTCTCTTATAGCTACTTTGATTTTATCAATAAAAGCATAATCGACTATTTCCGGTTGTTCTATAGGAGCAATGCCAGCAAGCTTGGCTACAGCTTTAATTTCTATTGGTAAAACAGCTTCCATAATATCTTTATTACTTCTACTGGTAAAAGTTTCATACAGTTTTTCTGCTGTTGTGCGCAGAGCTATAATATCTTCTTCTTGAGCGGTTTCTGTGGTTAAAGATATAAAAGTTGCATTTGGATTATCCTCTTTTTTCCATTCTTCTGCTAAAGAAACAGCTTTAAAGGTGTTACCTTCTTCAGCCACAGAATTACTACCTATAGCATGCAAAAGACCATAAATAAGTCGATCTAATACGTAACTACTGCGGGTGTGGAATTCAGGGAAAGATTCAGAGAGAAGCTCTGTGATTTGAGTATTAGTGTTCCTGAGCAAAGCAATAGCTTGCTCAATAGGCTTAGCGTCCATAAATTCATCTTTTAGTTTTTAAATTAATCTGTTATTTTTTCCTGTCTAAAAATGTTGATACAACATTTTGCTTATTACAAAACTACTTTAATTAATTACTTTTTACAAAAAATATATTAAGTTTTTAACCCTAAATATACATTTAAGACAAGGTTATAAAAACTTATACACAATACCAGTAATTTAATCTCAACATGTTATAAAAATATATAATTTGAACACAAAATTAATCGCTCAAGATATGATAATGTTATGGTTAAAAAATACTACAAAGTCAAATGATACTTTATTGACAAGCAATTTAAAGACTATAGAGCTTTAAATTCATTGATGTTCTTCCTATGAACTACCTTCTCTCTGTTTTCTTAATTATTTTGATGAATAAAAAACCTAAATAAATGCGGATAATTAAGAGAAATTAGATAGGGGGCCAACCCTAAGTAAGGTATAAAATTTTACTTGCTATTCTTAGCAAGATTAATATATTAGGGAAGTTATGACTATGATAATTATACATCAATTTAGGGCTTGTGGAAGGTACTGTCTCAACCATTTTAGAGCTTCTACCTTATTAGTAAAAAGCTTAGTAGGCATTGGAGGTCTATCTATTTTAAAAAATAAATTCCCTCCAAGCTTAGTAATTGGATTTTTAACTAATACTGCTCCTGCGCTTAGTAAGTTTACTGACTCTCTACTTGCGAAATATCTTCTCGTTTGCTTATCTATACTAACAGCATTTACAAGATCAACGAAAATTGGACGGATAATGCCATTTGAAACCTTAAGTCTATCAGCAACAATTTTTTTGGCATTTTCAATATCTAAGATAATAAGTGAGGGCTTAAATACTTCATGTATAATGCCATCTTCTATCCAAAGCTCAACAAAATCATTTTCAATATATGATTCTCTAATAGCCATTACAATAGTGTTTTTTTATATAGATGTCATAAAGATATACCAAAACGAATATTTCAAATTTATTAATTCATTTAAAATAAGAAAATTATGAACAAAAAAACAATTGATTTAATTGACCAAGCGGTAACGATTGGTAAAAATTTAGGTATAGGCCATCTCTATACTGAAGATGAGTGTTATAATGGCCGTACTATAACTATTGATGGTAAAGAGCTTATTAATTTTGGTTCTTGTAGTTATTTAGGTTTAGAGTTAGACCAGCGATTAAAAAATGCTGCTATAGATGTTATCAATCGTTATGGCATACAATTTTCTTGCTCTCGTAGTTATGTGTCTTGCGGTCTTTATTCGGAATTGGAATCACTTATGGAACAAATATTTGATGCTCCTATTATTGTAGCTCCTACAACTACTTTGGCTCATAGTGCTGCTATTCCAGTATTAGTAGAAGAAGGAGATGCTATCATTATAGATCAACAAGCGCATGCAAGTTTACAAGATGCTGCTTTTAAAATGCAACTCAGAAATATTCCTGTTGTAATAAGCAGGCATAATCAATTAGAAGATGTAAGAAAAAAAATAGAAGATTTACAAAGCAAGCATAATCGCATTTGGTATATGGCTGATGGTATATATTCTATGTACGGAGATTGCATACCTATTGACCCTTTAGTAGAAATGTTAAATGAATATAAAAAATTACATACCTATATTGATGATGCTCATGGAGTATCTTGGATGGGTAAGCATGGTGCAGGATATGTATTTAGTAAAATAAAAAAAATACATCCTAAAATGGTTGTAGTAGGTTCTTTTGCCAAAGCCTTTGGAACGGGAGGAGGTGTGTTGGTTTTCCCTAATGAACAATGGCGTTCAAAAGTAAGAAATTGTGGCGGGCCACTTATTTTCTCTGGACCGATACAAATACCTGTATTGGGTGCAAGTATTGCTTCAGCGAAAATTCATCTCTCTAATGAAATTGATATATTACAAAGTGAATTAATGAATAAAATATCTTATTGTAATGATCTATTACTCAAGCATCAATTACCTATAATATCTGCTCCTAATACCCCCATTTTTTTTGTAGGCTTAGGGCTTAGAAAAGTAGGATATAATACTGTAAAAAAAATTATGGATGATAATTGCTGTGTGAATTTGGCTATGTTTCCTGCTGTTTCTGAAACATGTACAGGTATAAGATTTACTATTACTCGTCATCATCAAAAAGAAGATATAGACTGGTTAGTAAATGCAATAGCTAAAGATTTACCTAAAGCATTACAAGAAGAAGAACGTAGTATAGCTGATATTCAAAGAGCATTCCGTAATGTTAAACACTTTAGTTTAAATGCAAATCAAACCAATGTAGAAAATGATAAGGCATTAATAATAAAAACGAATGCTTATCAGATTCAATATGAAAATAGCATACAAAATATTCCTGCAACTCTATGGGATGGATTATTCAATAATAATGCTTCTTATGATTGGAAAGGTTTATTACACTTAGAACAATTATTTAATAATAAAAAGTATCAGGAACACAATTGGAAGTTTCACTATTACATTATACGGGATCAGTATAATCAACCTGTGCTCGCTACTTATTTTACTTCTGTATTAACCAAGGATGATATGCTTGCTCCAGCAGAAGTATCTCAAGAGATTGAATGGACAAGATTAGATGACCCTTATTACTTATGCTCTACTTCTTTATTAATGGGAACCCAACTATCTACAGGAAAACATTTATACATAGATCATACACGTAAAGATTGGAAATCTTTAATGATGACTTTATTAGATGAAACTTGGAAATTACAAGAAAAGGAAAATGCAAATAGCCTTAACTACAGAGATTTTGATGCTAAAGATATTGTTATGGAAGATTTTTTTATAGACAATGGATTTATAAAAGCAGAACTTCTTTCATCCCTTATTATTGAGAATATACATATAGGAGATGAAAATAATTATTTAGCTTCTTTAAAACATGACAAGCGACACTATATTAAAAATAAAGTTATAAACTATGCTGATCATTATATAACCCGTATTGTTGAAGAACCTTCTAAGCAAGAAGCAGAACATTATCATCAACTGTATAAAAAAGTAGCCAATAGAAATTTTGATATTAATGTATTTCACTTACCAGTTTCACTATTTGAACAGGCTGCTAACCATCCTCAGTGGGAGGTTATAGAAATTAATTTAAAATCTGAATATGATCAAAGAGAAAAACCTTTGCCGGTAGCTATGGCACTTTGTTATAAAACAGCTTATCATTATTACTTTGTGTTAGCTGGTTTAGATTATACTTATGTAGAACAATATAATGTGTATGCACAATTACTTTGGCAAATTGTACAACGAGCAAACGATTTAGGGTTAAAGAAAATAGATTTAGGTATTACTACTGCACAAAACAAAAGAAAATTTGGAGCTATAGAATATCCTCATGTAGCATACGTACAAATAGAAGATAAATACAATCTATCTGTAATAGATAATGTTATGCACAAACATATCGGATTAGTGAAGGTTTAGTATTGTTATGTTATAGTGAAGGCAAATAAATAGAAAAAGTAGAACCTTCACCTAATGTACTGTTAAGTGAAATCTTACCGCATAACTTTTGTACATATACATCTACAGCATGTAGACCTATACCATGACCTATCGTATTGTCATTGCCGGGAACTCGATAACCTTTATTTAAAATAAGGCTTTGGTGCTCGGTATCTATGCCAATACCATTGTCTTTAATATGGAGTAAAATACCATTTTGTTTATCCTCAGAGGAAATTTCAACAAGTGCTTTATGATCTGGTTTTTTATATTTTATAGCATTAGTAATTAAGTTATTTACAATAGAACTTAATTTACGAGCATCTGTACAAAAGCGCTCTGTATGATGCAGGTTGAGAATAAAATCCACTGCCTCCTTATCTTCTGTAAACTGAAGAATATCAGTTATTTCTGTTTTTATCAATGCTTTAAGATCAATAGCCTGTACTGATAAACCTTCTTTATTAGAACGACTTATGGTTAATGCCTCCTTAGTTTTATTGATCATATAGCTTTGTGTTTTTTCAGCATTTTCTACATCATTTGAGACTTTACGTAAAAGTTCTTTCATAGATTCCAGTGACATGTTCATTGAACTTAATGGGGCAAGTAAATCATGATAAAATCTGGCTATTTCAAAAGCATTATCTTCTGCTTTTACTGGGTTATTATTATTGGATTTCTCCTTTTTATTAGTATCAATAATATATACATATCCTTCTATTTCTTTAAAATGATTTTTTAGTACCATAACATTAACCATTACTGCAGAACCATCGATGAGCCGCATAGGAACATTCATAGCCTTATTATTTTCTATGAGCAATTGTTTGAGTGCAGGAGCATCATATTGAAAAATAGTATCAATAGGGCTATTCTGTAATTGCTCTCTTGATTTAGAGGCTAATACTGCTATATTTTGGCTCATACAAGAAATGGTATTATCAGGTCTTGTACCAACAATAGCTGTACCTTTAAAATAGTTAACTATTGCATCCATCATCAATTTAGATACGACCGTCCTTTCCAATTCCTCATTAACCATATTGAAACATAAGGCAACATAATTAAAGAAATTTTTATAGTTCCCGGATAAGTCTGCAACAGGTAATCTTTTATCAAACTCATGCCTTATCATTGATGTACATACATCATCAATTCGCTCAAAATAATCTTCTGCTATGTCCATTTCATGATTACCACTAAAGCACTGTCTGATAGTTTGATGTAACTCTTTTTCCTCATTATTCCAAGAAGGCTTGCCCTGAATAATTTGATAAACTTCGCCCATAAGAATTTGGACAGTTGGTTCATCTACCTCTTCTTTATCCATAAAGATTTTTTCTATACCATCTAACCAATAATGTTCTACTGTTGTTAACCCATTTTCTTTTTTGGAAGAAAGAGTGCTATACAATTGCTTTATGGTATAAGTAGCTGTAGGATCAACGCTTTTTATTTGCTCGATAGAGAAGGAGGTCTCTGCAAAATTTTTCATAAGTGGAATAAAAATTGAAATAAGTACACTAAATTATAATAATATTTATAAAAATGCAAAGCCAAGATAAGTAAGTTTTACATAAAAAACAATTATTTTTTTGATGCTATATTATGCTGAAACTGGCCTCACGGGCCCAATTCAAGCAATTTCTAATTCCATCCATTATCAATTAAAGTTTTACTATATCTTTTCTATAATCTATGTTTTAACTAAGCGGCTCTTATTCATTTTAGATTCTATTAAAACTGCAATAAACCAATTTTTAGTTGCCTTAATTTGCTTTTTCCATTTTATTTTAAGTTGATCTTGGTGTTTAGTAATTTTCTTTTTTTGTGTAGGTATCTTATCTAATAATTTGTTGTTAACATAAAGTTCTAAGCGTATCATAGGTAAGGTATTTTCAAAGTGAAGATAATCAAAATGGTGTAAAATTCCTTATATATACATTATACAACGATTCTATAAATATTTTTTTGCCGTTTTTCTAACATATCTGTATGTTTGACAGCAACTTGTTTATATAAAATCTATTACTTGATTAAGTTCAAAGACAAATAACAAGTTTCTTACACATAAACCCTAAACAGTAAAAAATGCTTTGGCACAAGTGGCATTTGTGGCACGAGTTAGAACAACCTCTTGTCCTACCACTATACTTATTTTAAGGTTTGTTGGATGCAACGAAAATGGTACTATCTTTGTCAAGTAATAGTATTATACAGTATATTTTCA
>CAZXBE010000008.1:0-28228 GCA_964638565.1 uncultured Chitinophagaceae bacterium
TCAAAGTTAATGCCCTACTGCTTTTTATTCATCATACATTTTGTAACACAACCCATATTTTTAATATGTCAAAAGTAAAACTAATCATTAAGTTTTGTATCTTTTTGTGTTTTTACCAAAATTTTGGAATTGAATTTTTATTTTTGACAGAACTAATCAACATAAATACATGAAATTTTTTATTGATACAGCTAATTTAGCACAAATTAAAGAGTCAAATGAATTGGGCGTTTTAGATGGCGTCACTACAAACCCATCGTTAATGGCCAAAGAAGGCATTAAGGGTGAAGAAGCTGTAATGAAGCACTACGAAGCTATTTGCGAATTAGTGGATGGTGATGTAAGTGCTGAAGTGATAGCCACTGATTTTGAGGGGATTATTGAAGAAGGGAAAAAATTAGCAGCGATACATCCCAACATTGTTGTGAAGGTACCTATGATAAAGGAAGGAATCAAAGCTATTAAGTGGTTTACAGAAAATAATATTAAAACGAATTGTACATTAGTATTTTCAGCTGGTCAAGCTATATTAGCCGCAAAAGTTGGAGCAGCTTACGTTTCGCCTTTTATTGGTCGTATAGATGATAGTGGATGGAATGGCCTGCAATTGATTGAACAAATTTCTAACATATATAACTTGCAAGGGTTCAAAACACAAATATTAGCTGCTTCAATACGCAATTCTTTGCATATTACAAGAGCGGCTGAATGTGGCGCCGATGTATGTACATGCCCATTAGACGCCATCGTTGGGTTATTAAACCATCCTTTAACAGATATTGGGTTAGCAAAGTTTTTGGAAGATGCTAAGAAATTTAGCTAGAGGTGTATTCCAAAAGCATTCGCAGTACTTTCACTAAATACTCTAAACCGTTTGCTGCAATTGAAAAGATATCTTTACATCATTCTACTTTTTATTTGTGTAAAAAGTCAGAGCCAAACCAAAACAAATAATACGCTATTTGATACTACCTTTAAGGTTGTTCATGTTTTTGTAGCTCTTTGTGACAATCAATATCAAGGTATTGTACCAGTGCCCGCCGCAATTGGTAATGGGCAAAACCCGGCTAACAATCTGTATTGGGGGTGTAGCTTTGGTATATATGCATACTTTAAAAATAGCAAGGAATGGCAAGTTGTGGAACGTGAAAAATTGAATGATATGAAACTTGAACGGCTCATCCTTAAGCATACATCAAAAAAATATTATTTAATTGCCGATGCCTACAACGGAAAGTATATTAAGCAATGTACAAAAGACTTCCTATATAGCTGTTCTGGACAAATAAAAGATACAATACATATCAATAATAACAAAATTGGTATATCTGGTAATGCAAAGCTTATTGCCTATATAGGACATAATGGTTTAATGGATTTTGAACTAGCTGAGTCGTTTAATAATGTAGATGAACAGAGAAGAGATTGTATTATTTTAGCTTGTGTGAGTAAAAAATACTTTGCTCCATATATAAAAAATGCAAAAGCTAATCCTTTAGTGTGGACAACAGGATTAATGTGTCCAGAAGCATACACACTGCATTATGCTTTAACAGAATATGTTAATGAAAAGTCATTAGAGGCTATTATAATTCAAGCTGCGAGGGCATATGCAAAATATCAAAAATGTGGAGAAAAAGCAGCAAAAAAATTGTTGGTACAAGGGTGGTAAATGCATAAAAAATAAGTAACCATACATATACATACATGCAAATAGCATTTGATTATAATAAAAAAAAAATCATACAAGCGTTACGATACTATTTTATCATGCGCAGAGAAATTCGAATATTAATTGTACTGGTTAATCTTTTTTCCATACTAACAGCAGTGCTTTTTTTTACGCATAAAATTTCTCCTTTTGCTTTTTTATTTAGTGCGGTTATGTGGCTATTATTAATGAGTATGTTTTGGTTTATTATGCCTGCTATGGTGTATCGACGTACAGCCTCTTTTAAAGAACAATTTACGGCAGTATTTAGTGTAGATGATTTAGAGCTAAAAAATAATAAAGGTTGTATAAAATGGGAATGGGGAAAATTTATTACCTATAAAGAAACACCTCATTTTTTCTTTCTTTATCTTAACAGGCGCTCCTTTTTTCTTATACCTAAGGAAAAACTCAACCTGTCTGAACTTAAAGAGATCCAAATACTGCTACAGCAAAAAATCATGAACCAGGTTTAGTGTTTGAATTAGTTATAATTGTTTTTTCATCATGTAGTGTGGTATACCTACTTCTACAAAGGCATTTCCTTCGGTATGGTATCCTAATTGGTTGTAAAACTCTAATGCAGTACTTCTAGCATGCAATATGATCACAGAATATCCTTTTGCTTTAGCTATTTCTTCAGCAAATTGTACAACTTGTTTACCTATGCCTTTTTTTTGTAACTCACTTATAACGGCCATTTGGCGAAGTTGTAACTGTTTATTATCAATTATAGTAAGCATGCAGCAGCCTGTTATATGGTCGTCAATAAATGCCCCAATTAAAATATCTTTTTGTTCTTCCTCTAACATATTTCCATTGAAATTTAATCCTAAAGGCTTGCCCAAAATAGTGTTCCTTAGTATACACATTAGCTTATGGTCTTGGCTACCATATTCTATTTGCCTGATATCAATTTTCATTTAAATAGCTATATTTATCCTAATAAATAATTAGGGGGTAAATTAATTTTTAATTTTAAAAATAAAAGAACTATTGTTATTTGAACAAAATATATATTTTTGCACCCTTAACTAAAAATATATACCATGTCTGATATTGCATCACGAGTTAAACAAATTGTTGTAGATTTGTTAGGAGTAGATGAGGCTCAGGTGACAGAAAATGCTTCTTTTACCAATGACTTAGGCGCGGACTCCTTAAATACTGTTGAGTTAATTATGGAACTTGAAAAACAATTTAATATTTCAATTCCTGATGAACAGGCAGAAACTATTACTACAGTTGGACAAGCTATAGCGTATCTTGAGCAACACGTAAAGTAAACGCGTTACATCTTAGTCAGCTTTTGGTAGAAAATTTGTTGGAATAATAAATTCCTATATGAAATTAAAAAGAGCTGTTGTTACCGGAATTGGAGCTTTAACACCATTAGGTAATTCTCTTCCAGAATATTGGGATGGACTGATCAATGGTGTTTCTGGCGCTGATTTGATTCGCTGTTTTGACACCGCAAAGTTTAAAACAAAATTTGCTTGTGAGCTCAAAAATTTTGATCCTACACATTTCTTAGATAAAGCAGAAGCTCGTAGATTAGATCGCTTTACTCAATTAGCACTTATTGCAAGTGACCAAGCTGTAAAAGATGCGGATGTTAATGTTCAAAGAATCAATCCAGATAGGATAGGTGTAATCTTGGCAAGTGGTATGGGCGGATTAATTACTTTGCAACAAGAGCTAACATCTTTTGCAAAGGGCGATGGTACCCCACGTTTTAATCCTTTCTTTATTCCTAAAATAATTATAGATATTGCCGCTGGACAAGTGTCCATGAGGCATGGTTTTAGAGGACCTAATTTTGCTGTAGTAAGTGCTTGTGCTTCTTCCTCGCACGCCATCATTGATGCATTTGACAACATTAGACTGGGTAAATCAGACATTATGTTGGCTGGAGGATCAGAAGCTGTTATTAGTGAGGTTGGAGTGGGTGGGTTTAATGCAATGAAAGCTCTAAGCGAACGTAATAGCGATCCTAAAACAGCTAGCCGTCCTTTCGATAAAGATAGGGATGGTTTTGTTATGGGGGAAGGTGCAGGTATTGTTGTAGTTGAAGAATTAGAACATGCATTGCGCAGAGAAGCCAAAATTTATGCAGAAATTGTTGGTGGTGGTGCAACTGCAGATGCACATCATATAACGGCTCCACATCCAGAAGGTTTAGGTGCTCGAAACGTAATGTTGGCTGCTCTGAAAGATGCCAATATGCAACCATCAGATATTGATTACATTAATGTTCATGGAACTTCTACTCCCTTAGGAGATATATCCGAGGTTAAGGCTATACAACAAGTATTTGGGCAGCATGCGTACAGTCTTAATATAAGCTCTACTAAATCTATGACTGGACATTTATTAGGAGCAGCGGGTGTTATAGAAGCCGTTGCTTCTATACTTGCAGTGCAGAACGATATTGTTCCCCCAACAATTAACCATTTTACAGACGATCCAATACTAGATCCAAAATTGAATTTTACTTTTGGAAAAGCACAAAAACGTTTGGTAAAAGCAGCCTTGAGTAACACATTTGGATTTGGGGGGCACAACGCTTCTATCATTGTAAAAAAATATGCTGATTAAATTTTCGTTTTATTACTAGTTTTTTCCGTTAAGAAAACACCTTGAATTAAATAGCAAATACCTCATTAAGTACAACAAATTTGTAGCCCTTTTTTGTGAATTTTTTAAAAAAATTTTTTAATAAAAGTGAAGAGCCATCATTAAAAAAGCAATTAACAAATATGCTAGGGTGGAAACCCAATAATCTAGCATTGTATGTAACTGCGTTAACACACAGTAGTCACAAAAAAGAATTGTACGATAATAATGAACGATTAGAATACTTAGGAGATGCCATTTTAGGGGCAGTTGCAGCAGATTACCTGTTTAAAAAATACCCTTATAAAGGAGAAGGCTTTTTAACAGATATGCGTACCAAAATAGTTAACCGACAGTGTCTAAATGAAATAGCATTGAAAATAGGTTTGAATCAGATTTCTATTTATAATAAAGCAGATCATTCATTAAAAAACAGCCAAATATTTGGGAATGCTCTTGAATCAATTATAGGCGCTATATATTTAGACAAAGGCTATTCTTTTGTTCGACGTTGGATTATAAAATGTATTATACAAGCTCATTTATCTATAGACGACTTAGAAAATTTAGAAATTAATCATAAAAACAAAGTAATTAGTTGGGCTAATAAACATAATTATAAATTAACATTTGAAACTATAGACGAAAAAATGGAACGAGGCCAACACCTTTTTACGGTAGCGGTGATTTTAAACAATGAAATTGTTGTAACAGCTAAGGCTTTTAATAAAAAAGATGCAAGTCAAATAGCATCACAATTAGCCATGAAAAAATTGGGTATATAATAAAGTATGCTTAATCTATTTTCAGCTTTCCTTTATACCCTATATTTGCAAATCTAAAAAGGCCTCGTAGCTCAACTGAATAGAGCATCTGACTACGGATCAGAAGGTTTCAGGTTTGAATCCTGACGAGGTCACTCAATACTGTAAAGAGTTTCAAGTAACTGAAGCTCTTTTTATTTTAGCTCATTCCGACACAATTTCGACACAAATGGGGTTTATTTGCATTTAATATAATCAATTATAAAAGTGAGGCCTAATCAAGATTAGCAAGATCATAAAGATAAACTTTATGTAAATTATTAGTTTATTACAATATCAAAGAATTTATCTTAAAATATGTATTATAAAGACCAGTCAGTTTTTAGACTTGAAGTTAATTATTAATTTATTTTTACATTAACAGCAAAAAAAATGTTTTGTTTTGATCGTCACTTGCGTCACCATCGTCACCTTTTTGTATAACACTGTGAAAAAAGTTTGTTTCCATCCCTCATACTCGTCATAAATCAAAAGTATTAAACTTAACTAAGCTATACTATATGAACAAGTATAACTAAATTTATATCAATTAACAAGCATAAAAATATAAATTCCCAAATAGTGAAATAAGATGCAATATCCCCTCTACTAATTATGAACAAATAGTAACAACCTTAACACCTCCTTATATAAAATTATTTCTGTATCTTGAATAAGATTTCGTTAACCTACCAAAAGCTATACTATGAAAAACAAACCTATTATTGCTATAGTGCAGGATGATATTGTATACAGAATCACCACTCAAAAACTTTTACAACATAGTGGGCTATTTGCAGATGTTATAACATTCGACAATGGCTTATCTACTATTAACTATATACAAAATCACAATACATTAGAACTATTACCAAATATTATTCTACTGGACATAGGTATGCCAATAATGGATGGCTGGGCATTTTTAAAAGAATATGAAAAGCTATCTCCTATTTTAAGTAAGCACAGTGCTATTTTTATTCATACGGCTTCTTTATTTGAGGAAGATATACAAAAAGCTAAGCAATATAGTTGTGTAATAGGAAGTATACCTACTCCATTAAGAATAAGTGAATTACAAAAAGAATTAGTATTAAATACTATTCCTGTCATTAGTAATTAAGCGTAGGGAGCATAACTGTAAATGTAGAGCCGACATGTAAGGTACTTTCAGCTTTTATAGTGCCGCCAAGCTTTTCTACATATTGAGCTACACCATAAAGCCCAAATCCATGGCTGTAGGTAATATTTGCATGACTATCTACTACTTGTTTAAAGAGCTGATCTACCCTTTCTTTACTCATCCCAATACCTGTATCCTGTACTATAATCTCTACACCACTGGAGGTATCTTTAATTGTAATAGTAAGAATGTTTTTCTCATTAGGCTTACCATATTTTACAGCATTCTGTATTAGATTCTGTACTATTGATTGCACCATAGCTATATTATTGTAAAAGGCCTTCTTAGCTTTATTTCTTACAACAATATCTATATGCTTATATAATTCTCGTATACCTAAAAGCTGAATAACATCGTCTATCAATTGTTTAAAAGGTATAGGCTGGGCGACTTCTTCCTGCTTACCTAAGGCAGCTCTCGATCTTCTTATACTTTCACTGTTGGATAGGGTTAAAGAATCTATATATTGCAATACCTGACGCACTTCTTCTCTCGCATTATCCAATATTGCAGATGATTTTTTTAGACTCTCGCTATTGGCTACAGCTACCGAATCTATATACTGTAAAATATCACGTACATCTTCTTTTACAATATCTAAAATTGTAGATTGAGTAGTAAGGGGACTAATTAAATCATGAGCAGCCATTTTATAGTTTAATTCTTGATCGTTGTTTGTAGTATTCGTAATAGCAGGATTAAGCCATACTGGTGTAGCAACAGTATTATTTGGCCTATTTACTAAAGTACTATAAAATTGTTCTAAAACACTATCTTCTTGCTGTAGTGCCGCCATCGTCTTTACTAAGTATTTCATGTATTTTTCATTTTGATTAAATTATAAACCATATTTAACCTTTATTGGTTTTATTATCATCATTCTTAATGAATATAATTCCCTTTGCTTTTAAAAGGCCGATAGCTATAAATATATATAATAAAATAGTGAATCCAGTATGTAAGTTTAAAATATTGGTATAAGATTCTTTAGAAAGTTCTTCTCGTAGTACATTTACAAAAGCATATCTTAATAAAGCAAAACAATGAAATAATAAAAGTCCTGTAATAATCCAAAAAAGAGAAACACGGCTTGCTTGATAGTTGGTTAACTCCAAGCCTGTTCTGGGTACAGGCTCAGAGATAGTATGTTTATAAATATAGAGTACATTTAAAATTATAATCATTATACTTAATACTGTTCTAATGTTACTTGGGTAAGTATTAATGGATTGCCATAATAAGGCATTTACTATAGCAAACGCCACAAACAATACTATAAGCACTATAAATATTTTCCTATACACATATTGCTTTTTCTCTTCTATATATTTCTTAAATATCTCTCTATACATTAATAAAAGTGTAGTTGTTTCCAAAACAAAACTGCTATGAAATATAATATACTCATTGTGTTTTTTATACCAGAGTACTCCAAAAACAGCTGCCTGAGCTATCAATTCAACCAATAAATACCATGTTATTTTCTTTAGTACTACAGGAAATTTCTTATGACCATGAACAGCAATACAGAATGCAAATAACATTGCTAACAACACTACACCAAAAAGTAAATTTTGCATGTTCATAGTTCTAAAATACTATAATAAATTGAAGAAGTTGCCTTATGGTTTGCTGTTTAAAACATTAGGCGCAGGTAAATTACTGGCCTGAAGTTCTCCAGTTAAATCATAAGCAGGGCTTGTTATGGTAGTAGTAATACCATTTATAAGCATAGTTTGTGGACGAGGATATTCTAATACATCTGTGCCATCTGCTTTAGTGGCTACATAAACTAATTTTCTATTTCCATCATCATCAATAGCTTGATAAAAAGTAATATGAGTAATATCTATATTATCATCTTGTACTCTTTTTAGTAATTGCAATAAACCTCCTACAGGAACTTTATAGCCAATAGGTTCTGCGGCTGTTTTATTGTCCCTAAATCTTTTAGTATAGCGAATAGCCTTATCCATCGCAATACTATAATCTTTGGTACTATCTGCGATTAATCTGGCCATTGATAAGGTGCCAGCAGGTGATGTTTGTTGTTTTGCTAAAGGTTCTACGTCTTTTTGCTTTTGACAACCTATAAAGTTTAGTAATATAGAGGCGCTAAGTAGGATAAATAACAAGGGGGTTTTTAGTCTTTTCATGACGTTTTTTAAGTTTAGTTAAAAAAAATAATTACAACTACCGTTTAGGTTTAGATACAATCAAACATCATTTATTGATTAGGGTTGCATTGTCAATATAATGCCTGACTTAGTACTTAAAAGTCTTAGGTTCATCGAGGGCTTAAATCTATCCTATTGTCATCTATTATAGCTATAGCAAAATTCTTACTCTTTGTTAAGTAATTTTTACGGGAGAAGGGTGAGCAAATGTAGGAATAATTTTAATATTAACAATTATAACAAGCGGCGGGCATTTAAATACGATTCTATAAACATGTTATTGAAAATATACTTACATGGCTAAAGTATGAAAGTAAGCATAGATAAGCGATACAAGTTAAAAACATATTATAAAAAATCGATATTCGTTATTTAAATTTTGGTATTATATCTTCGCTCCGCAATTATACTATTAGTAGCAAAAGGAAAAGAACAAGAACAAGAATAAGCATAGGATTACATACAGTACAGATACTATATATGGAATGTTTGATGCGCTAATTAGTAAATTATTTCCAATCTATCCTGATTAAAACTGACCCAATCAACCGTAAGCCCTAAGCATAAGAAGATTAACTGTTTAGGCATGAAGAAAAAAACGATAGCACTAACTGCTGCTATTCTATTTATGGTAACTCTATCTACAACTGGCTATAGTCAGGTGAAGGATAGTGTATTGTACATACAAAACATAGCTGGACCTTATACAGCTACAGTGCAGAAATATGCCCAAAACTTAAACGAAAAAGTAGATAAGGGTATAGAGAAGCAACTGTATATTCTATATAAAGCAGAAAAAAAGTTTAATAAGCGATTACATAATACAGACAGCACTAAATCAAATCTATTAAATGGTGTCGCCTTTAACAATTATAAGGAATATGCAAACAATATTGGGTCAAAAGCAAAGTCGCTAACCAGTAATAATCTAAATAACTACATTCCTGAGTTAGATAGTTTACAAACTTCTCTTAAATTTTTAGACAGTAAAAATTTAACTGATAAGCTCAACACCAAAGAAGCCTTAAAAAAAGTAACGGAGTTACAGAATAAATTAAACTATGCTAATGCTATAGAGCAAGTACTAAAAGAAAGAAAAGAGCAGTATAAACAATTACTATCTCAGTATACAGATATTCCTAATCGTTTAAAGAAAAGCTTAAATAATTATACTGAAAAAACCTATTACTACAGAGAGCAAATACAGCAATATAAGGATGAGCTAAAGAATCCAGAAAAACTACAAGCAAAGGCATTAACCTTATTAAGAGAGTTGCCTGCTTTCCAAACCTTCATGAAAAAGAATTCGTTCCTTGCTTCCCTATTTAGAACAGATAATCCTACAGATATTAATGACCCCAGCTTAGCAGGATTGCAGAGAAGGACTACTGTAGAAACACAAATTCAAAATCAAATTAGTAATGGTGGTCCTAATGCACAAAACGTAATACAAACCAATCTTCAACAAGCAAAACAAGAATTAGATAAACTAAAAGATAAGCTACAACAACAGGGTAATGCCGCAGAGTTAGATATGCCTAACTTTAAACCCAATTCACAAAAGACAAAAACGTTTTGGAAACGTTTAGAATATGGAGCGAATCTCGGGAATCAAGGAGGCAGTGGTATACTGCCTAACATGAGTGATATTGCATTAACGGTAGGATATAAGCTTAATGATAAATCTATAATTGGTATTGGAACTTCTTATAAGTTAGGATTGGGAAGTGGATTAGATAATATAAGACTCAGTAGCGAAGGAGTAAGCCTTAGAAGCTATATTGATTATAAAATAAAAAACAGTTGGTATGCCAGTGGAGGATATGAACAAAATTATCTATCCAGATTTAGCAGTTTACAAGATTTAAAGAATACTAACGCTTGGCAACAAAGTGCATTAGTAGGCATTACCAAGAAATATAGCCTCAGTAAAAAGCTAAAAGGCAATGTGCAAGTGCTATATAATTTTCTATATCAGCAAAATCAAAATACTAAACCACTAATATTTAGACTGGGATATACATTTTAATTAACAATAAAGTAATAAAAATAAACTGTTTACTGATCACTAAATACAAATTACGTTTTATGAAGCTAAAGATTTTAGTTATTGCAAGTATCTTGGTTATACAAACAAAATCCTTTGCACAGAAGGAATTGCTCAACAGTCGAAATTTTCCTTCGCCCAATGCTGCTGCATTAGGTAAATATGCCGATTATCCTATAAGTTATTTTACCGGAGTTCCCGCTGTTAATATTCCATTGTATAGTTTAAAAGATGGGCCAGCCAATATTAACTTATCGCTCAGTTATCATGCCAGTGGTATTAAAGTATCAGATATGGCATCTTGGGTAGGAGCTGGTTGGGTACTTAATGCGGGTGGTGTAATAACAAGAACTGTAAGAGGTACTCCTGATGAAGTTTCTAATGGTTTCTTAGGTACATATCGTGGCCCCAAAGTAAGAGGTTATTATACTGATTCTGGTTTATCAAAACTCCCTCCATTGGATAAAACAAAAGAGAGTGATAATTTAAATGCAGTTGTCAATAATATTTATGGAGGTTATAATGATGGGGAATCTGATATTTATACTATTAATGTAGACGGTATGGTAGGAAAATTTGTGTTTGATGAAAATCGTAGCGTACGATTCTTAACACAAACTGATTTAAAAGTAGAAGTTGATTTTTCCACATATACTTACGATCCAAGAGACAACCGACCTTATTTCAATAAATGGATAGCAACAACTCCCAATGGTACTAAATACATATTTGGAATTGGATATTCAGGTGAGGGAACGTATAAAAAGACTGAGGCTTCTTCTCTAAGTAATAATGCAACAACAGCATGGTATCTTACTCACATTATTTATCCCAATACAACTGATACAGTTAAGTTAATGTATACAGGTCAAATTTATTCTTATAATTTGTTGGATCCAGAATTTACTTATGTACAGAACGATTCTCTTTCTTTACTTAATAAATATACAAATGCAAGTTATAGTGAGTATGATTTTTACGGTGTTCGGTTACATGATATAAGAACAAAAAATTTTGAAATATATTTTATGACGGGCGCTAACCGACAAGATATATACACGGGAATAGATTGGATATATGCACCAAGAAGTTTAAGCAAAATACAAATTAGAAGTATAAAGCCTGCTGATACTACCCTCATTGATGAAATCAATTTCTCTTATGATTATTTCAAGTCTTTAAATGCCGGTAGCATAGAATTAGGCAATAAAGATACCACCGATACAAAAAGACTTAAATTAGTAGCCATTCAAAAAGGAATACCTGCTACTCCAAAAAAAGTTCCTGATTACAGTTTTGAATATTATGAAGATTTACGGCTACCCCGCCGGTGTAGTTATGATGTAGACCACTGGGGTTATGCTAATGGACCTGGTGGAAACAATATACGATTTACTCCACCTTTAATCAATTACTTTGGACGTAGTAGTTCAGTATCATCCCTTAGTGCATTTAGAGGGCCAAAATGGCCTTATACCCAAGCCTTTACCTTAAAGAAAATTACTGATCCTTTAGGTGTAAGTACAACCTTTGAATTCGAACCCAATATAGTAGCTAAAAGCAAAATCAATGGAGATACAGTTGGAGGAGGAATACGCATTAAACGTATTGTTACCGATAACCCTACCTTAAATCAAAAGCAGATAAGACGCTTTGAATATACATTAGATGATGGTACTTCCAGTGGAATAATGCTCCGTGAACCTATTTATTGGGCAGAAATAATGAATGAATATAAGATTTTAAGTACTGCAGGAACCATCAAATACGCTGGAGATGCTACCAATCCAAAAGATATGTCTTTAAAAGTATTTTGTAAGTTTTCTCAATCACCTTTACCCCTGCAAGATTATCAAGGCTATAATGTTGGATATAAACAAGTAAAAGAATTATTTGGTGAAAATGGAGAAAATGGATACAAGATATATAACTATAATACAAGCAATGAACTAAATAGTACTACCAGACTTAAAGCATCCAATTTTTTAAATAGCAGCGGTAATCCTACAGGCAACTTTAATAGCATTGCTCCAGAGAATTTACAATATGTAGAAGCTGGTAGAAGAAAGAAATTTTTTCCCTTTGAACCAGAACAAGTGGATTTAGGTAATGGATTACTATTAAGTGAAAAAGTATTTGATAAGAATAACAAACTGTTACTATCAGAATCCTATAGCTATGATACCAGCTATAATAATAAGTACTGGTTAAGAGGATTCCTGGGAGTTATGTTTCCTAAAACTTCTGGCTCAGGATATGATTATGCATTCACGTATTACAAATACCGTATAGGTAATGTGAAATTACTTTCTAAAAAATCAACGCTAATCGATACCCTTACAGGTAAAGATGTTACTACAGAAATAAAATATGCTTACGAAAGCTCTGATCACCAGCAACCTACCAGGCAAATTTCTATAAACAGTACAGGCGATACTTTAGAAACGGTAATGCGCTATGCATTTGATTTTAGTAACACAGCTATTAGTGGTGGAGTAATTGAAGAAATGAAAAAGCAAAATATTCTTGCACCCCTGCGTACAGAAACATGGCGTAACAATACTTTACTAAACTGTGCAGCTACAGAATATACTAAAACTACAATAGGAACAAAGGCTTTTGTGTTGCCTATTAAAACATATAGCATAGAAAGTAAAAAAGCAATTGGTAGTACAGATGTAGGATTTAATAAAACCTTTGCCAGTAGTATAAACAGTCTAACAGGACCTTCTTCCTCTATAAAGCAACAAGGATTATATAGTTATAATGATATAGGATTACTTCAACAGCAAAGTATTAACAATACTTCTACCGTATATATATGGGATTATAAAAATACGTTACCTATTGCTGTGGTTGTAAATGCTCAACCTACTGATATTGCTTATACTTCTTTTGAAGGAGATGGTAGTGGTAACTGGAATATAAGCAGTACGAATAGAATTAAGGAAGCATTTACTGGAACGCAGTGTTACGATTTATCTAAAGGAAATATTACTAAATCAGGATTAAGTAGCAGTAAAACATACTGGCTAAATTATTGGACTAAAACTGGAGCAAGTGTTAGTGTAACAAGTACTGCTCAAACTATACAAGGGCCTACGCAAAACAATTGGACTTTATGGACAAAAAAGATAACAGGGGTAAGCAGTATAAGTATTAGTGGCAGTGGATATGTGGATGAAGTGCGACTATATCCTGATAAAGCTGGAATCAAAACCTATACCTATATACCAGGAATTGGTATGAGTAGTAGCGTAGATGAAAATAACAATGTGAGTATATATGAATATGATGAACTTAACCGTTTAAAATTATTACGAGATGGTGGTAGAAATATCATGAAAACCTATTGTTATAATTATGCTGGAGCACCTATTGATTGTGAAGGAAAAGTATTTTATAATACAAAAGCAAGTAAGAGCTTTACTAAAAATGATTGTCCTTCAGGATGCATAAGTGGTAGTGTAATATATACGGTACCTGGTGGAAAATATAGTTCTACGGTTAGTCAATCAGATGCTGATAGTAAAGCACAAACTGATATTAATACTAATGGACAAGCATATGCTAATGCTAATGGCAGTTGCACGCCGGTATATGCAGTACTATGGTATGAAAATGTAGAGAATTATCCCGATATAGTTACTGGAGATATTGTTGTTCGATTTTATCAAGATGCTGCTTATACTAAACCACTTATAGTATATAATGATGTACTGATAAAGTATTATCAGGAAGAAGGTTGTATGGGGTCTAAAAAACCAAAAGTTAATTTTTCTGTAGTTGGGAATGGCAATTTTATTTATTTAAAAAAGCAAGCGGTTTTATATATGAAAGATGAGATAGGTGGCCCTCTTAGTTCAGAGCGTTGCTTTAAATATGGCTTATCTCCAGCAGATGGATATAAAATCGTTTATTAAATTATTTTGTTACATATACTATAAACATTTATATATGAAATTGAAATGCATAAAAAATTTATTGATGCTATTTATAATCCTGGTTGCTGTAAAAAGCAATGCCCAGATAGAAGATAGTATAACAAGAAATCATAGACTTGTACTATTGCAACAACAACTTTCTTTATCTGATAAACAATATCAAGAAATGATAGTTGTTTACAAACAATTACTTCAAGATAGAGATAGTGTTAATGCTCTTAATCTTACGCCAGAAAACAGGGCCGTATTTTTAAGTGAGATTGGGGCTAAATATCATAGCGCACTACAATCTATTTTAAGTGTAGAGCAGTGGGAAATATATGATGATAAACAAAAGGCTATGAAACAAGCTTTTGAACAGCGTATAAGAGAACAAAAAATAAAATATACTTTTTTAAACAATCAATAAATATATCTAAAACTATAATAACTTTTATAATATGAAATCAATAAAACTAACTGTAACTTTACTAACTATCAGTGTATGTATTACGCAATTATCTTTTGCACAATGGAGTGAAAACGCCAGTAGCATCTATCCTACAAATGCAGATAAAAAAGTAGGAATTGGAACAACAGATCCAGGAACAAAATTAGAAGTAAAGGGAGCAGCTACTTTTGGCAAAACATATTTTAATGTATTAAAGATTGGACCTTTAGAATCTTCACCCGCTTACTTTTATATTGACACCAAGATTCCTTTTGTAGATGTCGTTGCACCACAAATCCATATTACAGGATATAATTATGGCAACCCTAATAAAGCTGTAAAACTCACTATTGGATGGTATGAATATGCTAATAATTTTTATTGGGCGCAATATAAAAGCGATTTAGGATATTATAATCCTTCTCGTATTCGACTGGGAACCTATGATGATGCAGGTACAAAAAGAGTACGTATAGAAATAGCCAATGATGGAACCTATTGGAGCAGTTACTTTATTTCAGCAACAGATCATGGTGGATTGTCTACTTACTATAATGATTGGAGCTTTACGCTGGGTAATTTTCCAGCCATAGGAACTGGAGATATAATTACTGTTTCAGAATATGCTGGAATGGTCTACAGCAATGCTGGTAATGTAGGAATTGGTACAGCAACTCCGCTTAGTAATCTAAATAACAATGGTTTACATATTAGTAAAGGTGATCATTCAATGTTACTACTTGGTGAGCCGAAATTAAATTCATATGGAGGTGTAGTTCAGACATCTGACAATAAGCACCGAATTTTTATTGGTGCTAATCTTTATGATGATCCTAACTTAAGCTGGAAAAATTTTCAAGCAGGAAAAGGAGGTGCTGGCATTAGTGTTATGGCTGATTATGGTGGCTGGGGCACCAGTATTGATTTTTATACCTCTAATAAGGATAATGAACTATTGGAAAGAATGACAATTAATGGGAATGGCAATATAGGAGTTGGTACAAATACTCCTACAGAAAAACTTACGGTTAATGGAAATATCAAAGCAAAAAAAGTAATTGTAACTCAAGCTGGCTGGGCAGATTATGTATTTGATAAAAATTATAATTTAATGAGCTTACAAGATTTATCGAAATATATTGAGCAACATAAACATTTACCCGAAATCCTTTCTGCAAAAGAAATAGAAAGTAATGGTGTAGACGTAGGAACTAATCAAGCATTATTATTAAAGAAAATAGAAGAACTCACATTATATATTATAGGGCAACATAAAGCAATGAATGAACAGCAAAAGCAAATTGTTACTCAGCATAATCAGATAAAAATCTTAACACAAACTGTAGAGCAACTAAAACAAAAAATAAAAGATTGACTGTAAATCATTTTAAAAAAATTTAGTAAACAACTTGTTTCAAGTTTTTCTTTCAAAAGAATATGAGACAAGTAGCATAAAAATGCAATTATTATGAAAAAGAAATTTCTTTCTTACCTCCTTTTCACATTTTCATGCCTGTACATTAGCACATTAACTTCTGCTCAAACGAACGCTCCCAATGGTGCTATTCAAGTACCTAACCCTACGCTAAGCCCAGTAGCTACTCCAGCAGGTTATAGCGGTATTAGTAGCTTTAACCATATTAGAGTGTGGATTCCTCAGCAACCTTATCAAGATGCTACACAAGTTATGCTTGCTGAAAGAAAACCAGAAGAAGTTTTACAGAGCGTGCAATATTTTGATGGTATGGGTAAGCCTATACAAAGTGTAGCTAAGCAAATTGGTCCTGATGCTTTTGGTAAACAAGATGCCGTAAGCACGGTAACTTATGATGCTTTTGGCAGAGTAGCTCAGCAGTATTTACCGTATATGTCTTCTACTAACGATGGAAAAATAAAAACAAATCCTTTTGTAGAACAAAATACATTTTATACTTCTACGTATGTAAACGATCAACCTTCTCTTACCAATGAAAAATTCTTTTATGGTCAAACTAATTATGAAGCATCACCTTTAAACAGAGTAATATCCAGTTATGCACCAGGCAATAGTTGGGTAGGAAGTAATAGAGGGGGCACTGGGCAAAATACATTTAATACAGAAGCCGATAGTGTAGTGATTTGGAAAATACGCTATGATGATGCTATCAGTGATGATAAAAATATCCCCTATACAGCAGGAAGATATGCAGCCACTATGCTCTCTAAACAAATTAGTAAAGATGAGCAAGGTAATACAGCTATTATTTATACCGATAGAGAGGGACATGTTATTCTAAAAAAAGCACAACGTTCTACAAGTTTTGGAGCAGGTCATAGTGGGTGGTCTTGTACCTATTATATATATGATGAACTGGGATTATTACGCTGTATTATACAACCTGGAGCTGTACAGTACATGAATAGTAACACTTGGGATTTAACTTCTACACTGCTTAGTGAACAATGTTTTAGATATGAGTATGATGAACGACATAGGATGATTGCTAAAAAAGTTCCTGGTTCAGAATGGCTCTATATGATCTATGATAAGCGAGATAGATTAGTATTTACTCAAGATGGGAACCTTAGAGCAAAAAATCAGTGGAATACAACACTATATGATGAACTCAATAGAGTAGTCAGTACAGGCATTACTACCTACGCTGGAAGCAGGCAACAACTCATCGATTATGTAAACAGTTTAGGAAGCACCAACACCACTATTACCATTAATGGTAATAATCCTTCTGCTATACAAAAAAAATTATTAGTAAGCGAAAGACAAGAAGGTAGACAAACCTATCAAGCTTCTGAAGAAGTTGTTTTCGATGGAGAGTTTAATAGTGAAAGTACAGCAGAGTTTACGGCTGAAATTGTCCCTCCTTCTACATCAACATTTAGTAGCCAAATTATCATAGCCGATAATCCTGTACCCAGTATTGGAACATATACTGCATTAACACTAAACTATTATGATGATTATAGCTTCACTACAACTACCTATGATAATAGCAACAATGCTAAACTCGATAAAGGCTCCAATGCTTACGCTGATCCATTACCTAATAGTGCATCTACTAAAACCTATGGCCTTACTACTGGTTCTAAAGTAAGAATTATTGACCCCAGTGATTTAAGCAAAGGGGAATGGCTCAGTGCAATTTATTTTTATGATGATAATAACCGTTTAATACAAACCAGAAGTACTAACCATAAAGGCGGAGAAGATATTCTTACTCAGCGTTACAGTTTTACAGGTAAAGTAGTATGTACGTATGATATACACAATAATCCTGCGGCTGGTATATCCAATCTAAAATTAAAAACAAATCTCAACTACGATCATGCAGGTAGATTAATGAATATTACTAAACAATTGAATGATGATAATAGTACAAGTAGAACGATAGCTACTTATGTATACGACCACATGGGGCAACTGAAAACCAAACAGTTAGGTCAAAAAAGAGATATAGATGGGACGCTTACTACAAGCCCATTAGATAATATAGACTATAGCTATAACATTAGAGGATGGTTAAGCGGTATTAATACAGCTTTTGCTAATAACAAAAACAATAACAATTATTTTGGTTCACAATTAAATTATGATTGGGGATTTCAAAATAGTTTATATAATGGAAATATTGCTGGAGTACAATGGAGAACCAAAGGCAGTGATGTACAAAGAGCTTACGGCTTTGGATATGATAATACAAATCAATTACTCTTTGCAGATTTTAATCAAAACTATAATGCTGCCTGGGGAAAAACAGCAGCTGGAGGAGCTATTAACCTTACAGCGTTAATCGGTAATGGAACAGATGGTGCTACAGCTTACGATAACAACGGTAACGTTAAAAAACTACAACAATGGGGACTCAAAATAGGTAGTAGTCCACAAATAGATAACCTACAATATTCCTACAATATCAGTAACCTTAGCAATAAACTTTCTGCTGTAACAGAAGATGATACTATTGCTGATAAAGATAATAAGTTAGATGATTTTACCGATGGCAATCGCAGCGGAAACGATTATGCTTATGACGTTAATGGTAATCTCATACAGGATAAGAACAAGAAAATTACCTCTATCACATACAACCATTTAGATTTACCATCTGTAATAACCGTAGAAGGGAAAGGAACCATTACCTATACCTATGATGCTACTGGTAAAAGGTTAGATAGAAAAGTAGAAGAGTTAGGTACAGGAAAAACCACCCTTACAACTTATATGGGTGCCGTGCAGTATGTAGATAATAATTTAAAATTTATTACTCATGAAGAAGGAAGAATAAGGCCATTGAATAATACTGCTGTTTGGGCTTATGACTATTTTGAAAAAGATCATCTGGGAAGTATAAGAGTAGTTCTAACTGATGAATATAAAAAAGATAACTATCCAGCAGCTACTATGGAGAGTGAAAATGCTGCGGTAGAAAATAGTTTTTATAGCAATATTGAAACGACTCGTGCTCCAAAGCCTTCGGGATTTACTGGTGGAACAGGTACCAATAATTTTGTTTCACAAGTAAATGGCAATGGTAATAAAATTGGTCCGGGTATCATACTTAAAGTAATGGCAGGAGATCAGTTAAGTATAAAAGTAAACAGCTATTACGATTTAGGTGGAAGCTCTCCTACAAACAACAATAGCGTAGTAAATGATATTATTAGTGTGTTAGCCAATCAAATACCCTCTTCTTCTGCAGGTAAAATAAGTGGTGGAACAGTAAGTGGCACCGTATTACAAAATCCAATTAGTGCATTTATGGATGTAGTGGGCAGTAGTGCCAATACCGTAAATACTAAACCTGCTGCTTATCTAAATTATGTATTATTAGACGATGAACAATTAGCCTATGTGGAAAAAGGAAGTGGTTGCAAACAAGTGGGAGAAGATAAAACAGTAACCATATTAAACAATACGATTACAGTACCTCGTAATGGATACATTTATATTTTCACTTCTAATGCTACTAAAGATGTAAACGTTTATTTTGATGAACTGCAAGTAACACATGCTCGTGGGGCACTATTAGAAGAAATGAGTTATTATCCTTTTGGCGGGCAGATAGCGGGCTTGCACTCCAAAGCAGCTGGAGGATTACAAAGCAGGTATAGTTTTCAAAGTCAAGAATATGAGGCAGATTTAGGATTAGACTTATATGCTTTTGAAGCAAGACAATATGATGCACAGATTGGTAGATGGCATGTACCCGATCCAGCAGATCAGTTCCACAATCTTACTCCTTATGGAGGCATGAGAAATAATCCTATTGCCCATGTCGATCCAGATGGAAGATTTTTGTGGTTAGCTGTAGCCATTGGAGCCATTTTGGGAGGATATAGTGGCTATCAAGTAGCAAAAGCCAAAGGTGCAACAGGTTGGGATATGTTTGGTTATATACTTGGTGGAGCTTTTGTTGGAGGAGTATCGGCTGGCACTGGAGCTGCAATTAGTAATTCCGGAATTGCTTTCAGCCAAACCCTTGCCCTGGGAGCCAGCTCTGCTATAAATAGTGCAGGCATGCAACTGCTTAGTGGAGGCCAAACGGATTTTACTATTAGTTTAGGTATAGCTTCCTATAATTTTTCTAAAGGTGAATGGGGGTATTTAGGTAAGAAAGGAAATAGTTTTTTGGATAATGTAGGTTATAGTTTAGGAGCTTTAACTAATATACAAGATGTATTGGCTGGATTCCACCCAGGAAGTGCTTATCTCGAAACTGAAAAGTTAGACAAAGCTTATAATGATAATCAAAAAGACTTAATTGGGCACACACAAGTTGTAGGAAAAGATGGAGAAATATTGATTGATTTTGGTCCTTATGACCCAGGTACAGGACGTTTTATTGGGTTCAGTCCGGCAAGAAATAACTGGGAAAAGGGATTACGTGTAAGTGCTAAAGAAGGTAATTTATACAATAATCCTATTGAAATAAGAGGGATAAATATTACAAGACTACAAAGAATATCTAATAATCTGAATAATAATGCTGGACAATACAACTTTATAGTAAAAAGTTGCTCGTCAGTTGCCAGTCGATCTTTAATTGCTTCTGGTGCATTTGTTATTGGAGGCATTCACCCTTATTTATTAAGGACAGCGGTAATGCTTCGAAATGCTGGTGTTCGACCATCTCTTTTTTCATATTATTTAAATCAATAACGAAAAATGAATACTAAATTTCAAATTATGGTTTTTAGCTATTTAATGCTATTATTAGGATGTAAAAATTTATCTAAAATTCATAAAGTAGATAATATAATAATATATAAAGAATTTCCAGAAAATGGTACTACCAACTATATTTCATTTGCTTTTAAATATCCACAGAAAAGCAAAGTAAACACTTCTGTAAACGATACTGTAGTAATTCAACCAGAAACTCTTGAGAATCTATTGAATAATGCAAAAGCAAGAAAGCATTTTCAACAAAAACTTGGAGGTGTGACCTTTGCTGGAGAATTCTATGAACAATCTAAAAAACATTATTTTGTTTATTTCAAATCTGTAAACCTAATTATTGATTTTACAGATAGAATAAATTATTTTTTAAAGCAAGAATTAAAATATAATACTAAATAACAGTCTATAATAAATCCAAAAGAAATTAAATGCTGTATAAATCATTTGTACTACTTATAATATTATGCCTTATAAAGCAATCAACATTTGCTTGTAAATGCCTGTACCCAAGTCTTGAAGTAGAGGTCCAACAATCTGATTTAATATTTAAAGGAAGAGTACTGTCCAAAGCTGATTCGGCATATACTGCATATTATAATTTTTTGGTTTATAAAATATGGAAAGGAAACACTTCTCAACAAATTATTACTATTAAAACGAGCATAGGTGGTCCAGATTGTGGAATGTATTTTGAAATAGGCAAAGAATATATTGTCTTTTCAAATCATTTAGAAACCAATAGGTGTTGCAGAAATGATTTTGCAGATAGCAGTTCCGATATAGCCTTATTAAATTATAGATTTGATTCAACCTTTAGAATTAACGTAGGATTAAATGTTAACTCTCTTCTAAATGAGTATGAAGCAAGCTATTTCAATACTTTATTTATTAAAAGAAACTTTAATATAAATTTTAAAAATAAAAAAGTGGGTTTTGTACTTAATGGAACTATGATTGATAAAAAACAGTATTTTAATAATTGGGGTGGTAAGGAAGTTGCTAATAATTTAATTTTTCTTAATCAAGAAGAAAAAGAAATAGCCAATGGCTATGATATTATAATTGTGTCTTGGAGGAAGCAAGGAATAACAAAAAGCTTTAGGAAACGGTTAATACAAAAGTTGAATAAATTATGATTATTACTCTTTTTTATTAATGAGAGCATGACAACACCAACAAAAATGAACTTTGTTACCACTTATAATCCGAATGAAACATTTAGCACTACACTGAACAATGTGAATGTTTCTAAACTCCAACGGATGACAAATAATCTAAACAGTGGCTTATCTTTGTCTGGAAACCGTTCTTTACTCTATGGAGTTTATAATGGGTGTGTTAATCAAACATCACGGGCATTGTTTAGGGCTGGCGTTTTGAATATCAATGCCTTTTTGCCAATAACATCCCCTGTTTTACTCAATGCCGAACTAACTTTAAGGAATTATGGCATGATGTTTTCCTATTATATGACAACATACTAATGAAAATAACAATCCTTATATTATTTAGCTTTTGTTGCTGTTGCACTTCAAACCACTTTGTTTTGGCTCAGACGGTTAAAAAAGACAGGCACGATAAAGAATCAATGGAAATAGCATACATTATTGATTGCATTAAAAATAACCGAAAAGTAGATAGCTTAATAGAATGGAAAGTTGATGGTAATGGCGAAATTCATAGCATATTTTCAAGTAATGGCATAGTTAAAAGCGGCTTTTCATATAAATACAAAGGAAGATTGGCATTCTTCGTACTTGATAAAAATACAAGAGGCCTGTTCCTCCATAAGATTAATTATTTTAAAAATAGTTTTAATAAGGTGATTTTTTTTGCTGATACATTGAGCGAATATGAAATAACGAATCAAACACGTCTTAGAGTTTGGATGTCCCATGATAAACTAAGTATCTATTTTTGCGTTATAAACCCGGATGAAATCATGATATGGGTACTCACAAACGGTAATACTGTATATACTATGAATATTAAAATTGGATATATATTTTAATATACTAAACGATTATTTATACGTTTAATAGATAAAATAAAGTGTAAATATTTACTTTTATTGCTAAATATATCAAACAAAAATGCAACAATGTTGCAAGAACATTTTGCATTTAAACTAATAAACTATGAAGAAAATTAATTTAACTATTTTACTTACATCTTTTACAATAATAATCTATTCTCAAACAAATTTTGGTATAAAAGCAGGTATAAATGTAGCTACCATAAAAGCAGGCAATTCTACAATTGACGTTTCTTCAAGGGGCAAAACAGGATTTACAATAGGAGGATTTACTCTTCAGCCTATAGGTAAAGATTTATTTCTTCAATCAGAAATTTTGTTTAACCAATTCTCGGGAGATTTTAAATTCCCGGCGCCCTTTAATACTTTAACCACAAACTTTCAATATTTATCTTTACCTGTTACATTACGCTATAAATTTCCAGGCTTAGGCATTTATGGTGGTTTACAATATGGATTGCTATTGAGTGCCAAAACAACTATGAATGGAAGAACTGAAAATGATGAAACATTTAAAAGCAGCGATTTTTCATTTGTTGTTGGATTAGATTATATAGTTGGTAAAAATATACTGATTGCAGGAAGGTATCAAACAAGCCTGGGTAACATTGCCAAGAATGATCCAAGTTTTAATGGATTGAATATGAAGATTAATGCTATTTCTTTTACTATAGGATACATTTTTAAATAAAGAATTTCTCAGATTAAAACTATGTATGAAAAATTATATAAAATAATAGTTGTATTGGGAATCTCAGTTTTCTCATCATGCAGCTCCACTAAATTGTCTACATCAAGCAGTAACTCTTTTAAACCATTAGATGATAAGGCTTTTGTATTTATACTCACTCCAAAAGAAACTATTCCCATAAATACAGTAGAAGTAGGAACTTTTAAGCATATTGATGATAACCATACTGATTGGTTATTTCTTAAAAATAAATTGAGTAAAAAAGCAAAAGCAAGTGGAGCAAACATTATTAAAATAGAAGAATACCATGTTGCTGACGGTAGAACAGGTGGACACGCAGCTAAAATACTGGGTAAATTTTATAGAAATGACGATATGTATACAGTAAAATGGTTTATTGATTCCATTCGAAAAGTGCAGTCATATAATAACTATGCTTTTCTACACCTTATAAGAAATGAAGCAAATGGATTTTTACAAAAGGCTGGTACTGCCACGATGTTCCTTAATGATTCTCTTATTGGTGATCTTGAATCAAGGGCAACTAAACAAATTATGATTGCTAAACTTGGTTTTAATACCATAGGTTACAGATCTAATGACCGCAATGCATATCAATTTAACGCTGATCCTGGACAACATTATTATATACAAGTAATAGACAATAAACCACCTTCTACAACTGGAGGCCTAATAGGTGTAATATTTAATATAGGGGTAGTTCCTAAAATATTTATTTTACTTGATCCTATTGAGGGTAAAATAAAAGCTGAAATGTTAGAACAGGAAAATAAGCATCAATTGTAAAAAGAACAAAGCATTTTGTTATTTAAATTATTTCTATTGCTTAATTTTTAAAGACCCTTTTATATGTAATAATTGTCTCTATTGTTATAATAATTTGGCATTTCAATTTGATCAAATATATCCTCAGTACCAGTTGAAATAATAAGCGTATTGCTTTTACGATGAGAGTATGTACCATAACGGGCAGCATCCATAGTATCATCTCTGAACTTCACCGGTTCATCTATAAAAGCTCCATCTTTTACCTTCCATTTATAACTTTGTATTTCTTTGATAATACCAAAGCTACTTTTAGTAATATAAAGTTGATGTCGTTTCACAAAATCAATTCCATTCTTTACATCTTTATCCGCTTGTCGCACGTTAAAACCTGCTCTCTTTAAATCTTCAATAGCATCTGGGCGTGCACTATCAGCATAGATAATTTTACTTTTAATGCTTAGCTCTTTCATTTGTTGGATAAGGTCAGCAATGGTCATTTCTGTTTGATAGATCAGTTCATGCCAATACAGGCGATTATCCCATTTCCCCACTTCAATGAGAGCTGTTTTATGATTATAACCAAAATCCAGTCCATAACAAGTCTTTGCAAATTCTGGTATAGCATCACAAAGCCCGTACTGTGAATAGATAAGACCATGAACTCTACCTGTTAGCCCTCTGGCATATACTTTCCAGAGTTCTTTATCTGGAATGTTTTCTATCTCAGTGTGTTGCTCTTTAGATAAAAATGTATTTTGTCTATGGTCACTAATAATCTGTTCCACTCCATTTTGGCCAATAAGTTTTTCATGTACCCAAAAGGCAGCGGTGGGATTGTAGTCAATAAAGATTTTCTTTCTGGTACGGATGGCCAGTTGCCAATAGATGTTATAGCTAATACCATCGGCTTCATTGATAAATAGATAATCTCGTTTACCACTTTTAGCATCTTGTTCGTCTTCAAAAGAAGTAAATTCTATAATAGAGCCATTTTTAAATTCAAAGATTCTATCTGTTTTGTTATAGTTTTCGATTTGAGATTTGATCTCTTCACTACTGTTACAGATTACTTGGGCATCTCGAATCGCTCCTTTCTTCAGGTTAGGAATATCTTGTCCTACTACCGTAATAACAGATACAGGTTCTTGTAAGGCCAATGCAAAGAGTACTTGTAAAATGGAATAGGTTTTACCAGAAGAAGTACCTCCTTGATTAACTACTACTTTAGCCTCGCTGTAATAATTTTGATTAAATAAAGTTAGCGCTTGTGTCATAGAATATATTTTTTCGCTTATAATTTGTTCATCCATGAATCTTTATCTATTGTAAGATCTACATCTTCTTCACGGCTGGCAAGTGGAATACCACTATCTACAATTTGAATATTAAATATAGGAGCAATCATTTTCTTACTTTCTGTTTCTGCTGATAAGATATGACGTTGAGCAGGAATAAGGCCTGCGAGCTTTATAATTTCTTTTTCTATAGAAAGCATTACATTAATTCCATGTGGAGTATCCTTATACTTAGGATTTAAACTGTTTTTCATTTCTTGCAACTCAGCAATTTTCAATCTGCGTTTTTGTTCCATTTCTTCTTCAGTAGTTTTTGTCCACTGCTCCCTGGCTTGAGCAATAATATTCTTTGCTTGACGCAGACTATTACACCAACCATTATCTAAAACTTTTTGAGTGATTTCTGTGGTGGAAAGGTCTTGTAGTATCCAATCTTGTACGGCAGTTAATCGTTTACGGTGTTCAATAATATCTGTCTTTGGCATAATTCATAGGGGTTAAAGTTGGGTTATCAACGGTTATCTATTTACAGCTATAAAAGTACAAAAAACATGCGAGAAATATATCTGGTTGTTTATTGAAAAAAGATAAAAATTTTATTGATAACTATCTTATGACGGGTATGACGAATATGACGGGCAAAAACAAACTTTTTTTACAGAGCTATATAAAAGGTGACGATAGTGACGCAAGTGACGATGAAAACAAAACATTTTTTTGAATACAATTAATACACTGACTTATACATAAAAATCATTTTACCCAATTAATTAAACAATAATATTCATCTACCATAGCAGGTATAAACTTCTTATTAAAGAACAGCTCAATTCTTTCTACAACATCCTTATATGTGCCAGGTGTTACACTACTGCCACAGTCATTAAATAAACAATCCAAATATCTACCATCTTTTAATTGCAAGGTTACAATTTCAAAATAATCAAACTCTTTTGTAAGCTTTGTATTAATAGGACATGGTAAAGCAATTTCATCATTTGTAATATGAACTACTGCTAAAGGCTTATTTATTGGGTGTAATATATTTTCATTGGCTGTTATACATTGCTCATTAAATATGTCCGAAGAAGAAATAATAGCATTATTACTGGTTTTTTCTTCTACTATAGTTATATCTTTTTTTTGCTGGTTACTGAAGCTTTTATAGTCAAAACGTAACAAGTAATCAGCTAAATCTAATTTACCTTTTCGCTCTTCTTCTGTAGCTCGCTCCTCTAATAAAGAGGATATCCTAAAGTTACTATCCTTAATATGGATAGAAAGCTCTTTAGCTATTTTAACCCAGTTATCATAGGCATTAAGATCAGGATAAAGAATAACGGTTCTACCACCCAATACTTTACATTTTTCTATGGATAAATTACTAATCCCACCTGTAGAGAGCCATATAAATTCAGGAAAATAAATGCTGGCAATAAGGGCTGTCTTTTCACTCTCTACAATAGCTACTATTTTATGAGGATATTTACGCAGTAAGTGCTCTCCAAAAAGACACCCGTCTAATTTGAAGTTTTCTAATTTTAATACGATATGCTCCCAAGTAATACAATTTTTAGGTGCTTGTACTCTTTTGCCTGTAGTGCCGTCATAAAGCATAATCTTTCCGCTTCTAATCCTACCTTTAAGATCTATCAGCCAGAACATCGTAGCTCTCGGCCACCAAGATGAAGAGCTGCCAATATAATATTCGCCCATAGCTGTTTGAACAATATCCTTATCAAATCTATTTAGCAAGAAATCTGTTAAATAATTGTCCATACCTCTTTGAAGAGACTGGAGCATACTGTTTTTAAATATATCTGTATGTACAGGTGAACTGGTGTTAATAATAGGTTTAGTAGGATAGTTATTCATAGTAGATTTAATTTTAGATTTAATAGTAGATGCAGGTTTTGAATAATTTAAATTGTCTTCTGGTTTAGGTAGTTCAGGTAAAAACGTTTTACTACAGCTATGGCAATAACCTTTATCATCATAGCCTACATAAGGAGAAAATTTACCGTCCTTATTGTTTCTGCCGCAAGGACACTCTTTTACCCTAAAGCGGTTCTTATCAAATTTCAAAGGTGGTAGTGGTTCAAAATATCTATAGCGTTTTTTCATGGTTATTATTTTTTTTAGTGTTAAGAAATAGAATTAAATAAAGGGAATAAAAAAGTTTTTGTTTTCATCGTCACCTGCGTCACTATCGTCACGCTATGCAAGTTGTTTTGTCATATACACACCTTGGCCATAATTTCTCTTTTCCATCATAAATCCAATATGGCGCAGTCTTTCCGCAAAGGTTCTAATCGAGCAGCTTCGGTAG
>CAZXBE010000009.1:0-27862 GCA_964638565.1 uncultured Chitinophagaceae bacterium
GCCAACTCATTTTTACTCAGCGCTGTAGGCGAATGTTTGATTTCTATAAGCATCTATTAGCCTGAGGCAAAGATGCTCCGGAACTTTTCTGAGTCGTTTACGTAACTCTTGCAGCAATTCTTTTATAGTGACATGTTTTGCGTTTGCCATAGGCAAATACATATAGCTTATATATAATAGTCTAATTTAGATCAAAAAAATATCCACACCTCATGTGAATATCAGCCTAATCTATATAAGCTAATTGTGTAACATTTCACTTCAGTATTATTTTTGCTGCATACGTTGTTGGTGAGGACAACAGTATTCATATCCGCTGCGGGTGAACAAGGGTTCAGCTCCTCTCCTCGCTACCGGAAAGCCATTTCATAAATGCAATGGCTTTTGTATTTCAACAAAATGTGGCATTAAAAATTCTCTTTGCTTCAGAAAGAAAGCCATCCTCTTTTAATTCCAACAAAAACACCTTCTTCTGTTATTTTAGTAGGATAAGTTTTTAAATAATAACCTTCTCCAGAAATGTTAAATCCATTATTCAATTTAAATCGGTACCGATGAAGTGGACATTCGATATTTCCGTTGGCATCAATAAAACCCGTTACCATTCTTCCACTAGCATGTGGACATTTAGCCGCACAAGCATATAATTGTTCTTGATGTAAAGCAATGCAAATTTTTTTGCCTTTTATTTCGATTTCTGTAAGATTATTAGGTAAAAATTGTATTTCTGCTATAGATGCTGCAATATAAATCCATTCTACACGTTCTTCTTTCATAGGGATTATCAATTAATAAAAATATTTTGTTTGATGCGGATAACGTTGCTGATATAAAGTGCGTACTTTTTGTAAAATAAATTTTCGCAACATATCAATATTTCTTTTTTCTATAGCTGAAATAAAAATGCAATTCCCTTCTGTTTTTTGTTGCCATTGGTTTTCAAGCTCTGTTAAAATATCTTTTTTTACTTCTATGCTTAACCATTCATCAAAGTTTCTTTTCTCATATTGATCTATTTTATTAAAAATAGTGATGATAGGTTTTTCAAAACTTTGTAGCTCTTGTAATGTTTTGTTTACCACAGCCATTTGCTCTTCATATTGTAGATGAGATATATCTACTACATGCAATAAAATATCAGCCTCTCTTACTTCATCTAAAGTGCTTTTAAAACTTTCTATTAAATGGTGAGGTAGTTTACGAATAAAGCCCACCGTATCACTCAATAAAAATGGTGTATTATCATATACTACCTTTCGAGTGGTAGTATCTAATGTAGCAAACAATTTATTTTCAGCAAATACAGTGCTTTTGCTTATTACATTCATTAATGTTGATTTGCCAACATTGGTATAACCTACTAATGCAACGCGAATAAATTCTCCTCGCTCTTTTCGTTGTGTAAAGGCTTGTTTATCTATTGCTTGTAACCGTTTACGCAACAAGGTTATTTTATCTTTTACAATACGACGATCGGTTTCTATTTCTGTTTCTCCTGGACCTCTAGTACCTATACCTCCTCCTAAGCGCTCTAAGTGACTCCACATGCCTTTTAAACGAGGAAGTAAATATTGATACTGCGCTAACTCTACTTGTACTTTTGCCTGTGCCGTCTTAGCTCTACTAGCAAAAATATCTAATATTAAATCAGACCGATCAATGGTTTTAACTCCCAATATTTTTTCAATATTGGTTATTTGTGAACCACTTAATTCATCATCAAAAATGGCTAGGTTAATACCATTTTGAAATATATAATTTTTAATTTCTTCTAATTTACCCTTACCCACAAATGTTTTACTATCTGGATGAGGTAGTTTTTGAATGATTTTTTTTTCTGTAATAGCACCGGCTGTTTCAGCTAAAAAAGCCAGTTCATCTAAGTATTCTAAAACTTGTGCTTCCGTTTGATCTTTTGTAATTAATCCCACTAAAACAGCTCTTTCTTTTTGCTGAATACGGCGTTGCTTGTCTAACAAATGGATATCATTTAAGTGTAAGATAGTTGTTCTAAACCTTAAACCATTTAACTGTGTATGTGCGATTTTATAGATGATTAATAAGAAGCAGTCTATAAACCGCTCAATGTTAGCCCAATGGTGAAGGGCTTAACATCTGGACCTGCACCAGATTTAAAAAATGGTGAAAGTTGGTAGGTTGTAAATACCGAAAAAACACCATAACCTATACGAAAAGTTCCAGAAAAACGAGTTCCATTAAAATAACGACTAGAAGTTGTTTTTTCCGTATAGCTATTGATTGTTTCTCCTGAAGCAGCCTCTAATGTCTTTCCTTTTGTATGTGCATTAAGTAACAAACCCACTTTAGCCCCAATGGCAATTTTTATGGCTTTATGTACGTTGTTTGTATTGCTTGTAAATCTTAATTCTACTGGAGCCTCAAGATAAGTGGTTACTAATTTAAATTTTTTAAAATGATCTGTATTGCTTTTGTCTATAAAACGCAGTGTAGGGCTTCCTCCTTTAACATCAGGTTGTATTTTGTCAAAAAACATATTATCTGACCCAACACCAGCACCTATAGATACACTAAATTTCGGATTGGTTTTGAATGGAATATTCCACATAAAATAAACATTAAAACTACGACTAGAGAATTTAGTTCTTATAGAATCTGGATTGTTCATCCATGCTAATCCGCCTAACTGTATTAGAAAATGATCTCCAGATTGATTGACTAAATCTTTTGGATATATGGCACCTTGTTGTGCTTGTAAGGTTATGGAACCGCTTAATAAAACGATAGTAGCAAACATTGCTTTCTTTATAATAGACACACTTTTTTTATTTGAGTGTAATTCAGGGTTACATTTATTTATAATAGAGCAATTTTTATTCATAGCCATTTTGTTTACAATAATTGCCACAAAGTAAAGAAAAAGAGCAATTGTTTTAAAAATTCATTTATTTGCTGACTGTAATAAACATGTCTAGTGCAATTATGATGAATAATAATATGATATCTAATTCCAAACCCTCTTTGCAAAAAATAAAAGAAAAACCATTGGTTATCATTACTGCTCCTTCTGGAGCAGGAAAAACAAGTATTACCCATTATTTACTGCAACAATATTCTTGGCTTGCTTTTTCTATTTCTGCTACTACACGAAAGCCAAGAGGTAGCGAACAAAATGGAATAGATTATCATTTTATAAGTGTAAAAGACTTTCAGCAAAAAATAAAGGAAAATGCTTTTATTGAATGGGAAATGGTGTACGAAGGAAAATATTATGGCACCTTAAAATATGAATTAGAGCGCATTTGGGCTCAACAGAAAATCCCTTTGTTGGACATTGATGTACAAGGAGCTATACATGTGCAACAACAGTACCCTACACAGTCTTTGTCTATATTTATTAATCCCCCTTCTATTGAAGAACTAAAAAAAAGACTACAAAACAGAGGTACTGAAACTCCTGAAGCATTGGAAACCCGTGTTAATAAAGCCGTGTATGAACTATCATTTAAACAGCATTTCAATACTATTGTTACAAATGATGATTTTAAGAGGGCGTGTTCTATGGTTGAAATAGCTATTCAAAATTTTTTAGAATAATCAATTATTTTAAAATGAAAATGTATTACAACAACAAATATGTCTTTCAAACACTTTATCACTCTTATTAAAAAAGATTTATTGCTGGAAGTTCGCCAACAGTACACCTTTTACGGTATAGGCTTATATGTATTTTCAACAGTGTTTGTGTTATATATGGCTATGGGACAGCCAGAAGCAATAGTATGGAATGGCCTGTTTTGGATGATCCAATTATTTATTAGCATTAACGCAATAGCTAAAAGCTTCTTACAAGAAAGCAAGTGGAGTCTGCTATACTTTTATACCATTGTAAGCCCACAGGTTTTTATTTTATCCAAATTGATGTTTAATGCTGCTCTTATGCTGTTGATGAGCTTGTTAAGTTTACTATTGTTTGTTCTGTTATTAGGTAATCCATTAGTGCATGTGGTATCTTTTGTAGGCATAACCTTGTTGGGGGGATGTAGTATAAGCCTTGTATTTACTTTTTTAGCTGCTATTGCGGCCAAGGCCAAACAGCAAACAGCATTGATGGCTATCTTAGGTTTTCCTTTATTAATTCCCCAGTTGCTTATCCTTATTAAAATATCTAATATCGCTTTTGCATCTGTGATACAAGGTGGTTTAACAGAGCTTGTATTAATGTTGTGTGGATTTGATGTTTTGGTAATTGCATTATCGATCATTCTTTTCCCTTTTTTGTGGAAAGATTGATTGATGGACAGATAAAATGAACATACCAAGTTGTTTTTCATTTCGGTATTTAAATTTACTAGTTCGTACATTCGCCATTCAAAATATCTACACATTCATAATTTAGATTATTTATGAAAAGAAATTGGTGGAAAATAGTATGTGTATTTTTGCTAACAGGAATATGCACTATAGGTTTTATAGGGCAAGTACCTGCAAAACCTATATTAAATGAAACCATACGCAATCTTTACTTTCACGTGCCCATGTGGTTTTGTATGATGATTTTCTTTATTACATCGGTAGTGTATGCCATAAAATATTTGCGCAACCCCAAAGAAACATACAACTTGCACAGTGTTGAATTTGCAAATACAGGTATTTTGTTTGGTATGTTAGGCTTAATTACTGGAATGATATGGGCTAATTATACTTGGGGTGCTCCTTGGAGCAACGACCCTAAGCAAATTGGAGCTGCTATAGCACTACTAATTTATTTGGCCTATTTGGTACTACGTAACAGTATAGAGAATCCGGAACATAAAGCAAGAATAGGTGCTGTTTACAATATTTTCGCTTTTGCCTTGCTTTTTCCAACTATATGGATTATTCCACGAATGGTAGAAAGTTTACATCCAGGCGGACAAGGCAATCCAGCTTTTAGCGCTAAAGACGCTGATGTTCATATGCGAATGATATTTTGGTTATTGGCCGTTCCTGGATGGATGTTGCTTGGATTATGGATAACCAACCTACATATTCGATTATTTAATGTTCAAAAAACCTAAGTTTCAATAATATCTTTCGTTGGCACATTTTTATATTTTCTTATTTCGTACATTAAAATGTTAAACATGTCCATTATTCAAAAAATATTTCTTTGCTTTGCAGCCTTATTCTTAACAACCATTAAAATAATGGCACAAACAACAAAACCAGAAATGGCCGATCAGCTACATAGTAATGGGAAAATTTATGTTGTTGTGGCGGTTGTGTTAACTATACTTGCTGGTTTGTTTTTTTATCTAATTAAGTTGGATAGAAAAATGCGCAAGTTTGAAAAACAGCAAAAACCCTAATTTTTTATATTAATTAAATGTAAATCGCAAAACAATGTCATATAGTTTTTTTGAAAATGTAACAAGAAGTTTTGATAAAGCTGCTATGTTTACTTCCTTCGAACAAGGTATTTTAGATCAAATTAAAGCCTGTAATAGCGTATATCGAATGAAATTTCCCGTTCGCATGAGTGATGGAAGAATAGAAGTTATAGAAGCATATCGTGCACAACACTCACACCATAAATTACCCTGTAAAGGGGGTATTCGTTTTGCAGCAGAAGTTGATCAAGACGAAGTAATGGCTTTAGCTGCATTAATGACGTATAAATGTGCTATTGTAAACGTTCCTTTTGGTGGAGGAAAGGGTGGTATTAAAATCAATCCAAAAAATTATAGTGTTGTTGACTTAGAAAGAATTACAAGACGTTACACTTCAGAATTAATCAAAAAAAATTTTATAGGACCTGGCAATGATGTTCCTGCGCCAGATTATGGAACGGGTGAACGTGAAATGGCTTGGATATTAGATACGTATGCAGCTATGAATCCTGGAGAAGTTGATGCGATGGCTTGTGTAACTGGTAAACCTGTAGCACAAGGTGGTGTAAGAGGTCGTAAAGAAGCTACAGGTCGTGGTATATTTTATGGTATTAGGGAGTTGTGCAATGTAAAAGAAGTAATGAATAAACTGGGCCTTTCAACAGGTATTGAGGGAAAGCGTATTGTGGTTCAAGGACTAGGAAACGTGGGTTACCATGCCGCTAAATTTTTTCAAGAAGCAGGGGCTATTATTGTGGGACTTGCGGAATATGAAGGCGCTATATGGAGTGATAAAGGGTTAGATGTAGAAGCTGTATTTAATCATCGTAAAAACACAGGATCTATATTAAACTATAGCGGTGCTACTAATTTTACTAAAAACACAGAAGCCCTAGAAATGGCTTGCGATGTCTTGATTCCTGCAGCTTTAGAAAATGTTATTGATGGCAAAAATGCATCTCGCATAAAAGCCAAAATTATTGGAGAAGGAGCCAACGGGCCATTAACACCAGAAGCAGATGAAATATTAAGTAAAATGGGTGTTGTAGTAGTGCCTGATACATATTTAAACGCAGGCGGAGTAACCGTTTCATATTTTGAATGGTTAAAAAATTTGAGCCATGTACGCTATGGTAGAATGGAAAAGCGGTTTACTGAAAATTTAAATACACAAATTTTACAACAAATAGAATTATTAACTGGGAAACAAGTAGGTTCAAAGGAAAGAGAATTAATTAAACATGGGCCCGATGAAATTGATTTAGTAAATTCTGGTTTAGAAGAAACCATGATAGGCTCTATGTATGAGATTATGGAAGCATGGAAAAGCAATCCTAAAATACCAGATATGCGTACTGCTGCTTATGTGGTGGCTATTAATAAGGTAGGAACTTCTTATAAAGAATTGGGAATATTCCCATAAAATATGCAGAATGGAAACAACAAAAACGCCCAGTATAACGTCTAGTTTAATAAAAGGTTTATTGATAAGTTTGGTAGTGATAGCTATACAAACAACAGCACAATTGGCAAATTTTAATGAAGCATCCTGGTTTAAGTTTGCTCCTGTTGTAGTATTAGTAGTAGCTTTAGTACTAAATGGGGTACATTATTCTAAACAAATGTCCAATAATGTTATTTTTGGAAAAATATTTGGTTATGGATTTAAAACCACTGCTGTTATAGCTTTAGTAATGATGGCGTATTCTGTTTTACTTTTCACCGTTATATCTCCTGAATTAAAAGAACAGGCTATACAACAAGCTCGTGATCAAATGGAAAAAGAAAATTTTTCTGAAGAAAAAATCAAAAGCGCCATATTATTTCTCAATAAGAATTTTATACTGATCACTTCTGGCACGTCTTTATTTGTTAATGTTTTTGTTGGTGCAATTGCATCATTGTTAAGCGCAGCAGTAGCTAAGAAAAAGCCTATTTACACATAATATTTCTTCTAAAATGGATCTTTCTATTGTTATTCCTTTAATTAATGAAGAAGAATCATTACCGGAATTGTGTCATTGGATAGAAAAAGTCCTCACGAATCATCAATGGAAATATGAAATCATTTTGATAGATGATGGGAGTACGGATAATGGCTGGAGTGTTATAGAAACATTAAGTGTACAAAACACCAATATTAAAGGCATAAAATTTCAGCGAAACTATGGAAAATCTGCTGCTTTAAATGAAGGCTTTAAAGCAGCCCAAGGAGAGGTGGTTATTACCATGGATGCCGACCTGCAAGACAGCCCAGAAGAGATTCCAGACTTGATGCGCATGATTATTGAAGAAGGATATGATTTGGTAAGCGGTTGGAAAAAGAAAAGACACGATCCTCTATCCAAAACTATTCCTACCAAACTATTCAATTTTGCTACCAGAAAAGTTTCTGGTATACGCTTGCATGATTTTAATTGTGGCTTAAAAGCATATAAGAAAAAAGTTGTTAAAAGTATAGAGGTATATGGCGAAATGCATCGATACATACCCGTTTTGGCTAAATGGAGTGGATTTCGAAAAGTTGGTGAAAAAGTAGTAACCCATCAAGCTCGTAAGTATGGTAAAACAAAATTTGGTTGGGAGCGTTTTATAAATGGTTTTTTAGATTTAACCTCTATTACTTTTGTTGGACGTTTTGGCAAGCGTCCTATGCATTTCTTTGGATTATGGGGCACACTTACTTTTTTTATTGGTTTTTGTATCTGGATATATTTAGCTATTTCTAAGTTCATATATCTTCAATATAATATGACAGAGCGACCTCTGTTTTATGTAGGCCTTATTGCGATTGTATTGGGTATGCAATTATTTTTAGCTGGCTTTTTAGGAGAATTAATTGTACGCAATGCAATAGAGCGTAATCACTATCTTATTGATAAAACAATAAACGTATAGATTGTGCTATTTCCTACAGCAACCCCTATTAGAATTAAAATAGCAAAAAAAATTTTGTCCTTAACGTATTTTGCTATTATTTCACCATACTAAATAAGATAAATTAGTTCATCAATAATGAGTAAAAAGCAATTATACACCTTAGAGTATCCTGTGCGTTGTTCTCCGAGCATTTTATATGAATTTCTTTCTACACCAGCAGGGTTGCAAGAATGGTTTGCTGATAAAGTAGATGAGAAGGATAATATATTTATTTTTTCATGGAAGGAATCTTCAGAAAAAGCAGAAATTGTCGAAAAAGAACAAGATAAATCTATTCGCTTTCATTGGACTACTTCATCTAAAGATGAATTTTTTGAATTCAGTATAGACAAATCAGAAATAACCAATCAAACCATATTAGTTATAAAAGATTTTGCTAATAAAAATGAAATTCAAGACCAGAGCCAACTTTGGGAATCTCAGGTAAAAGACTTGTTTCATAGGCTGGGTAATTAATAATCAATAATTAATGATTCGTATTATTGAAAAAGAAATACCTAAAATGTATTAGCTGTTGGTCGTTAATGGGAATATGTGTTTAAACAATTAGACAAACTTATTATTCGTTCATTTATTGGTCCTTTTATTGCTACATTTTTTATAGCAGTATTTGTGCTAGTGATGCAATTTTTTTGGTTGTATATTGATGATTTGGTGGGAAAAGGCCTTAGTTTTTTTACAATAATGCAACTAACTGCTTACTTTGCAGCTACTATAGTTCCATTAGCGCTACCATTAGCCACTCTACTCTCTTCCATTATGACAATGGGTAATTTAGGAGAGACATTCGAATTGGTTGCTATAAAATCAGCAGGTATTTCATTGCTTCGCTTTATGCGCCCATTGCTAATTATAAGTGTTTTTATTGCAGGCATTTCTTTTCTTTTTGGCAATAATATTATTCCTATAGCCAATCTTAAATTCAATACACTTAAATATGATATCTTAGTATCAAAACCGGCATTTGATATTAGAGAAGGCGTTTTTTATGATAAGATTGATGGCTATATAATAAAAATTGGTAAAAAAGACGCTGATGGTAGCACCATTCACAATGTTATTATATACGAAAAGGAATATGGACTTCAAGATAACGTGCTGCTTGCTCAAGATGGTAAAATGAGCGTTACGCCAGATAAAAAATGTATTGTGTTTGATTTAATAAAAGGTTGGCGTTATCAAGAAAGAGCTACTGATGTTAATGGACAAACAGATTTAGTACGGCTAAACTTTAAAGAATATAAAAAGGTATTTGATTTAAGTTCATTTAAGCTTAACAAAACATCAGACAGTGCGTTTAAAGACAATTATAAAATGCTTAGCCTACGCCAATTAGATCAGGTGATTGATTCACTTCAAAAAAAGAATAACAATCAAATTCAAAAATCAAAAAAAGAAACGATTAGTTACATAACCTTTGCTAAATATTTAGGAACTACAGGTACGACCATTGCCCAAATAAAACCGTCTACTCTTAGTTCTTTCAACAAGCTAATACCAGACACTACATTAAAGAATGTACATGATGCAGCATTAAACAATATTAATGTATTAAAGAATATAGTAGAATTTTCTGAGACTGAAAGTAAATCTGTAACAGAAAATTTGACATTAAACTTAATAGAATGGCATCGTAAATTCTCGCTAGCTTTTGCTTGTATAGTGTTGTTTTTAATTGGCGCTCCATTAGGTTCTATCATTAGAAAAGGAGGATTAGGAATGCCATTGGTTTTTGCTATCTTTTTTTTTATTGCTTTTCAAAGGATTGATACTTTTGGAGAAAAATTAGTTAAGGAAGGCGTGTTAAATCCACTATTAGGAATGTGGTTATCTTGTATTATACTCATTCCTATGGGCATTTTTTTGACATATAAAGCCATGCATGATTCTCAATTATTCAATAAAGAATATTACCACCGATTTATAAAACTATTTCAATTGTGGCCTTTCAAAAAGAAATAAAACAGCGTTTTATACAATAGACATAATGCTAAACGTTTGCTCTAGCGTGAGCGAATGCTTAACAATAGCATCAATAAAATTACTACCCCATTTGGCATAGTAGGGGATTATGTTGTCGACTCTTTCTTGCAATGCATTGTTAGGAAAAACAACCTCTCGAATTTGAACAAGCTTATTTTGAATATCGCTATAGTGTTTTTTTTCAGCCCTAAGCATTTTTTGTTTTAATAACTCCAATCGCTTAAGTGACTTAGCTTCTAAGGCTCTTACATGTTGAGATAGTGTCACATCTACTTTATCTGCTTTCTGCTCAAGCTCATTATACAACTGAGCATGTTGTTCAAGCACTTTCTTTAGGACTAAATCATTTTTGCTATTTATTCGAACATAATTACTAGTCTGTTCTTCTATGCTACTGAACAAAGAAGAAGGGTTATCCAACAATGCCAATGCATTTTTATACCAAGTATTTTCTACTATTAAAAATGAATTGCGTAATAACAATAAAGGATATGGGATTTCGCAATCGTCAAAAATATTTTTTAATTCTAACCAGTAAGCTATTTCAGACCCTCCTCCAATAAAGGCAATGTTTGGCAATATGGCTTCTTGAAATAACGGGCGCAATATAACATTAGGACTAAATCTTTCTGGATGTGTATGGGCCAGTAAAATCATTTCCTCTTCACTCCAAGATAATCCTAGTTTTTCTACAACGTATGTATCTTGTATTTTTTCAATCCGTTCTCGTTTATTATCATCTAAATAAAATAAATTAATGGGCCGTCCTTCTGCCTGTATTTTATATTGTTTTGGAAAAGCCGTTATAGTTTTTTTAAGACATATTTTAGAAAATTGAGTTGTCAATTCTTTTTCTATAATAGGACTAAACGCTTGTTTTAATAGTACATTATCTGGCATGAGTACTACTAAACCGTACTGTTTAAATAATTCATGAACTAAATAGAACATGGAATCTTGTATAGTATCATGTTCCTTATATGCTTTTATAAAAAGTACTTCTAACTCTTGAATAAAAGGCTCATTTTTAAATATACTTGTTATTTCAGAAATTAATTTTTCGAGACCAATGGTTTTCATACGTCCTACAGCTCCCGTTTGCGCTGTTTTCCATTCATACCTTTTACCCCGTAAAAAAATATTGCCCAACTCTTCTATATCTCCATCCTCGCTACCCATGTAATAAATAGGAACAAAATGATATTGAGCAATTTTTTTAGATAGTACTTGAGCCAATTTAATAGCATGAGCAATTTTATAAATAAAGTACAAGCGTCCCGTAAAAATAGCAGGTTGATGAGCCGTACAAATACTAAACGTATTTGGCGATAATAGTTGTTGAATATTTTCAGTTACTAAACTATGTTGCTCCACTTTTTTATATTGCTTTTGCAGTGCCTGTACTAAAATTTTTCGTGGTGTTTTATATTTCTTTCTATGTTCTATGGAAGCTTCAATGCCTTCTATGTTAGGAGGATAAGCATAAAAATCTCTTAGAAAAGGTACTTGATCAATATAATCCAACACAATAGAGGAAAAAGAATGAGTGTTTTGATATGAAATATGCGTTAGAATATGTTGCATGAAATGTTTGTATTACAAACCTATTGTTATATAATGCAATTATAACACAACTTTGGTTAACATAAGCTACACACTTTAATATTTAGATCAATGTATTTATTATTACGATCTTTTGCTATTCTCAAAAACGGTATAAGTTGTTTAATTTGTGTTCACTGTACTTAATAATAAATGTTAACTATATGACCAGAAAAATTATTTATATTATTAACCCCATTGCTGGAACAAAAAAAAAGGATGTTATAGAAAAATATATACATCAACAAACAACAGCAAAAAATATTCCTTTTGAAATTATACATGCCAACTCCTCTGGCAATTATGAAACATTAATACAAAAAATTAACACAGAAAATATTACAGATGTTGTAGCTGTTGGTGGCGATGGAACCCTTAATCATATACTAGCTTCTTTAAAGCACCTACCTATTCAGTTTGGCATTTTACCTTGCGGCTCTGGCAATAGTTTGGCATTTGCTGCAAAAATTCCTAAAAAAATACCCCAAGCATTACAAGTTATTTTTGATGGCCATGCCAATCATATTGATGCGTTTTATATCAATAATCAATTTTCATGCGCTTTGTCTGGTTTAGGATTTGACGCTGTTGTAGCCAATAGCTTTGCCAATAAAAAAAGGCGCGGTTTGTTTACTTACATTCACCAATCTTTTTTACATTTTTTTAAAGCGGATGCGTACCATTTTGAAATTCAATTAAACGATTTTCATTTTAAAGTGAGGGCTTTTTTAATCAGTATTGCAAATAGTAACCAATTTGGAAACCAAGTTACTATTGCTCCACAGGCAAGTCTTAGCGATGGCCTTTTAGATATTGTAATAATACAAAAAATGAATAAGTTTTTTTTGCCATTTACTATTCTTAAGCAGTTAAGAGCTAAAAAGAAAATGACTATCTTAGCGGAGCAGTTACAGAAAAAAAATATTATTTATTTCCAAACGCCAACATTAAAAATTAGAAACATACAATTGGCCCCCTTACATATTGACGGGGAGCCCTGTAAAACGGAACAAGCATTCAACATTCTAATTATAAAAAATTGCTTCAAGCTAATACAACCCGCTACCTAATATCATGCAACTGTTCAAAACCTTATGTTATTTCATTTTTTGTACACTACTATTGTGCAATCAGGCATTTTCTCAAGATTCTGTTAATATAAAATCCAGTGTGGATTCGACTGTACAAATTTTTAATTTTAATACTGCTTCAACCATAATAAATACAGTAAACAAGCAACGTGTTACGTGGGTTGCAGGAGCACATATTGTTGGTTATGTAGGCTCATTGGCAGGCTTGTATACTATTTGGTATAAAAATTATCCCCAAACAAATTTCCATTTTATAAACGACAATAAAGAATGGATGCAAGTGGATAAAGTGGGGCATGCCTATAGTGCTTATATAGAAAGTCGTGCTGGTTTAGAGATGTGGAAATGGACAGGGATGTCCAAAAATAAAAGCATCTGGATGGGTGGGTTAACGGGCGCCGCATACCAAACAACTATTGAAATATTAGATGGCTTTAGTGCAGAGTGGGGGTGGAGTTGGGGCGATTTTGCAGCTAATACATTAGGAAGCGGTTTGCTGATAAGTCAAGAACTTGCATGGGGCGAGCAACGCATTTCTTATAAATTTTCCTTCCATAAAAAAAAATATACTGATGAACAGCTTAATGAACGTAGCAACCAACTGTATGGAAGAAGTTTGCCTGAAAGAATGTTTAAAGATTACAATGCCCAAACCTATTGGCTAAGTATTAACTTAAAATCTTTTTTTAAACAAAGCAAATTGCCTAATTGGTTAAACTTGGCTGTTGGTTACGGAGCGGAAAATCTATTTGGACCGTATGCTAATGCTTGGACAGATATAAATAAAAATCTTGTTATAAGAAATGATTGGAGTAGATATAGGCAATTTTATATAGCCCCAGATATTGATTTTACACGTATTAAAACAAAAAGCAAATTTTTAAAAGCTGTTTTTTTTGCTTTAAATGCGTTTAAATTTCCGTCCCCTTCTATAGAATTCTCTCAAGGAAAATTACGTTGGAACTGGATTCATTTTTAGCAATAAAATAAACAATAATTCGAGTAAATTATTATAGCTCAATTAGGTTTTGTTAGTGCATTTTTGTTCCCATTGCCAGGCCGTACGCATCATATCATCTAGGGAATACTCAATATTCCAATGTAATGTTCTACGGGCATAATCATTGTTGGCGTAAATGGCTACAATGTCTCCAGGCCTTCGAGCGCCTATACTATAATTTAAGGCTGTTCCACTTACTTTCTCAAAAGCTTTAATGGCTTCTAGCACTGTTACGCCATTTCCTGTACCTAAATTAAATATTTCGCACAAAGCATTTTTATCTCCTTTTTGTAAATACTGAATAGCTAATGTATGCGCATGTGCAATATCGCATACATGAATAAAATCTCTTAGACAAGATCCATCACGAGTAGAATAATCATTGCCGTATACTTGCATCGTAGGTAATTTTCCAATGGCTGTTTGGGTAATAGCAGGAATTAAATTAGCCGGTCTGCCAATGGGAATTTCTCCAATTAATCCACTTGGATGTGCTCCAACAGGATTGAAATAACGTAGTAAAATGGTTTTTGTATGATGTACCTTAGAAAAATCGGTTACTATTTGTTCTCCCATCTGTTTTGTGGCGCCATAGGGTGACTCAGCAGGTTTAAGTGGGCTTTGCTCTGTAACGGGCATTACATCTGGATTTCCGTACACTGTACAGGAGGAAGAGAAAACAAAATAGGGAATCTGAAATTCGGCTACACATTTCAAAATATGAATGAGCGATAATAAATTATTTTCATAATACAACAATGGTTGCTCAACAGATTCATTCACGGCTTTATAGGCTGCAAAATGAATGATGCCAACAATATCTGTATGGTTTTTAAAAATAGATTGAGTGGCGGCTAAATTTTTTAGATCAACAGTGTAATTTTTGATGTTTTTTCCTGTAATCTTTTGAGCACCATCAAGGAGCTTTGGTGTTGAGCGAGAATGATCATCTATAGAAATTACCTCAAAGCCATTTTCTATGAGATTGACAATAGTATGCGCACCTATATAACCACATCCCCCTGTTACTAAAATTTTTTTCATGTTATATTAATGGATATTGAACATGTAAAAATGAGCTGTTACGCAAATAACTTTATAATATAATAAATACCAATAGCCATTAATGCACTAACGGGAATAGTTAAAATCCAAGCCCATATTAAATTTATGGTAACACCCCAACGCACAGCAGATAAGCGTTTGGTGGCACCTACGCCAATTACAGCTCCGGTAATGGTATGGGTAGTGCTTACGGGAATGCCTAAAGCTTCTGTTAAAATAAGGGTACTGGCACCAGCTGTTTCAGCACATACACCCTCAAGTGGTGTAACTTTTGTAATTCGTGTTCCCATTGTTTTTACAATCTTCCATCCTCCACTCATAGTGCCTAATGCTATAGCTGCATAACAAGATAAAACTACCCACAAAGGTATTTCTCCTGCATTAGGTATAATACCTTCAGCTACTAAAGCAACCGAAATAATTCCCATTACTTTTTGTGCGTCATTACCACCATGCCCCAAACTAAATGCAGCAGAAGAGACTAATTGCAATTTTTTAAACCATCGTTCTGCTCTATACGGATTACTCTTTCGAAAAAGCCAAATAAAAATTAATGTGATAATAAAGGCTAATAACATACCAATAAGAGGTGATAAAAATATAAAAGCAATTGTTTTTAACAGTTTAGACATTACAATTACTTTAAAAGATCCTACTTTAGCAAAAGCCCCACCTATAAAGCCTCCTATAAGCGTATGCGATGAGCTGGATGGAATCCCAAACCACCAAGTAATTAAATTCCAAATAATAGCTGCCGATAAACCAGCCAATATTACATATAAATCAACAAATTCAGGGTATACTGTATTAGCAATAGCGCCTGCTACTCTATGTTCTGTAAATATAAAAAAAGCTCCAAAGTTAAATACCGCTGCCCACAATACTGCTTGAAAAGGGGTAAGCACTTTTGTAGAAACAATAGTTGCAATAGAGTTTGCAGAGTCATGAAAACCATTAATGTAATCAAACACTAATGCCAATGCAATAACCACAATTAATAGCGTCATAAGCTTCCGGTATTTTTAGTTGATTATGCGTATTTGATGATGATAGATTCAATTACATTACTAGCATCTTCACATTTATCTGTAGCTACCTCCAGTACCTGATAAATCTCCCTTTTTTTAATAAGCTCTTTAAAGTCTTGTTCATTTTGAAACAAAGCTTCAATGCTTAAATCAAATACATCATCTGCTTGATTTTCAATGTCATTTACACGAACAAGCGCATCTGTAATCTTACGCAAATTCTTCATATTTCGCAATTCATGTATGGCAATTTGTATTTGCCTAGCACCATACTCAATAAGTTGAGCCATTTTATAAATGCCTGTATCATTCGGATTAATACGGTAAATATTAATTTTTTTAGCAGCGGAGTAAATATAATCTGCAATATCATCCAATGCAATAGCCAAATAATGAATATCCTCTCTATCAAATGGGGTAATAAAATTTCTACCTAGCTCCGTAAAAATTTGATGCGTATGCCCGTCATTAACATGCTCCAATTCTTCTATAGCACCTACTAGTGCTAAACGTTTATCAGCATCTGATTCTTGTACCATGGTGTTTAAGATATCACTCATTTTGACGACAGTATCCGCAACATCTTCAAACATTTTGTAAAAAACCGTATTCTTAGGAGTAAAAATTTTAATAAAATTATTAAAGGCACTCATTGTAAAAAATTTGGGAAACAAATGTAATCTTACTAATCCGTTAAAACAGGCGAGATAAAAAATTAATGATAAAATAACATTGTTTATTTATCAATACTTCTACAAAGCTATAAGAATAATTGTTTGATAGTGAAGCCGTAGCGTGTTACTTTTGCTGTGTCAATAAAACATTAATTAAAAGCATGTTTCGAACGCATACTTGTGGGCAATTACGCATAAACAACATAGAACAAGCTGTAACACTAGCTGGTTGGGTACAAACTCTACGCAAATTTGGATCTATAACCTTTGTAGATCTGCGTGATCGCTATGGCATTACACAGTTGGTGTTTGATGAATCATACAATATATCATTAGAAAAAAATCCTTTAGGACGTGAATATGTTATACAAGTAAAAGGTATTGTTAGGGAGCGCAGTAATAAAAACCCACATATTGCCACTGGGGATATTGAAATAACCGTTTCCTCATTCACTATTTTAAACAGCGCCACCACACCTCCTTTTACTATTGTAGACGAAACCGATGGGGGGGAAGACTTACGTATGAAATACCGCTATCTAGACCTACGTCGAAATATTCTCAAAAAAAATATGGAACTGCGCTATGCCGTTAATAGAGCAGCTCGAAATTATTTGCATAATAATCAGTTTATAGATATAGAAACGCCATTCCTTATAAAATCAACCCCCGAAGGAGCAAGAGATTTTGTAGTACCCTCTCGAATGCATGAAGGAGAGTTTTATGCCTTACCACAATCACCACAAACGTTTAAACAATTGCTTATGGTGAGTGGGTATGATCGATACTATCAAATTGTAAAATGTTTTAGAGATGAAGATTTAAGAGCAGATAGACAGCCCGAGTTTACTCAAATTGATTGCGAAATGAGCTTTGTAGAACAAGAAGATATTCTACAAATGTTTGAAGGCCTAACAAAGCATATTATACAAGAAGTAAAAGGTATAAACATTACAGAAAATTTTCTTCGAATAACTTGGGATGAAGCTATGATGAATTATGGAAATGATAAGCCTGATATTCGATTTGATATGCGGATTCAAAATCTAAAGTCACCCTTTACCAATAATAAAGGAACAATTTTAGGAGGTGTTAACTTTAAAATATTTGATGAAGCCGAAACTGTGTTGGCTATTGTAGCTAAAGGTTGTAGTGAATATACACGCAAGCAAATAGACGAATTAACGGATTGGGTAAAACGTCCACAAATAGGCATGCACGGATTGGCATATATTAAATGTAACACAGACGGTACGTATAAAAGCAGTATAGATAAATTTTATACTACAGAACATTTACAAAAAATAGCTTTACAAGCGAATGCTACTGTAGGAGATCTAATTTTAATATTAGCTGGTAAGGAAGATTTAACCAGAAAGGCCATGAGCGAATTACGCCTCGAGATGGGCAATAGGATTGGATTACGCAATAATCAACTATTTAAATTTTTATGGGTAGTTGATTTTCCACTACTGGAGTTCAATGAAGAACTGCAACGTTGGGTTGCACGACACCACCCCTTTACATCGCCTAAATTAGAACATATAGAATGGCTAAGCGATAAAAGTAAATATGGATTAATTAAGGCAAACGCTTATGATATTGTATTAAATGGAACAGAAATAGGCGGAGGGTCTATACGCATTTTTCAACGTACATTACAAGAAAAAATGTTTGTCGCATTAGGTATAAACGAAAAAGAACAACAACATAAATTTGGGTTTTTACTAAACGCCTTTGAATATGGTGCTCCACCACATGGCGGCATTGCATTTGGATTTGATAGATTGTGTGCTTTACTAGGTGGAAGTGAAAGCATTCGCGACTTCATTGCGTTTCCTAAAAATAATAGTGGAAGAGATGTAATGTTAGATGCACCAAAAACGATTGATGCAACTCAGTTACAAGAGTTAAACATACAAATTAAATCATCCAAAAATTAATATATGCGTATCCCATTATTGTACAAAATAGGAACTGTATTATTAAGCGTTTTTGCTTATCTCATTCTAATAAGTATGCTTTTAAATGTTGTAAAGGCTGGCTTTCAACCCATAATGTTGATTGTCTTTTTTATTTCCTCAGGTGTGGCTATCTACATCACACTTTGCTTTAAGCTAAACAATATTGTTAATCAACAACACACTCTACCAGATCGTACAAGAGATTGGATTAAAGTAAATGGGTTTGTAGGGCTGGTATTTGCTTTATTAATGATATTGGGATGTGCTAACTTTCTTTCTAATCCTAGTATAATGGATACAATATTGAACAATGCGTATAAAGAGGTGAGTGGTGATATGCAAGAAATAAATTTTAGAGAAATTCTTCGTGCTGTTATTATCACACTGTTGATCTACTCTATTCTGTTAATCATACATATTATTAGTAGTCTTGTATATGTAGGTAAGTATTCAAAATTATTTCAAAATAAACCCAACACACTCTAGCTTTTTTATATCAGGTTAAATAATAATCTCTTAAAGTTGCCGTGGCGAGTCGCTAAATCATCTGCTAAAGAAATATACATATCAAGCCCAAACGCATCCTTGTATTATTAACAAAACGACATATGCTTCATATCAAAACATTTACATTTAACCCGTTTTCCGAAAATACATACATACTATATAACGAAGAGAAAAAATGTGTGATTATTGATCCAGGTTGCTATAGTAATAACGAAGAAAAAGAATTATTTAATTTTATTAAAGACAATGGATTAACACCCACCTTATTCATTAACACACATTGTCATATAGACCATGTATGGGGCAACGAGTACATTAATCATACATATAATTTACCTTTACACATTCATCAATATGAACAACCTATATTAGATCGTTTGCCAGAAGTTGCAGCACTATATCAATTAGAAGCCAAATCATTTTCTGGTCAAGTACATTATATAAAAGAAGGAAATATCTTTACTGTTGGAAAAGATGTTCTAATAACGCTGCACACACCTGGGCATTCGCCGGGTAGTATTTGCTTATATAATGAACAACAAGAATGGTTGATGGGTGGTGATGTTTTATTCAAGGAAAGCATAGGTAGAACAGACTTGCCAGGAGGAGATCATCAAACCTTAATACAATCTATAAAAGAAAAACTGTGGCTATTACCTAATAGCACGGTGGTGTACTCAGGCCATGGACCAACAACAACTATCGGATATGAAAAGCAATACAATCCATTCCTAATCTAAAATTTTTTACAAAATAAAAAAAAACATGTAATATTGCACCGGAAACACACTGATTGTATTTCTGCTCCAAAGTTCGTCAGTAACACCCTTTTCGATAAAATTCATCAACTATTTTAACATTTCTTTCTTTTTGACATAAAATATTTCTCTTTCTTATGTATGATATCCTCCAACTCAATGACATGCTCTTACCAGAACTTGTAGACATTGCCGAACAACTAAATATCCCCAACATTACACAACTAGATAAACAAGCTATTATTTATAAAATTTTAGACAGACAGGCGCTTTCCGAGGGAACAATTAACAATAATAATAATGATGACGATGAAAGTAAGCCCAAAAGAAAACGAACTGTAAAAACCACCACAGCTATTTCCACAGAAGAGGCTATTATTGAGTCTTCAAAGCCAGTGAAAGAAGAGCGTAAAAAACTAGATCCTGAAAAAGATAAATTGTCTACTACTCATAAAAAAAACACGAAACTTAAATCTACAGAAGAAGAAACCGTGCTTGTCACTAATTTATCTGATGCAGATAAAAAAGCTAAAATAGATGCAACAACAGAAGAGCTTTCTGTGGATGATACTTCTATTCCGTCATTTGTTAAGCAGCTATTTAAAAAAGATCAAAGCTTTGTCAAAGAACAACCGTTTAATATTGAGTTTGAAGGTGTTATCAATGCAGAAGGGGTATTAGAAATGATGCCAGACGGATATGGTTTTTTACGTTCTAGCGATTATAATTATTTATCTTCTCCGGACGATATTTACGTATCTCCCTCTCAAATAAAATTGTTTGGATTGAAAACGGGTGATACTGTTGCCGGATCTGTGCGCCCTCCAAAAGAAGGAGAAAAATATTTTGCTTTATTGAAAGTAGAAACGATTAATGGTAAACTACCTGAGGATGTGAGAGATCGTGTCCCTTTTGATTATTTAACACCCCTATTCCCTCATGAAAAGCTAAATTTGTTTACAACGACTACGAATTATGGTACTCGAATGATGGATCTTTTTACACCTATTGGAAAGGGACAGCGGGGGCTGATTGTAGCACAACCTAAAGTTGGAAAGACCATGTTACTTAAAGAAGTGGCAAATGCTATAGCAAAAAATCACCCGGAAGTATATTTAATGGTTGTGCTGATAGATGAGAGACCAGAAGAGGTAACTGATATGGAACGAAGTGTAAAAGCAGAAGTAATTGCTTCTACATTTGACGAGCCTGCCGAAAAACATGTAAAAGTCTCTAGCATTGCGTTGCAAAAAGCTAAACGATTAGTAGAGTGCGGACACGATGTAATGATATTACTTGACTCTATCACCAGATTAGCTCGTGCACATAACACCGTCTCTCCAGCATCAGGTAAAGTATTGAGTGGTGGCGTAGAAGCAAATGCTATGCAAAAACCAAAACAATTTTTTGGAGCAGCACGTAAAATCGAAAACGGCGGATCACTAACCATATTAGCAACCGCACTTATAGAAACAGGATCTAAAATGGATGAGGTTATCTTTGAAGAGTTTAAAGGAACAGGAAATATGGAGTTGCAACTAGATAGACGATTAGCAAACAAACGGATCTTTCCTGCCATTGATTTAATTGCTTCTTCTACTCGACGTGATGATTTATTGTTGGATAAAGATGTACTAAGCCGAATTCATTTATTACGTAATTATTTTACAGATATGAAACCAGAAGAAGCTATGGCAGAGCTTCTGAAGCGCATAAAAGGAACAAAAGACAATGCTGAATTCTTAGCCAGCATGAATGGATAGATTGTTGTTGTGCTAAATTTTAAATGTTCCATTTTGAATTTATAAGAACAGAAGAGATACTTTTTATTTAAAATTTCTAATTCAAAATAATTGAAATGTCTTTTCGCAATTTTAAAATGGTAGATTATGTGATTTATGGTCGAGGTAGCCTAAATCAGTTAGATCAAATACTTACACCACATAGATCTACAAACGCACCCATAATTTTTTTAGTAGATCATTTTTTTGAAGAAAAACCTTTATTGCAGAAACTCCCATTAAAAGGAAAAGACAAAATTATTTTGGCTGATGTTACCCATGAGCCCAAAACAACACAAGTTGATGCGCTAACAAAATCAATAAAAGAAGAATTTGGAACAATAAGTGGTATTGTTGGCATTGGTGGAGGTTCTACCATGGATTTAGCAAAAGCCATTTCATTAATGATGAATAATCCTGGTTCCTCGGCCGATTATCAAGGATGGGATTTGGTAAAATATCCTGGTGTATACAAAGTTGGAATCCCTACTTTGAGTGGAACAGGAGCAGAAGTAAGTCGCACAACCGTTCTAACAGGCCCCACCAAAAAATTGGGAATGAATTCTGATTTCACACCCTTTAATCAAATTGTATTAGACCCGGCTTTAATAGTTGATGTGCCACTTGATCAGCGTTTTTATACAGGTATGGATTGTTATATTCATTGCATTGAAAGTTTAGAAGGAACCTATTTAAATGAATTTAGTAAAAGTTATGGAGAGAAAGCACTACAACTATGTGAGCAGGTATTTCTTGAAAAAAATACTTCGGATGAAGAATCGGATGATAAATTGATGATGGCTTCTTATGCAGGAGGTATGAGTATTGCGTACTCTCAAGTAGGCGTAGCACATGCCATAAGTTATGGGTTGAGTTATTTGTTGGGTATCAAACATGGCATAGGTAATTGCATCGTAATGAATCATTTACAAGAGTACTATCCTAAAGGTGTTGACATATTTAAACAAATGGTAGAAAAAAATAAAATTCATATTCCAACCAATATTTGCAAAGGATTAACCAACGAGCAATTTGATATAATGATAAACGTATCGCTAAACATGAAACCTTTATGGGAAAATGCTTTAGGAAAGGATTGGGAAAAAATAATGACGAGGGAAAAGTTGAGGATGTTATATGAAAAACTATAATAATCAATATAGATCGTACTTGTAGCCAAGTATGGATGGTTGATAATTGAATATTGTAAGCTTTATTTCTTATCTTTTAATCAATAATTATTGAAAAGAAAGAACACTAGGATATCAACTACATACACTGATATAAAAAAAGAGAAAGATTTTTTTCAGAATGTATATGATGTAGTACGATTAATTCCAAAAGGCCGTGTTACCAGTTATGGCGCTATAGCTGCTTATTTAGGTACTCGGTTAAGTGCTCGTATGGTAGGTTGGGCTATGAATGCAGCACATAATCTGAAACCCAAAGTTCCTGCACACCGCGTAGTAAATAGAAATGGAATGTTAACAGGAAAGCATCATTTTGCTACTTCTACACAAATGGAAGAATTGTTAAAAAAAGAAGGTGTTAAAATAAAAAAAGATACTGTTGTAGATTTTTCAGTATTGTTTTGGGATCCGGTTACGGAATTGAGTTTGTAGTTTTTTTTTAATACATCAATTATAATATGGACTAATCAATAAATAAACCAAAACACCAGTAATACTTACATATAACCATAATGGCCAGGTATATTTGGCTATTTTTTTATGTTTGTTCCATTCGCCTGTTAATGCGCGATATGCTGTAAATAGTATAAATGGAAGAATAATGGCGGCTAATATAATATGTGTACTTAGTATAAAGTAATATATATAGCGTAAGGCATTTTGCCCACCAAATGTTGTTTCTCCTGCTAATAAATGATGACAGATATAGGATACTAAAAACAGTGAAGATAAAATAATAGCTATAAACATTATACTTTTATGCAATAGATACTTTTTTTGTTTAACTGCAATCAATGCAGCAATTAATAATATAGATACAACTGCATTTATGCCTGCATTGATAGTAGCAAAAACATGAACATTGAATGCTAAATCAAATTTCAATTTAAATTTAGACAACAGTGCCACCGCAACAAAAACGGTTACAGAAATAATACGAATAACCCATTTGGCTTGTCGGTCATTTTTTTTAATAGAGGACTGAAGCATACAAAATAATAGTTACCATTTTCCTGTTAGTTAAAGAAATTACTTTCTAAATAAATTTCTTTTCTGATGTTTGTTTTTTTCCATCATCAATTTCCCTATGTCTTCTGCTAAGTAAGCTAGAGAAGTAGTATCTAATCCGTTATAATATCCACGTACAATATGTTCTTTATCTAATAATACAAATTTTTCAGTATGAATAAAACTCGTGTCAACACCTTCGCCATCTACCATACCTAGTTTTAATTCGTTGATACCAAAATCATAAATAATTTTTTTATTGCCTGTTAGCATCCACCAGCTTTCGTGATCAACGTTATATTTATCGGCATAGATTTTTAAGACTGGTACAGAGTCCCTTTCTGGATCCACACTAAAAGAAAGAAATTGCACAATCATAGTATCCGCCACATTTTTACCACTAGGGTTCTTAAATGATTGTTGTAGTTTGTACATGTTCTTTGTTAATGTAGGACAAATAGAAGGACAACGGGTAAAGAAAAAATCAATAACAATTATTTTTCCTTTTATATCATCTAGGTTTATTTTTTTCCCCAATTGATTTGTTAAACATACATTCTGTACGTGGTGCCATATCGTATCTGTTAAAACTTTTCCATTTTCTGTAGTAGTAAGTATAGTGTCATAATAAAAATGTTTAGGCATTATTACAGCATCCTCGCTGTAATATTTTACAATAAAATAGCTACTTACGGGTAATATGATAGCAATAAGAAGCGCTCTGATAGCTGTTTTATTCATTTTTTTTACAATAAAATTAAAAACCACCGCTATGCGATGGTTATAATTGATTTATTAAAACATAACATCAACAATACACATCCTTATTTTTCCGCATCCTTATTTGTATGAGCAGGAGCTGATATTTTGGGTTCACTGGTTTTTTTGTATTTTGTTCTCAGCTCTTGCCAAGAGTTGCCATCCCAACAAAAAGCAATCACAAACCATATAAATAATAATAAAGGAATAAGAATGGTTTTAATTAAATTTTTTACCTCATGACGCAAGTGCATAAAGTCAGCAACAATATAACCAGCTTTTACGAATGTTAGCGATAAAAAAAATAGTGCGTTAACCCATTTAGGCATCTGGTGGCTTATATTCATACCCCATACAACTTCAAAAAGTGTGATACCTAGTAAAATCCAAAATACTTTCCAAATGCGTTTTATTCCATTCTTGTGTGTATGTTCAGTTTGTGCTGCTGTTTGAATGTTTGACATAATATCAAAATTTTATACTTGAGCTTTAATTTGTCGTAATTCTTTTTCTATTAATTTGATTTTAAAAACGATGGTATCTGAGTCATTACCTGATTGTATAATTTCAACGTTCATTTTTTATTATAAAAGATAAAAACAAGTAAATACAAATACCCAAACCAAATCTACAAAGTGCCAATATAAACCTACTTTTTCGACCATTTCATAATGGCCTCGTCTTTCGTACGTTCCTTTTATAACATTAATATATATGATAATATTAATTACAACACCACTCAACACATGAAACCCGTGAAAACCCGTAATAGTAAAAAAGAAATTACTAAAAGCTGTGGTTGGTATGGACCCATCTCTGTTTAAAAAATGACTGCCCGCTTCAGTTGGAATACGCCCCCACCAGGCTCCTTCATGATATAAATGTGTCCATTCCCAAGCTTGGCAAGCAAGAAAGATGAAACCACCAATAATTGTCCAAATCATCCATTTGGCAGTAGCTTTTTTATCATTATTATGTCCAGCTTGTACGGCCAGCACCATTGTTACGGAACTCATAATCAAAACAAATGTCATGATACTCACAAACACTAAAGGTAGATTTGCTCCTTCTAAAAAAGGAACAGAGCTAAATACATGATTAGGGTCTGGCCAAGATGGAAGGGAAAAACGAGTAGTCCATAAGGCAATAAGAAAAGCACCAAATGTAAAGGCGTCGCTCATTAAAAAATACCACATCATTAACTTGCCATAACTTACATTAAAAGGACTTTTTCCGCCGCTCCACCATTTTGTGGAAGTTGATGCTGCTGTAGACATGAAAAAAAATATTTTTTGCAAATGTAATAAAGTTCAGGGTTTTTTTACAAACCCTTATTTATAGCACCACTAACCGATCATTTTAAAGAAAATAAAAAGATAAATCCATAATAGATCTACAAAATGCCAATATGTATTTACAATTTCTATGGGGACAACATTATTATAGTTTTTAGTTCCATTGCTATATGATTTAAAAAGAATAATCATTAACGCAATAACTCCCCCTAAAACATGCACTATATGCATACCACTGATAACACCTAAAAAGGATGCAGAAGCATTGCTGTTGTTGCCTAATAAGAGTATACCTTTTTGTTGTAGTGTTATAAACCCCAACCACTGTAATGTAACAAAAGCCAATCCTAATAAGACGGTTATAGTTATCAACATTTTGTATTGCTGCATTGCTCTATTGCGAAAGCTTTTGAGCGCAAAATGCATCGTTATGCTGCTTATTAAAATGACACAAGTAGAATACCAAAATATGGCAGGAAGTTCAAAAGACAACCAATTAGATTGCCCTTTTTTTACAATATAGGCACTTGTAAAAGCTGCAAACATCATAATAATGCTACCTATTGCTATCCACAAAGCGAATTTATGTGGGTGAATTTTTTTGCGTTGCTCGCTGATCATAATAGTAAAACTTATTGCAAATGTAATGCGTATTCGAATTTATGCGGTTATTCATTCTGCTATTTATTTATGTTCCTATACCTTTCTTTTACAACAGAGTCCTTAACCGATTATGCAACAATATTCAATACTCTTATGGACAAAAGCCCCATTTCTACGACTTCTGCCTTTTTTAATTTTTGGAATTTTGCTACAATACTATACTTCTTTTTCAAGCCTTTTTTATTGGATAATTTTTTTAGTGGGTGCTATATTATACATTTTATATGAACTGTTGTCTTTTAGTTGGAAAGTAAAATGGTATTGTGTTACGGGTTTGTCAGTTGTATTGTTACTCATAGGGGCAGGAGCTTTAATAATGCACTATAATGATGTTCGAACTAGACCTTCTTGGTATGGGCATATATATCAATCAGGCGATACGGTTGTTGGACATTTAATAGAACCACTTACATCCAAAAATAAATCATATAAAACGCAGATGGAAGTTGATGGAATTGTTAAAAATGGGATGCTGCACCATACCACAGGAAAAGCTTTAGTATATATCGCTAACAACATACAACCAACTAATTTTCAGTTGGGAACTTTATGCTTGATCAATTCAAAACTTCAATCTATACAAGGAACAGGTAATCCTGCAGCATTCAATTATAGTGAATATTGTGCACGACAAGGGATATTTCATCAAACATTTATACGCAACAATCAATACGTACCATTAAAAGTTGATGCCACCATTTCATGGCTTTCTAAATGTATATTTAATCAACAAAAACATATTATACAATTACTTAAACAATATATTCCATCTTCTGCACAAGGCATTGCAGAAGCGTTATTAATTGGCTATAAAGAAGATCTGGATAAAGATTTGGTACAGGCTTACAGCAACACAGGCGTAGTGCATATTATTGCTATTAGTGGATTACACTTGGGCGTTATTTACGCATTATTATTATTATTGCTAAAACCATTTACCCGGTTTAAACTAACTCGTTGGGTTAAACCTGTTGTACTATTAATTGGTTTATGGATGTTTTCTTGGTTGTCAGGAGCTTCTCCTTCTGTACTGCGTTCGGCAGTTATGTTTAGTTGTATTATTTTGGGGCAAACGTTTAATAAACAAACGTCTATTTATAATAATCTTGCAGCATCTGCTTTTTTATTATTGACGTATGACCCCTTTTTCCTATGGGATGCGGGCTTTCAATTATCGTATGCAGCCGTTTTTAGTATAGTGGT